>NZ_JBKFAV010000239.1:0-287 GCF_053345825.1 Methylobacterium sp. C33D
GCCCCCATCAGGCCGACCGCGTAGGGGTGGTGGGGCTTCGCGATCACCGAGGCGACCGGGCCGATCTCGGCGCCGCGCCCGGCATACATCACCGCCACCCGGTCGGCGGCCTCGGCGATCACGCCCATGTCGTGGGTCACCAGCATCACCGCGGTGCCGTGCTCGCGGCACAGGCGCGTCAGCAGCGTGATGATCTGGGCCTGGACCGAGACGTCCAGCGCCGTGGTCGGCTCGTCGGCGATGATCAGCTCCGGCTCGGCGGCGAGCGCGAGCGCGATCACCACCCG
>NZ_JBKFAV010000240.1:0-287 GCF_053345825.1 Methylobacterium sp. C33D
GCCCGCTTGACCAGGACGCCGGTCATGAACTCCTCGAAGACCATGCGGGTGCCCGAACCCTCCTCGCGCAGGAAGAACGGCTGGTCGGCGAGGTCCTCGCGGTTCAGGTCGGTCCGGCTCGCCAGGGGATGGCCCGGCGGCGCGATCAGCACGATCGGGTGCGGCCCGAAGGTGGCGGCCTCGATCGGGAAGTCCCGGGGCGGGCGGCCCATGGGGGCGAAGTCGATCTCGTAGCCGCGCAGCGCCTCCACGGTCTGGCCGCGGATGCGCACCCACATGCTGAGCTG
>NZ_JBKFAV010000241.1:0-287 GCF_053345825.1 Methylobacterium sp. C33D
GCCCGAGTCCGTCCTGGCGGCGCTCGACGGGTTCCCCGCCGTCGCGGACGGCGCCGACTTCATCGCGGAGAACCGCGCCTTCCACATCGCCCTCGCCGAGGCGTCGGGGAACCGCCGCATGGCCGCGACCGTGCGCGACCTCGTCGAGCAGGCGGACCGGCTCGTCCGGGTCAGCCTCGACGGCATCCGCGGGCGCGACCCGGCGCAGCTGGTGGACGAGCACGCCGCCACCATCGACGCCGTGCAGCGGCGCGACGGGCGCGGGGCGCGCCGCCTCGTGCGCGCGC
>NZ_JBKFAV010000242.1:0-287 GCF_053345825.1 Methylobacterium sp. C33D
GCCTACTACACCGAGGGTCGCGAGCTGCCCGTCACGCTCGACTTTCTGAAGAACGAGTGGCGTCAGGTCGTCCAGGCGAACGGCATCTCCGACCTCGGGAGTTATCTCCGGGTGCAGCGGACCGGCCGCGGCACCTCATTGGATCGCTAGACGAAGGAGAAGGTCTGGGCCGTGTTCTCGGCCTATCGTACGCGCCTCGACGCCGAGGGACTGTCCGAGCCTGACGACGCCTATCGCGATGCGCGCGAGATCCTACAGGCGAAGCCCGCGCTCCTGCCCTACAGAGC
>NZ_JBKFAV010000243.1:0-285 GCF_053345825.1 Methylobacterium sp. C33D
CGTTCGGCCTCGTCCAGCCCCTGCGGATCCACGTCCTGGAGCCGGCGGGCGCCTGAGACGGTCAGGCGGTCCGGCGCTTGGCCAGCCGGTCGAAGGCGAGGAGCTCCTCCAGCAGCGCCGGCAGGTCCTTCAGCGCCACCATGTTGGGGCCGTCGGAGGGGGCCCGGTCCGGGTCGGGATGGGTCCCGATGAACACCCCCGCCACGCCCCCCGCCACGGCGGCGCGGGCGAGGACGGCGACGAACTCGCGCTGGCCGCCGGAGCTCGCCCCCTGCCCGCCGGGCT
>NZ_JBKFAV010000244.1:0-284 GCF_053345825.1 Methylobacterium sp. C33D
GGCGGCCGAGTCCCTCGGCCACCGGGAGTTCGTGATGACGAAGCTCTACCGCAGCGCCTGACGCGGCGATCGCCGTCTCACAAGTCGCGGACTCACGAGTCCCACGCCCGCGGACCACGATCCGGTCCGCGGGCGCGGCCCCGACGCCACGGGGTCAGGACCACGAGGGAGCGCACGACCGCGGACGAAACCGCGGCGGGCTCCGTCCCGTCATTCTGGAGGAACGCATGAGGCTGCTTCGGTCGATCTACGGCCAGGTTCTGCTCGGCATCGCGCTGGGCATC
>NZ_JBKFAV010000245.1:0-284 GCF_053345825.1 Methylobacterium sp. C33D
AGATCTCGACGCCGGTTTCGGTGACGCCCACCGTGTGCTCGAACTGGGCGGAGAGCGAGCGGTCGCGGGTCACGGCGGTCCAGCCGTCGCCAAGAACCTTCACGGCCGGCCGGCCGAGATTGATCATCGGCTCGATCGTGAAGAACTGGCCGGGCTTGAACGGCACGTCGTAGCTGGCCCCGACGTAGTGCAGGATCGTGGGCGCGTCGTGATAGGTGCGCCCGAGGCCGTGGCCGCAGAAGTCGCGCCCCACCGAGCAGCGCTCGCCTTCCGCGAAGGACTGG
>NZ_JBKFAV010000246.1:0-284 GCF_053345825.1 Methylobacterium sp. C33D
GGACATGGGCAGCCTCGGAACGACGGCGGCCTACGTCATCACCCGGTCGGCGGCCGAGGGAATCCTGCGCGCGAACCGACCGGTCGCGGTGACGTCGGACAATTGGAGCTACTTCTTCTAGCGCGGCGCGGTAAGGCGCGGTCGCGCGCTCGTGCCGAATGCCGTGTCCCGCAAGCCCTTCGAGTCGACCATCTTCACGTCCCGCCCCAGGGTCGCGGCCTTCCTGAAGGGGAGCGCCCTTCTTAAGCCGCTGTTCGTCGCGCGGCGACGCGTCCTGGAGGAGC
>NZ_JBKFAV010000247.1:0-284 GCF_053345825.1 Methylobacterium sp. C33D
GCGACGCGATCGCAGCGCACGAGGCGAAGCTCACGGCCTACGCACAGGAGCGCCTCGGCGGGATGAATGCCCTGCGCCTGATGGGCACCGCGCCGGGCAAGGGCGGCGTGATCGCCTTCGAGATGAAGGGCGCGCATGCCCACGACATCGCCACGGTGATCGACCGGCAGGGCGTGGCGGTTCGGGCGGGGACCCACTGCGCGATGCCGCTGCTCAACCGCTTCGGCGTCACCTCGACCTGCCGCGCCTCGTTCGGGCTTTACAACACGACCGCCGAGATCGAT
>NZ_JBKFAV010000248.1:0-283 GCF_053345825.1 Methylobacterium sp. C33D
GGGCCTGCGCCAGCGCGAGCGCCCGCTCCACGGCTTCCCGCTCGGCGTGCTGGGCCAGCCAGGCCGGATCGGATTCCGTCGCCGCATCCACCTCGTCGCCGCCCACGATCCGCGCGTCCTTCTGCTACGCACTGCTGCTCCTGGCGGAGAGGACCGCGCGAGAGCCCGGAACCGTGCCGCGCCCGGGCCGGCCGCGCTGTCGTGCGACGTGTCATCCCGGTGTCATCTACTTGTCGTACCCGCCCGGCCATCGGGCGGCCGGCGCTGGGTCTCTTCGGAAGAT
>NZ_JBKFAV010000025.1:0-99927 GCF_053345825.1 Methylobacterium sp. C33D
CCGCGCGGGTCGCGCTGCCGGCCGCCCTGCAGCAGCGGGCCGCCGCGGCGCCTCCGCCGGGAATGCCCCTGCCCGGCCCGGGTGGCCAGGCGAGACCGAGACGGGGCGCGCCTCAGTCGGGCCCCCTGTCCGCCCCGCCGCAGGCGGCGCTTGCCGCGCCCCCCGGACAGACGGCGCCCGGACACGCGCTGCCCGGCGCGAGCGGCCGGCCCCTCCCGGCGGGCGCGTCGCGGATGGCGGCTCCGCCCGCGGCCCAAGCGCCCGCTGCGGCATTGCCCTCTGCCCCATCGCCCTTCTCCGCGTCCCGGCAGGCATTCCGCCCGGGGGAAACTCAACCGCCGCGACCGGCCGGCGCGCCGCGCGTCCAGGACCTCCACGCCGGATCCGGTGTCCCCGTTCAGCCGCGCGGGCCCGCCCCGGATCGCGCCGCGGCGCGACCGCCCGTCGATCCCGGCGCCGCGCTGATGGCGCGCCAGCGGCAGGAGGCCCTCGCGCGGCGTGACGCCGCTCAGGCCCAGGCGGCACAGCGCCGACAGCAGGTCCAGGCCGCGCGCCAGCAGCAGGCGCAGCAGGCGCAGCAGGCCGCCCAGCGGCATCAGGCCCTGCAGGCGCAGTTCGCCCAGCAGGCGGCCGCTCGCCAGCAGCAGGCGGCCCAGCGGCAGCAGATGATGGCGCGCCCGCAGCCGGCCCCGCACCCCGCGCCCCCACCGGCCGCCCGTCCGGGACCGCCGCCGCCCCACGGCAATCCGCGTCCGGCCTGTCCCCCCGGACATCCCTGCCGCTAGGCGGCCGCGTTCGGCGGCGTCACGGTTCGATCAGGCCGAGCCTGACGCAGGCGATGGTCGCCTGCATGCGGGTCGCCACCTGGATCTTGCGCATCACCCGGTCGACGTGGAAGCCCGCCTCGACCAGGCGGGTGACGTTCAAGTACGGGGTCGACTGGAGAACGGGCTGCCCGGGATCACCTTGAACGTCGCGCAGTATATCCAGGACAACGTCGAGGAGGCGATCTCCGGCGTGAAGGGCGCGAACTCGGTCGAGATCATCGGACTCAACCTCGCGGTCCTTGAAGACTTGGCCGCGCGGATCGGGGCGGAGATGGCCCAGGTCCGCGGGGTCGAGGATCTCGGGATCTTCCACGTCCTCGGCCGGCCGAGCTTCACCGTTGCCGTCGACCGGGAGAAGGCGGGCCGCCTGGGCTCAACACCGGCGACGTCGTCGGCTTCGCGTCGCTGTTCGGCGCGTCGGTGATGGACGGTATTCTGATGCCGACCTACGACAACGAGGTGCACCGAGCCGGCCTGCCGGTGCGGCAGGCGATGTACCACGCCGCCGGGCAGCGGATGCGCCCGATGCTGATGACGGCGCTCTCGGCCTGCATCGGCCTGTTCCCGGCGGCCCTCTCGAGCGGCATCGGCTCGCAGGTGCAGACGCCGCTGGCGACCGTGGTCGTCGGCGGGATGATCGTCGGACCGGTGATGCTGTTGCTGGTCGTCCCGGCCCTCCGCCTCGTGCTCCTGCCCGGGGATCCGGCGGAAGCGCGCAGCCCGTCGTGACCCGCAGTGCCATGAGCGGGCGTCCTCACCGCCGGCGGCAGCAGCCATTGGCTCCGCGCGCATCGCCCAGCGTCTGATAACCCTTTCTTATCAGACGCTGGGTCACGCTCGGGCCGGATCGAGGGAGAGACGTATGACGCTGCCCGCCACGCTGGCTGCCCGCGCCCGCGCGTTCGCCGATGAGGCGCTCTCGCAGAATTCCCGCCGGGCCTACCGCGCCGACTGGCAGCACTACACGCAGTGGTGCCGCGGCCACGACCTCGCGCCCCTGCCCGCGGGTCCCGAGCAGGTGGCGAGCTACCTCACATCCATGGCCGAGACCCACAAGCGCGCGACGATCGAGCGTCGGCTCGTCACGATCGGTCAGGCCCACAAACTCCAGGGATTGCCGTGGATCCCGGCCCATCCGGCCGTGCGGGCGGCCCTGCGCGGGATGTTCCGGCGCTACGGCCGGCCGCGGAAGCAGGCCGCCGCGCTCGGCGTGCCCGAGACCATTCGAATCGTGTCAGTCTGCGAAGGCACGGTCGCTGCTCTCCGGGACCGCGCCCTGTTCCTGATGAGCTTCGCCGGCGCGTTCCGACGCTCCGAGGTCGCGCGGATCCGGTTCGAAGACCTCGCTTTCCGGGACGGGGCCGTCGACGTGTTCCTGCCGTATTCGAAAGGTGATCAGGACGGCGAGGGCACGATCGTGAGCGTTCTCGCTGGCCGGACCCCCGCATCCTGTCCGGTCGCCGCGCTCCGGCGCTGGCTGCAGGCGGCCCCGGCCGACGGTCACGTCTTCCGGGCCGTCCGCGCGGACGGCACCGTGATGGACGACGGGCTGCATCCCGATTCCGTCGGTCGCATCGTTCAGAAGCGCGCGGCGGAGGCCGGCCTCGTCGCCGGACCGCGGGAGCGCATCTCCGCCCACGGGTTCCGCGCGGGCTTCATCACCGAGGCGTACAAGCGCGGTTCGCGCGACGAGGAGATCATGGCGCATTCCCGTCACCGGGATCTCAAGACCATGCGCGGCTACGTCCGCCGGGCCAAGCTCGCCGACGCGCATCCGGGCCGCAACCTCGGCCTCTAGCGCGAGCGGCGCGTCGGGCTCTCAGGAGGCCCGCGATCGCCCCCGCGACGCCGCGGCGTGCGTTTCCAGGGGCCGGATCAGCCGGATCACCGCCCGCCCCGCAGGCTGTCCGATCCGCGCGGGGCGGCTCAGATCCCGCCGCGGAATCCGGCACTATCCCCGGCCGGATCGTCACCCTACGGTCGCGGACCTGGATCACGGAGATCGGGCCGGTCGAGCCCGTCGGAAGGGAGATCGCGGTGCCGCAGCCCCACTCAGCCTCGTCAGCCATGCTGTTCCACATGGTCTCCGGAGGGCCGCAGCCGGTCGCCCCGTTCAGCCACGCGGTCGAGGTCGACGGTTTCGTCTTCGTCACCGGCCAGATGCCCGACACTCCGGACAGGCCCGGAATCCTGCCCGACGGGATCGAGGCGCAGACCCGCAACGTGATGGCCAATCTCGGAACGGTCCTGGCCGGCCTCGGCCTGGGCCTCGAGAATGTCGTCGTCGCGCGCGCGTTCCTGACGGAGTTCAAGCGCGACTACGCCGCCTTCAACGACACCTACAAGTCCTTCTTCCCGCCCGACCGGCTGCCGGCCCGGACCTGCGTGGGCACGACGGGGCTCGCCTACGACGCCCTGGTCGAGATCGACCTCATCGCCCATCGCGGCGGCGCGATTTCGTCGCCGTCGGACGCGCGCGAGGACTGAGCCGCGTCGCCCGTGCGGCGGACGATGGCCTGCGGGGATGCCGTTCGACCCGGCCTCCCCGCCCTCGCCGGATCACCCGGCCGCGGGCCTCACTGGTAGCCCTTCGGGAACGGGTCGGGCTTGATCAGCTCGGGGCTGGTGTAGACGATCTCGAACTGGCCGTCGGTCTTGGCCCGGCCGACCCGGGTCTTCGACCAGAGGTGATGGTTCTCGTCGATCTTCACGTAGCCCTCGGGCGCGCCCTTGAACTCCAGCCCCGGCGAGGCCGCCACCACCTTGTCGACGTCGAACGAGCCGGCCTTCTCGCAGGCCATCTTCCACAGGAACGGCCCGAGATAGGCCGCCTGCGTCACGTCGCCGATGACCGTCTTCTCGCCCCACATCTTCTTGAACGCGGCCACGAAGGCCTTGTTGTTCTCGTTCTGGATCGACTCGAAATACTTCATGCACGAGTAGGCCCCGGCGATGTTCTCGCCGCCGATGCCGTCGACCTCGTCCTCGGTGACCGACAGCGTCATCAGCACCTGCTTCGACAGGTCGATGCCCGCCGCCTTGAGCTGCTTGTAGAACGCCACGTTCGAGCCGCCCACGATCGTGGCGAAGATCACCTTCGGCTTGGTGAGCTTGATCTTGTTGATCACCGAGTTGAACTGCGTGTGGCCGAGGGGGAAGTATTCCTCGCCGACGACCTTGCCCTTGAGCACGGTCTCGATGTGCCTGCGGGCGATCTTGTTGGAGGTGCGCGGCCAGATGTAGTCCGAGCCGATGAAGTAGAAGCTGTCGCCGCCCTTCTCCTTGTGGACCCAGTCGAGGCCGGCGAGGATCTGCTGGGTTGCCTCCTGGCCGGTGTAGAAGACGTTCTTCGACTGCTCCAGGCCCTCGTAGAAGGTCGGGTAGTACAGGAGGCCGTTATACTGCTCGAACACCGGCAGCACCGCCTTGCGCGACGCCGAGGTGAAGCAGCCGAACACGGCGGCGCAGTGGTCGTTGACCAGCAGCTTCTTGGCCTTCTCGGCGAAGGTCGGCCAGTCGGAGGCGCCGTCCTCCTGGATGACCTTGATCTTGCGGCCGAGCACGCCGCCGGCGTCGTTGATCTGCTGGATCGCGAGCTTCTCGCCCTGGCTCGGCCCGGTCTCGGAGATCGCCATCGTGCCGGTGATCGAGTGCAGGATCCCGACCGTCACCTCGCTGTCGGTCACCGCCAGCCCGCCGGCCTCGGCGGCCGCCGCGCCGCGCGGCAGCGCTGCCGCGAGCGGCGCTGCCGCCAGCCCGAGCAGCAGGCGCCGGCGAAGGGTGAAGTGCGCGGGGTCGTCTGTCGCCATGGCGGGCAAATCCTTCAGAGCGTTCGAGAAGGTGGGCCGCCCCATCCGCACCGGATCAGCCGTCACGCACGGGATCGTCTCCTTCAGCACATTTCTTCCAAAGAAAATAAATTTCCTCAAGATGAAAACATCGGCAGCCTGCCCATATCGGCGGCGGCGTGCCCGGACGCCGGCCTCCTATTTGCGGCGGCGCGCCGGCGCGAGGCCGGTCAGCGCCGCGAAGGCGCAACCGGCGGCCGCTTCCAGCCCCGCCGCCAGGGTCCCGCCGTCGGGCGCGAGGAGCCGGAGGCCGAGTCCGGCCGCGTTCGGCAGCGGGCTGAGCCCGGCCCGACAGCCGGTGCGGTCGGCCGCGGCCTGGACGTCCCCGGGATCCGGCAGAGACGGGGCCGGACCGAGGATGACGAGGGCGCCGTAGGCCCGCCACGGGCCGAGCGGCGAGGCCGGATCCTGGAACGCGGCGCCGGCGATCCGGGCCCGCTCGCGGACCAGGACGGCCCCCGCCGCCGTCTCGATGCCGAGGGCGAGCTCGACCAGCTCGAAGGGCCTGTCGCGGCCTTCCGGGTCGTGGCAGGCGATGCTCTCGGACACGACGGCCCGGGCCCCGGGCTCGAGCGTGATCCGGGTCGAGGCGGAGAGGGCAGCGCCGGGGAACAGGATCAGGGGGTCGGGCACGCAGTGCAGGAAGGCGTCCGCGCCGACGCGGATCCGCGTGTCCTGGCGGGCCGGCTGGTCGGCGCTGCGATGGACGACCGTCGCGGCCTGGGTTGTGACGTGCGCCGCCGAGCCCGGGCCCATCGCGATGTCGAGGCCGAGACGGTCGCCGCGGTAGAGGCCGCCGGAGGCCGATTGCAGGTACAGGGTGATCAGCTCCGGCCGCTGCGGATACAGGCGGAACGGCTTCGTGATGTGGAACGGGTACGGCACGTGCTGATCGGCGAGCACGCTGGTCCCGCCGCCGCGCACGAAGCCGAGGCGGGCCGTCGCGCGGCGGCCGGTCTGGATGTCGGGGGGCACGGCTAGGGCGTGAACAGCACGGCCCGGCCGATGGCGTCCGCCACCCGGTCGATGCCGAGGCCCGCGCGGGCGTTCGTGGCGATGACCGGCTTGCCGCCCCGGACCCGCGCGGCCTCCGCCAGCATCCCGTCGAGGTCGACGCCGACATGCGGCGCGAGGTCGATCTTGTTGATCACGAGGAGGTCGCAGCGCAGCACGCCCGGGCCGCGCTTGCGCGGGATGTCGTCGCCGCCGGCCACGTCGATCACGAAGATCCACCAGTCGACGAGGTCGAGGGAGAAGGTCGAGGCGAGGTTGTCGCCGCCGGATTCGAAGACGAGCAGCTGCAGGCCCGGGAAGCGCGCCTCCAGCGCGTCGCCCGCGGCGATGTTGAGGGTCGGATCCTCCCGGATCACCGTGTGCGGGCAGGCCCCGGCCTCCACCGCCTCGACGCGGCTCGGATCGATCAGCCCGGAGCGGCGGAGCCGCTCGGCGTCCTCCTTGGTGACGAGATCGTTCGTGATCACCGCGAGATCGACGCCCCGCCCCTGCAGCACGGGGATCAGCCGCTCGATCAGCGCGGTCTTGCCGGATCCGACCGGGCCGCCGATCCCGATCCGGGCGGCGTTCGCGGGAGTCACGTCGGTCATGCGGAGCTGGGCCGTGAGAGGGGGGGACGGGGTTCGGCGCCGCTCAGCGCAGCATGTAGCGCTGGGCGAGCGGCAGGGTCCGGGCCGGCTCGCAGGTGGCGAGCACGCCGTCGACGAAGACGTCGAAGGTCTGCGGGTCGACGCGGATCTCCGGGCAGGCGTCGTTCCAGAGCATGTCGGCCTTCGTCAGCGTGCGGGTCCCGCGGGCGGGCAGGAGCGCCTTGCGCAGGCCGAGCCGGCCGCCGAGATCGGCCTCGATCGCCAGGGGGTGGACGAAGCAGGCCGAGAGCGCCTGCTTGGCGCGCCCGAAGGCGCCCCATTGCGGGCGCATCAGCACCGGCTCGCAGGTCATCAGCGAGGCGGCGGAATCGCCCATCGCGCCCCAGGCGATGAAGCCGCCCTTGATCACGAGCTCCGGCTTGATCCCGAAGAAGGCCGGCCGCCAGATCACGATGTCGGCCATCTTGCCGGGCTCCAGCGAGCCGATATGGTCCTGAATGCCGAAGGTGCGCGCCGCGTTGATCGTGTACTTGGCGATGTAGCGCTTGATCCGGGCATTGTCGCCGAAGCCCGGCCTCTCCTCGGGAAGCGGCCCGCGCTGGTCCTTCATCTTCGAGGCGAGCTGCCAGGTCCGGCAGATGACCTCGTGGATCCGGCCCATGCCCTGGCTGTCGGAGCCGAGCATCGCGATGGCCCCGATATCGTGGAGCACGTCCTCGGCCGCGATGGTCTGGGCGCGGATGCGGCTCTCCGCGAAGGCCACGTCCTCCGGCAGGGCCGGGTTGAGGTGGTGGCACACCATCGTCATGTCGAGGTGCTCGTCGAAGGTGTTGACCGTGTAGGGGTTGGTCGGGTTCGTCGACGACGGCAGGCAGTGCGGCAGCCCGGCGACCCGGATGATGTCCGGCGCGTGACCGCCCCCGGCCCCCTCCGTGTGGTACATGTGGATGGTGCGGCCGCCGATCGCCGCCAGCGTGTCCTCCACGAAGCCCGACTCGTTCAGCGTGTCGGTGTGGAGCTGGACCTGGAAGTCGTATTCGTCGGCGAAGCCCAGGCAGGCGTCGATCGCGGCCGGCATCGCGCCCCAGTCCTCGTGGATCTTGAGGCCGAGGACGCCGGTCTCGAGCTGCTCCTTCAGGGCAGCCGGCCGGTGGGTGTTGCCGCGCCCGAGGAAGCCGAAATTGACCGGCCAGGCCTCGGCGGCCTGGAGCATCCGGCCGGTGTTGAACGGGCCGCCGGAATCGATGCCGACCGTGATCGGCCCGAGCGAGCCGCCGAGCAGGGTGGTGACGCCGGACGCGATCGCGTGGTCCGGCAGGCCGGCGGAATCGAAGTGCACGTGCACGTCGATGGCCCCGGGCGTCGCGATCAGGCCCTCGCAGTCGCGCACCGTCGTCCCGGCCGACACGATCAGGCGCGGGTCGACGCCGTCCATGATCGCCGGGTTGCCGGCCTTGCCGAGCGCCACGATCCGCCCGTCCTTGATGCCGAGATCGCCCTTCTGGATGCCGAGGACGGGGTCGATCACCACGACGTTGCAGAGGAGGAAGTCGAGCGCCCCCTGCGCGGCGGTCACCCCGGGCGCCATCCCGATCCCGTCGCGCAGGGTCTTGCCGCCGCCGTGCAGGCACTCGTCCCCGTAGACGGCGTGGTCGTGCTCGACGACCGCCACCAGGGAGGTGTCGGCGAGCCGCACCCCGTCCCCGGTGGTCGGCCCGTAGAGGGCGGCGTAGTCGCGGCGCGGGATCGTCACCATGGCACTCTCCTCAGGCGCCCTTGAAGCCGCGGGCCTTGGCGCGGGCGAGGGCCGCCGCCCGCGCCGCGTCGTCGGGCAGGGTTCCCTGCGTCAGGTCGTTGAGCCCGGTCAGCTCCCGGGCGCCGCCGAAGCCGACCAGCGTCACGGTCTTGCGCTGGCCCGGCTCGAAGCGGACCGCCGTCCCGGCCGGGATGTCGAGGCGGTGTCCCAGGGCCGCCGCCCGGTCGAAGTCGAGCGCCCGGTTCACCTCGAAGAAGTGGTAGTGCGAGCCGATCTGGACCGGGCGGTCGCCGGTGTTGACGACGTCGAGGGTGACCCGCGGGCGGCCCGCGGCGAGCTCGATCGCGCCGTCGGCCGGCAGGATCGCGCCGGGCTCGAGGGTGTCGGCGGGGGCGCCCGCGCGGGCGCGGATCGGCTCGTGGACCGTGACGAGCTTGGTCCCGTCCGGGAAGACGCCCTCGACCTGCAGGATCGGCAGCATCGCGGCGATGCCCGGCATCACGTCCTCGGTCGACAGGATCGTGGAGCCCCAGCCGATGAGGTCGGCGACGCTGCGCCCGTCGCGCGCGCCCTCCAGGATCTCGTCGGTGATGAGGGCCACCGCCTCCGGGTGGTTGAGCCTGAGGCCGCGGGCCCGGCGCTTGCGGGCGAGCTCGGCCGCGGTGAAGATCGTGAGACGTTCGAGCTCGGTGGGCGTGAGCAGCATCGCGCGCTCCCTAATTGGCGAACAGGCGCAGGTCGGCGCGCGCGTGCCGCATCGCGGCGACCTCGATCAGCGGCGTGAAGCCCGTGAGCACGATCGCGCCGTCGGGGTCGTCCGCCACCGGCCGCTCGGCGATCTCCGCGACGAGCGGCAGCACCGCCCGGAGGGCCTGCTGGCCCTGGATGGCGCCGACCTGACCGAGCCGGACCGTGGCCGAGACCAGGCCGGAGACGAGCTGGTAGCCGGCGATGGCCGCCGCCTCCGGCTCCGACAGGTCCAGAGCGCGCCACAGGGCGCCCTGCACCGTGGCGAGGTGCCCCAGCATGAGCCCGGACCGGATGGCGGCGCGGATATCCTCGGCACCGGGTGTCGCGAGCC
This sequence comes from Methylobacterium sp. C33D, assembly GCF_053345825.1. Classification (NCBI taxonomy): domain Bacteria; kingdom Pseudomonadati; phylum Pseudomonadota; class Alphaproteobacteria; order Hyphomicrobiales; family Methylobacteriaceae; genus Methylobacterium; species Methylobacterium sp. C33D. Next base: position 9,117 of record NZ_JBKFAV010000025.1, read on the forward strand.
GCGCGTGCGTGGTCAGCAGGGAGGCGCCGTTGCGCCGGCTCCCGGTGCGCATCGCCTCGACGAGCGTGGCCGCCTCCACGGCGGCGTCGATGCGGCCGAGCCGGACCGGATCGGGGCCGGCGCGGTGGGCGAGGATCAGGGCAACGCGGTCGCTCTCCGCCCAGCGGAAGCGCACGAGGGCCGTGAGCGTCCGCGTCAGGCTCTCCGTGTCGAAGGCCGGGTCGCCCGCGACGAGGCCCTCGATCCCGTTGGAGAAGGCGAAGCTGCCGCTCGGGAACGCGGCGTCGGCCTGCTGGAAGGACAGGAGCCGGCTCAGCACGGCGCCGCCTCGTCGAGGATCGTGTGGGTCACCTGCCGGTCGGTGACGAGGGCGCCGAGGCGGACGAGGTAGTCGTCGGCCGGCCCGTCCAGGGCCACGAGGAGCGCCCCGTCGGCGAAGCGTACCCGCCAGTGGAGGTTGCCGGCGTGGTAGCCGAGTTCGAGGGCGGCGGCCCGGCTGTCCGGGACGAGGCGGAGCCAGCGCTCGGTGCCGACCCGGGCGACGAGGGCGCGGTCCGCCTCCAGCGCCAGCACGGCCCCGTCGAAGAGCGGCTCGTCCCGCGGCAGGGCCAGGGCGACCTCCTCGCCGGACTGGGTGGTCGCGCGGATCCGCCGCCGGGCGACGTCTGTGCTCGACACGACGAGCACGTCCACCGCCCCGTGATGCGCGAGATGGTGCAGGCGATGCGCCATCTCGGCGTCCTGCCGGCTGCCCAGGATGCGATGAATGACGCGCATGTCAGCCGCTCTTCCCCCCGCTCGGATCCGTTCTCGGGAGCGCCTAGCAAGACCGAGTCCGTCGACGGTCCGGGCGCCGCGGTGCCCGCGGGTCGGGCCGGCATCGTCGGGGCCGCGCGACGCTCGAGGACGGGCGCTCCGGCGAGCGTTCCCCGCTCAGCCCTGCAGCCGGCCGCCGCCGCGCACGACGAGGCACAGGCCGACACTCGCCGCTGTCAGGCCGAACATGACCACGTAGAGATGGTCGACGCGAAGACCGGCGGCCGGGTAGTAGGCCGACCGCATCCATTCCGCCACCTGCAGGGCCGGATTGAACTTGGCCCAGTAGTACAACCTCTCCGGCAGGTAGCTCGGCAGGAAGAGGACGCCGCTGGAGACGTACAGGACGATGCTGAACAGGGCGTAGCCGATCAGCCAACCGGGGAAGAAGCCGATGATCGCGACGTTGATCGTGCCGATCCCGATCCCGAGCGTGATCGCGGCGAGATAGCCGCACACCGCCGTCAGAGGGTCCGCCGGGATCGGGTTCGTGCCGAGCGCGACCAGCACGGCGCTCACGACCAGCAGCGCCAGGAAGCCGGTCACGATCTCGACGAGCACCCGGGAGAACACCAGATCGAACAGCCTGACCTGCGGGTAGTAGGTCAGGGGCCGGTTGGTGATCACCGACTTCATGACCTCGCGCGAGATGTACTGGAACACGAGCACGGGAACGGCGCCCGTCGCGAAGAACAAGGCCCTGTCGTCGCCGAGCGGCGCGGCGAGCTTCTGAACCGTGTAGATCGTGATCAGCGCGAAGACGTGGACGCACGGCCAGAGGACGACGACCCCGTAGCCCCACATCGACGCGCCGAAGCGGGTGCGCATGTCGCGCAGGATCAGCGCGTGCAGGACGTGCAGGTAGGCCTCGATCGGACTCCTGCGCGGGTTCGCGCTCGGTCGCTCGCCCATGGAACATGGCCTCTGCTGGTCCGACGGCGGTCGGAGGGGATGACGGTGCGGATGTCCGAGGGCTCTCGCGGGTGCGACGGCAGTCCGACCGCCGTCCCTCGGCGCGGTGCCCCGACGGGCCGGGCCGATGATCGAGGCCGGATCCGCCCGGTCGCACCGCCTAGGCGGCGCGCGCCCGCGACGCGCCCCGCATGCGCGTGACCGTCAGCCAGACCGCGGAGACGAGGAAGTAGAAGGCGCCGAACGCCGCGTAGGGCGCGACATCCGCGATCCCGGGGACCGCGGCGCCGGCCGCCTGCCTGACGAAGAAGCCGCCGGCGAGCGCCGATTGCGCGCCGCTCAGGACCATGGCCCACTGAGCGCCGGCGCTCCAGCGGCGCGCGCCAGTGAGGAGCTGGAACAGGCCCGAGAGGATGGCCCAGGCGCCGAACACCGCGAGCACCGCGTTCGGGCCCCGTCCGAGCGCGACCGCGACCGCGATCGCGGTCGCCGCGCTGATCGCCGCGTTGAGGGCCTGGCTGGGATTGTCCGCGAGGCCGCCGTTGCGCCGCGCGTCGGCCAGGTTGGCCAGCGCGTCCCAGGCTGGGTAGGCGACCAGGAGCGTCGCGGCGACCGCCGGCGTGCCTCGGCCGAAGGCGAGCGCGGCGCCCACCCAGGCGGCGGCGACGCCGGCCCGCACGCAGTAGTAGGCGCTCAGCCAGGGCAAGGCAGGACCGCGATCGCGCTGCGGGTCGGTTCTCATCGTCGGCTCCTTCGTGTACTGAGCGCGGCTCGACGGGCTAGATCTATTCGTGAACAAGGCAGATGGACACGATAGATGCCGATTAATAGCTTCGTAGATCCGGATGCGCCGAGTGGATACGCGCTTCAACGGGTCCACGTTTAGGATCGGGAGCCGGGGCCGGCCATGTCGGAAACGCTGGAAAACTTGACCGATCTTCCGGAGGGCGGACCGCGCGGCGCGGCCACCGGCGATCTGCTGTCACACGTGCTCGCCCAGATCCGCCTCACCGGGGACCGCGTCGAGACCCGGCCGGTCGCACCGGGCGGATGCCTGGATCTGGATGTCGGCGCAGGTCACGTCCTCGTGGTGGTCGCGGGCGCCCTCCGTCTCGACGGCGACGGCGAGCCGCTCGCGGTCGGCGCCGGCGACCTGCTGTTCCTGCCCCACGGCCTGGGCGCCGGGCGATTGGTCGCCGTCGAGGACGCGGAGGTCGTCGTCTGCCGGTTCCGGTTCGATCCCTACAGTCTCCGCAGCATGATCGCCCTCCTGCCGCGGCACATCTGCATCCGGCGCGCGGAAGGCGCCGGGTGGCTCGACGGCCTCGTGCATTTCCTGCTCGTCGAGACGACCGACGCCGAGCCCGGCGCGGCCCTGATGATCTCGCGCATCATCGACCTCGCGGTGATACGCACGCTGCGGACCTGGGTTCATCTCGGCCGGACGTCCGGGTGGCTCGCCGGCCTGGCCGATCCCCGCATCGCCCGCGCCCTCAAGGTCATGCACGAGAAGCCCCTGCAGCGCTGGAGCGTGGAGACTCTGTCGGACGTCGCCGGCATGTCGCGATCGAGCTTCTGCGAGCGGTTCAACGCGCTCGTCGGTCGCTCACCCCTGCGCTACCAGAACGAGTGGCGCCTGAACCTCGCCCGGGACATGCTCGCGGCGGGCGACGGGCGCGTCGGCGAGATCGGTCTGCGCGTCGGGTACGAGTCGGAGGCGGCGTTCAGCCGGGCCTACAAGGCGCTGTTCGGCCATTCGCCCCGGGAGGCGGCCGGTCGCGCCGCCGGAGCGCGGCCGGAAGGCTGAGGTCCGGCGCTCCGGCAGGCTCCGCCTGGGCCGATGCCGGCCGATCCCGTGTCAGCTCCCGCGATAGGTGGCGTAGCTCCACGGGGTGATGAGCAGCGGGACGTGGTACTTGGCGTCCGGGTCCGAGACGCAGAAGCGCACCGGCACGCGGTCGAGGAACGGTCGCTCGGCGCCGGCGCCGGTCCCGGCGAAATAGGCGCCGACGGCGAAGACGAGTTCGTAGGTCCCTGGCGTCAGGGCGTCGCCCGCGAGCAGCGGGCCGTCGGTCCGCCCGTCGCCGTTGGTCGTGGCCGACGCGACGGTCTCCCCGGGACCGTCCCCGGTGCCGTCCCCGGCGAGGCGCCGGAGCTCGACCGTGACCCCGGCCGCCGGCTTGCCCGCGGCCGTGTCGAGGACGTGTGTCGAAAGATGGCCCATCGGCGTCCTCCCGGACGGAGAGGCCCGCGCCTGCCGCCCGCTGCGGGCGAAGGTCCGTCGGGCTGAAGGAGACGGGGAAGAGGAGCACGCGGCAGGGGCTCGGACAACCCGGAAAGCGCCCGGCACCTTCCGAACGATTTTGAAGGTCCTTGGTGACGGGGCGGGTCGCGGCCGGCCCCGGTTCCGGGCACACCCGGGGCAGCGGCTCGGGCCGAACCACGAGCCGCGATCGAGGCCGAACCCGGCCCCCGACAGATCGCGGAGGATCCGTCCCATGTATCCGATCCTGCACGAGTGGGGCGGGTTCCTCATTCGATGGACCCACGTCGTCGCCGCGATCGCCTGGATCGGCGCGTCGTTCTACTTCATGCATCTCGACGCCAGCTTGCGCGCCAGTCCGGCAATCCCGACCGGCAAGGGCGGCGAGGCCTGGGAGGTGCACGGCGGCGGCTTCTACCAGGTGCGCAAGTATCTCGTCGCGCCCGACCGCATGCCGGAGCACCTGATCTGGCACAAATGGCAATCCTACGCGACCTGGCTGTCGGGCTTCTCGCTGCTGTGCTGGGTCTATTACGGTCAGGCCGACCTCTACCTGATCGATCCGGCGGTCCGCGCGATCACGCCGATGACCGGGGCGGCCATCGGCCTCGGCGCCCTCGCCCTCGGCTGGCTGATCTATGACGGGCTCAACCGCTCGCCCCTGGCCAACCGGCCGCCGCTGCTCGCGGCCGCCGTGTTCCTCACGGTCGTCGCCTTCGCGTACGGCTTCCAGCAGGTCTTCTCCGGCCGCGCCGCGATGCTGCACACCGGCGCGGTGATCGCGACCTGGATGACCGGCAACGTCTTCTTCGTCATCATGCCCAACCAGCGCAAGGCGATCGCCGAGCTGGTCGCGGGCCGGGTCCCGAACCCCGCCTGGGGCAAGCAGGCGAAGAACCGCTCGTCCCACAACAACTACCTGACGCTGCCGGTGCTGTTCTTCATGCTGTCCGGCCACTACCCGATGGCGTGGTCCTCACCCTACAGCTGGAGCATCGTCGGCCTCGTGGTGATCGCGGGCGGCGTGGTCCGGCACTACTTCAACGTGCGCAACGCCGGTGGGGGCGACCGCTGGTGGACCTGGGGCGTCGCGACGGCCTGCGTGGCGGCGGCGGTGGCGATCAGCGTCGCCTCGTCGCCGGGCGCCCGCGAGCGGATCGGCCTCTCGGCCGCCGCCGAGGCGGCCCCGGCCTCGGCCCCGGCCCCGGCGATCAGCCTCGCGGCGGCCGGGACGGGCGCCCTCGAGGGCCCCGCGGCCGACGATGCCGTGATGGCCGTGGTCGGGACGCGCTGCGCCATGTGCCACGCCGCCGAGCCCCTGTGGCCGGACCTGACGAGCCCGCCCAAGGGCGTGCTCCTCGACAGCCCCGAGCACGTGGCGCGCTTCGCGCCGGCCATCCGCCTGCAGGCCGTCCTGACCCACGCGATGCCGCCGAACAACATCACCGACATGCAGCCCGAGGAGCGCGCGGCGCTCGCCCGCTGGCTCGCCGCGCGATAACCGTCGGCCCCCGCTTCCGCGCCAACGCAGGATCCCGCCCGTGACCGCACCGGATACAGACGGCCCCCCGCGCGACTTCGTCGGCTACGGCGCGGCGCCGCCCGCCGTCCGCTGGCCCGGCGGTGCCCGCGTCGCCGTCCAGTTCGTGCTGAACTACGAGGAGGGCGGCGAGCGCTCCGTCCTCGACGGCGACCCCCACGCCGAGATCTTCCTCTCCGAGATCGCCGGGGCCACGCCCTTCCCCGCGCGGCACATGAGCATGGAGAGCCTCTACGAGTACGGCGCGCGCGCGGGCGTCTGGCGGATCCTGCGCCTGTTCCGCGAGCGCGGCGTGCCTCTCACGGTCTTCGGCGTCGCGCAGGCGCTCGCCCGCAACCCGGCCGCCGTGGAGGCCTTTCTCCGCGACGGCCACGAGATCGCCGGTCACGGCTGGCGCTGGCTGCCCTACCAGGACGTCCCGGAGGCGATCGAGCGGGACCACCTCGCCCGCGCGGTCGAGACGATCCGGAGCCTGACCGGCGAGACGCCGCTCGGCTGGTACACCGGCCGCGACAGCCCGAACACGCGGCGGCTCGTGGTCGAGCAGGGCGGCTTCCTCTACGATTCGGACAGCTACGCCGACGACCTGCCCTACTGGGTCCGCGTCGCCGGCCGGGACCACCTCGTGGTGCCCTACACCCTCGACACCAACGACATGCGCTTCTCGATCCCCGGCGGCTTCCCGTCGGGCGAGCAGTTCTTCGCGCACCTGCGCGACGCCTTCGACTGCCTCTACGAGGAGGGGGCGAGCGCTCCGAAGATGCTGTCGATCGGGCTGCATTGCCGCCTCGTCGGACGTCCCGCCCGCCTGCCGGCCCTCGCCCGGTTCCTCGACCACGTCCTGGCCCGTCCCGACGTCTGGGTGACCCGGCGGATCGACATCGCCCGGCACTGGGCGGCCCACCATCCCGCCGCCGCTTCGGCGGCGGGACCGACCCCGGAGAGGACAGGCCCGTGATCACCATCGCCGCGCTCAACGCGCTCGCGCGCGACGCCTTCGTGGACCTCCTCGCCGAGGTCTACGAGCATTCCCCCTGGGTCCCCGAGGCGGCCTTCGACCGCGGGCCCTTCGCGGCGCGCGCGGACCTGCACGCGGCGATGGAGGCGACGGTGGCCGGCGCCGACCGGGTCCGCCAGCTCGCCCTGCTGCGGGCCCATCCCGAACTCGCCGGGCCGGCCGCCCAGCGCGGCGCGCTCACCGCGCATTCCAGCCGCGAGCAGGCCGGAAGCGGATTGCTGGGCGGCCCCTCCCCCGCGGTGGCGCGGCTGCAGGAGCTCAACCGGGCCTACGCCGAGCGCTTCGGCTTCCCGTTCATCATCGCGGTCCGGGGCCTCGACCGCGACGCGATCCTCGCCCGCCTGGAGCAGCGGATCGGCAACCCGCCGGAGACCGAGCGGGCCGAGGCCCTGCGGCAGGTCGGACGGATCGCCGCCCTGCGCCTGGAGGCCCTCGTCGCGGCCTGACGCGCCGGCGTCAGGCGGCCCGGCCGCCGACCAGGGCGAGCTGCTCGCTCACGTGCTGGCGCAGCGCCTCGTGCGTCATGTCGACGAAGGTCTTGGTCCGGGCCGACAGCATCTTGCGGGACGGGTAGAGCAGGCCGAGCGTCACGCTGGTCGGCGGGGTGTGCTCGAGGACCTTCACGAGCCGGCCCTCGGCGAGATGCGCCGCGACCTCGAACAGCGGCTTCAGGACGATGCCCTCGCCGGCCAGCGCCCAGGCGGTGAGCGTGTCGCCGTCGTCGGCGTCGATGTGCCCCGTGACCGGCAGGGTCACGGTCTCCTGGCCGTCGACCAGGGTCCAGCGGAACTGCTCGGCGCCGGGATAGCGCAGCAGCAGGCAATCGTGCTGCAGCAGGTCCGCCGGCTCGGCGGGCGCGGGGTGCTCGGCCAGGTAGGCCGGTGCCGCGCACAGGACCCGCTCGATCTCCGCGACCTTGCGCAGGGTGAAGGTGGAATCGCGCATCTGCGACAGGCGGACCGCGACGTCGACCGCCTCCTGCACGAGGTCGAGGAGGTGCTCCGACAGGCGCAGGCGGACATCGGTCTCGCCGTGGCGGGCGCGGAAGCGCGGCACGAGCGGCGCGACGACCCGGCGGCCGAGACCGAGCGGGGCCGTCACCTTCAGCACCCCGCGGGGCACCGCGCCCGCGGTCTCGACGCTCTTCTCCGCCTGCTCGACCGCCGCGGTGATGTCGAGGCAGCGGTCGTAGAAGATCCGGCCGGCCTCCGTGAGGCTCATGCGCCGCGTCGTCCGGGTCAGCAGCAGGCAGCCGAGATGCTCCTCCAGGGTCTGGATCCGGTAGCTCACCACCGACGGGGACAGCCGCAGCGAGCGGCCGGCGGCCGAGAAGCTCCCCGTCTCCGCCGAGCGCAGGAAGATGCGGATGCTTTCCAGGGAAATCATGGGCGGGGATCGTCAGGAGCGGTTCGGAACTGTCAACGGACTGTCCCGACAATGTGAACCCGGCGTCCGACCCGATCATCCCCCGCGCGGCGCGACGCTTCGGTCGGTGCAGCCGGCTCGCAGAGACGGCGGAACCGATCTGATCGACCGAAACGGCATCAGAAGACGTGGAACGCGACGCCGGCGAGGACGCTCTTCTCCTCGGTGCCCTTGAAGGTCGCGGTCTCGACGTTCCCGAACTTGTTGTGCCAGTACTGGAACCCGACGAAGACATCGACCCGGTTGGGCCGATCGTAGACGAGTTTGCCGAGATCGAGCACGAGGTTGGTGCGCGACAGGACTTCGAGCCCGCGGGGCGGGTTGAAGGCGTAGGCGGCCGGGTTGCTCACGCCCCGCCCCTTCGGCAGCACGATGTTGTTGAAGCCGACGAGGCTGAGCGGCAGCCCCGTGAAGGTCAGGGGAAAGTTGTAGACCAGCTCGAATTCCGGGACCGTGTCGAAGCTCTGGTCGCGGTCCGGCTGGAGATTGAACCCGTTCCGGTTCCACTCCTTGTAGGCTTGCACGGACAGGTTGAGAAAGCCCGCCGGCACGTCGAAGGCGAAGTTCAGGCCGCCGACGATGTCGCGCTTCTTCGAGCCGAAGGCGTCGTTCTGGGCGTTGGCGTCGAAGCCGAAGGCGAGCGACACCTCCTTGACGAGGCCGGGAACGGTGAAGGCCTTCGTGCCCGTGAGCGCGTTGAGGCTCAGCGTGCCGCGATATAGCCCGTAGGCTTCGGTGTTGCCGTAATCGGCGAAGAACGGGGCGGCGACGGAGCCCGGCGCGTTGGTGGTGCCGGCCGGGAACTGGGACCCGGACTTGAGGATGTCGAGGGAGAAGAAGTTCGTCCCGTAGGCCCAGGCATCGGCGTGGGAGATGTTCAGGATGTGCTTGGGCGCCGCGCGGGAGACGAAGCTGCCGTCGGGGCGCTGGATCTGGATTCCGGGCGAGACGGCGGGGAACTGGTAGCGGTAGCTGATCTGGGTGTCGGCGAAGAGGAAGAACGGGCCGTCCTCCACCACCGTCGTGGCCTCGGGCGCCACCGGCGCCGAGGAGGCCGTCCCGAGGTCCTGCGCCCCCGCCGCGCAAGTCATCCCGAGCGGCAGCAGCGCGGCCGCGATCCGACAAGCCATTATCATGTCCACCCCCTCCTCCCGGCCGCCTTCAGTGCGAAGCGTCGGCCCGCAAACCCGCGCGCTGGCGCGCGACCTCGTCCGGCGTGACCGCCCGACCCTGCCCGCCCCACTCGGCCCGCATCCAGGTCGCGAGGTCGGCGAGCGCCGCGTCGTCGATCAGGGCGGCGAAGGGCGGCATGGCCTCCATCCGCTCGTTGCCCGGGAAGCGCTGCGCCGGGAGCCCGACCAGGATCGCCCGCAGGAGGCCGCCCGCGCCCGCGACCCGCATCGCGGCGTTGCTCCGCAGGGGCACCGAGACGTGGGGGATCCCCTCCCCCGCCCCGCCGTGGCAGCCGGCGCAGAGGCCGGCGTAGCTGGCCCGTCCCCGGGCCGCGACCGCCGCGGGGATCGCCGCGGGGGTGGCGGCGACCGGCGTCTCGGGCTCGGCCGGCAGGGCGTCGCGGTCGAACAGGTAGGCGGAGAGGGCCGTGAGGTCGGCCGCGTCCATGTGCTGCGTCGAGAAATGCACGACGTCGAACATCTGGTGCGTCGCGCCGCCCTGGGCCGAGAGGCCCGTGCGCATGAAGTCGCGCAGGCCGTGCGGGGTGAAGCCCATCCGCGCGAGGCCCGTCGGCGTGATGTCGGGCGCCTCGACGCCCTCGATCGCGGCGCCGCGATAGACGGCGTCCGGGCGCATGGCCTGGATCACGGTGCGCGGCGTGTGGCACTCGCCGCAATGGCCGAGGGCGTCGGCGACGTAGCGGCCCCGGTTCCACAGGGGGGAGCGGCCCGGATCGGGCGCGGCGACCGTGGCCGGCAGGCTCAGGAGGTTCCAGGCCGCCAGGGTCCAGCGCTGGTCGAACGGGAAGGCGAGGGTGTTGGCCCTGTTCTCGACCGCCACCGGCGCGCGGGTCATCAGGTAGGCGTAGAGGGCGTCGACATCCTCCGGCGTCAGGCCGCGATACGACGTGTAGGGCATCGCCGGGTAGAGGTGGCGGCCGCCCGGCGCGATCCCGTCGCGCAGGGCCCGGTGGAAGTCGGCGCGGCTCCAGCCGCCGATGCCCTGCGGGCTCGGCGAGATGTTGGTGGCGTGGATCGTGCCGAAGGGCGTCTCCAGGGGCAGTCCCCCCGCCCAGGGGGCGCCGCCCCGGGCCGTGTGGCAGGCGAAGCAGTCGGCCGCGGCGGCGACCTTGGCGCCGCGGGGGGCGAGGCCGCGCAGGGCCTCCGCGCTCAGCGGGGTCTCGACGTCGCGGCCGACGACGCTGCGCTCCAGGGCGCCGGAGGCGACGAGGCCGGCCGCCGAGACGGCCACCGCGAGGGCCGCGGCCGCGAGCCCGGCGCCGACGCGCCGGGCGGGGGTGGAGAGGGACGGGATCCGCACGGCGCGCCTCACGCGGTCACCAGACCGGGGGTCGCCAGCACGAGGTCGCGCACCGCCTGATGGTAGCGGACGTAGCCGGTGCAGCGGCAGATGTGGCGGTCGAGCGCCTCGGTGACGACCCGCTCGACCTCGTCGCGGCGGATCGGCTCGCGGCGCAGGCGCTCGATCAGCACGCTCGCCCCGGTGACGAAGCCCGGCGTGCAGTAGCCGCACTGGAACGCGAAGTTCTCGATGAAGGCCTGCTGGACCGGCGAGAGCACGACGGTGCCGTCCGGCGCGGTGCGGGCATGGCCCTCGACGGTGCGGATGCTCCGCCCCTCGAACCAGTGGGCGCCGGTGATGCAGGCGCGCATCTCCCGCGGGCCGGCCGCCTCCTCCAGCATCACCGTGCAGGCGTGGCAGATGCCCTGCCCGCAACCCATGCGGCTGCCGGTGAGGCCCAGCCACTCGTGCAGGACGTCGAGCAGGCTCGTGCCGACGGGGACGGGGATCGGACCGACGGCCGCGCCGTTCACGCGGAGCGAGAGGTCCTTGATCTCGATGGCGGCGCTCATGCCAGTGCCTCGCGGATGCGCTCGGGCCGGATGGGGAGTTCGTGGAAGCGGTGGCCGATCGCGTGCGCGACGGCGTTGGCCAGCGCCGGGACGACGGCGATCATCACGACCTCGGCGATGCCCTTGGGCGGATCGGTCTCGGAGAGCGGCGGCAGGATCTCCACCGTCTGGTTCCACGGGGCCACGTCGCGGGCGCGGGGCAGCTCGTAGCGGTTCCAGTTCCACGTGCCGTCGCCGGGGCCGTCCTCGTAGAGGGGCAGCACCTCCTTGAGGGCGTGGCCGATCCCCATGGCGAGGCCGCCCTGCACCTGGCCGGAGACCAGCTCGGGCACGATCTGGCGGCCGCACTCGAGGATCGAGTGGTGGGACAGGATCGTCACGTCGCCGCTGGCGGTGTCGACCGCGACCTCCGCCAGGGTGGCCATCGGCGCGTAGTAGGTCGTGCCGACATTGTTGCGCTGGGTCGGCGGGTAGGAGACCGCCGCCCGGGGCACGAAGTACCAGCCCGCATCCGCCATCAGGGCGCGGCGCTCGGGCGGGGCCCCGGCGCCGTAGCGCACCGACAGGGCGTCGATCGGCAGGCGCGTCCGGCCCGTCCCGGGCAGGTCGAACTCGGCCTCGGCCCATTGCCAGCGGTTGAAGGTGTGGAGGGTCACGCCCACCGGCAGCCCGAGCCGGTGCGCCTCGGCGGCCACCTCCTCCAGGGACAGCGGCGGCAGACCGCCACCGAGCACCCGGCCGTCCACCAGCCGCAGCTCGTCGCGGGCGACCACGTGGTAGGAGGCCAGCGCCCCGCCGCCGCCGCCCCGCGCCCAGAGCGCGCGGGCGGCGGGCCAGACGGCGTGGTCGACGAGGAACCGCGCGGCCGTCCGGGTGGCGTGGCCGAGGTAGTAGGCCGAGTTGGTCGCGCTCATCGGCGAGGTGAAGCGCGGCGTCCAGCGGGGGTTCTGCGCCCGGCGGTCCTCCTCTGCCTGGGGCATCGTGTAGGGCTGGTCGGAGGTCTCGAGGGGCATCTCGGGCCAGCGCACCACGCCGAACGCGGTCTCCGAAGGCACCCGGCCGAGGATCTCGGCCACCATGACCGCCTGCGAGGTGGTGACGCCCGGGCCCATCTCGTGGGCGACGTGGCGCAGGCTCAGGCGGCCCCGCGGGTCGAGCTCCAGAGACGCGACCGCCGCCTCGGCGCCCGTGCCGTAATCCTTGTGCACCTGCGCGAAGCCGACGCCGTAGCGGCGGCCGGGGTGGGCGGCCTCGTAGGCGGCCTTGCGCGCCGCCCGATCCCGCCAGAGCGGGTGCGCGGCGGCCTTCGTCAGGATCTCCGCGTTGCGCAGCGCCCCGGCCGGGACCGCGCCCTGGCTGTTGCGCTGGCCCGAGCGGAGCACGTTGCGCAGGCGCAGCTCGATCGCGTCGATGTCCAGGAGCGCCGCCGCCTCGTCGACCATCATCTCGGTGGCCGACATGGTCTGGAGCGTGCCGAAGCCCCGGGTCGATCCGGCCTCCACGGCCCGCGAGGCCAGGGCGATCGCCTGGAAGTCGCTCTTCGGCAGGTAGTAGATCGACTGCGCCGCGGTGGCGCCGACGAAGGAGACCGCGACGGAGTAGTTGGGGCGCCCGCCGCCGTCGCAGGCGAAGCGCCCGGTCATGGCCCGGAACCGGCCGCTGGCCCGGTCCACCAGCAGGACGTTGTCCATGCGGAAGGCGTGGCGCTTCAGCCCGTTCTGGAACTGCTCGAACCGGTCGTTGGCGAGGCGCACCGGCCGGCCGCCCGCGTAGAGCGCGGCCACGACGCAGAGGAACGGGAAGATGTGGTGGTCCTTCGTCCCGTACCCGACCGTGTAGCCGACCTTGAGGTCGACCTCCCTGAGCGGGAACCGGGACTTCGAGACCAGCGCGGCGGCGGCCTCGGCCACGTCGTAGGGCGACTGCGTCGCCATCATCAGGCGCAGCGTGCCGGTGGCCGGATCGTACCAGACGTTGCCGTTGTCGGCCTCCATGGCCGAGGCGTCCGTCGACTGCGACCGGTAGGTCCGCCGCATCACCAGGGCGTCCGCGCCGGCGCCGTCGATCTCGGCGGCGATGGCGGCCGCCGCCGCCATGCCCCGGGCGAAGGGGCCGTCGTCGCCGGCCTTCGGCCACGCGGGCTCGTCGCCGGAGAAGCCGGCGAAGATCGGGGACTGCTCGAACGGCGAGAACCGGTCGGGCGCGTCCGGCGCGTCGCCCTCGATCCGCACCCAGCGCGAGGCGCCGTAATGGGCCGGCGGCCTGGGACCGGTCTCGGCGCCGTACCGCACGACGTCGTCGGCGAAGCGCAGGGCGCGCTTGGCCGCGGCGAAGCGCGGGAAGTCGGCGTAGATCAGGATCGCCACCGGCTGCCCGAGCAGGCGCGGCGTCTCGCCCTGCGGCACGAGGAACCAGTCGCCGAAGAAGTCGGCGTGCGGGACCGAGACCCCGTCCGCCACCAGATCCTCGTGCCGGACGATCCGGTCCGGCTGCAGGGCGGCCGGGAGCCGCGACAGGTCGAGGCCGGTGAAGCGGCGGTCGGCGCGGGTCGCGGCGACGAGGAAGGCGTGGGCTTGGCCGTCGGGCCAGCCGGCGAGGTCGCGGGCCCGGTAGTCGCGGGAGAAGGTCTTGGCGCCCGTGACCTTGGCGACGGCGTCGAGGCGGTAGCGGGGCCGGCCCGGCGCGGCCCAGGGGAAGCCGGCGGACGGGCCGGTCTCGGCGAGCTGCGCCCGGGCCGGGGGCGCCAGGAAGGAGACCTTCACGGCGACGCCCGCCGCCGCGCCGGCCTTCAGGAAGTGGCGCCGCGAGAGCGCCTTCATGGTCTCGGCCGACACGGCGTCTTTCCTCATGGCGTGTCCCCTCAGGCCCGGTCGAGGGCGGCCGCGTGCGGGAAGGCGGGCTCCGCGTCAGCGACGCGGTGCTCGGCCCCGGCGCCGAGACGGTCCGAGTTCAGCAGCAGGTTGAGGACGATCGCCCCGATGGCGCCGAGGGTGATCCCGCTGTGCAGGATCGGCCCGGCCCAGTCCGGCGCCGTGGCGGCGAAGAGCTTCGGCGCCGCCATCGGGATCAGGCTCAGGCCGATGCTGACCGCGACCACGATCTGGTTGCGGCGATCCCCGAGATCGGCGCCCTCCACGATCTTGAGGCCCGCCGCCGCGACCATGCCGAAGATCACGATGCCGGCGCCGCCGAGCACGGCCGGCGGGATCGACGCCACCGCGAAGGCGACCTTGGGCAGGAGGCTGACGCCCAGGATGATGAAGCCCGCCGCGACCGTGACGTAGCGGCTGCGCACCCGCGTCATGTTCACGAGGCCGACGTTCTGGGAGAACGAGGTGTGCGGGAAGGTGTTGAGGCAGCCCGCGATCAGCGTCGAGAGGGAGTCCGCCATCAGGCCGCGGGTCAGGGTCCGCCTGTCCACCGGGCGCCCGACGATGTCGCCCACCGCCAGGAACATGCCGGTCGACTCGACCAGCGTGACCATCATGACGATGCACATCGCCGCCACGGCCGTCAGGTGGAAGGTCGGCCAGCCGAAGTGGAACGGCGTGACGAGGGCGATGAGCGGGCGCTCGGCCAGCCCGTCGAGACGGAACAGGCCGAGCGGCCAGGCGAGGCACAGGCCCGCGACGAGGCCGATCAGCACGGCGACGTTGGCGACGAAGCCGGTGGCGAAGCGGCTGACCACCAGGATCACCGCCAGCACGAAGGCCGCGACGCCGAGATGGACCGGGGCGCCGAAATCGGGGGCCCCGAAGCCGCCGCCCGCCCAGTTGATCCCGACCGGCAGCAGCGTGACGCCGATGATCAGGATGACCGTGCCGGTGACCAGCGGCGGGAAGAAGCTCGCGAGCCTGGAGAAGAACGGCCGGAGCAGCAGGCCGAACAGACCCGCCCCGATGGTCGCGCCGAAGATGCCCGGCAGGCCGATCGTCGGGTCCTGCGCCATCGCCACCATCGGGCCGACCGCCGCGAAGCTGACGCCCATGATGACCGGCAGGCGGATGCCGAACATCCCCAGGCCGAGGGACTGGATCAGGATCGCGATGCCCGTCACCAGCAGGTCGCAGTTGATCAGGTAGGCGACCGTCTCGGTCGGCAGGTTCATCGCCGCGCCGAGGATGAGCGGCGGCGCTACCGCCCCGGCGCTCATCACGAGCACGTGCTGCATGCCGTAGGCGAGGAGCTTGGGAAGGGGCGGGATCGCGTCGACCGCGTCCACCTCGCGGGTCGTCCTGTCGTGAGACGTCATGGGCGTGTCCTCCGCCAGCCGGGACCTGTCGAGGCGTCGTCCCGTGATGGTGTCGTCAGGGACCCGGCAGCGGTGGCCGGACCTCTTCCGGGTCCGGGCCGCCAGGAGCGGGTGTGGGGCCAGTCGCAGGGCGGGCCGTGGCGGCCCACCCGGGGGCGGGGGAGCGGGCTCTCGGCGGCCGCTCCGGGGTCATGCGCTGCCGACTTGGCTGGCTCTCAAACCTTGCATGGCTGGCCGCGAACGCCATGCCGGGATTTCGGAAGCACTTCGCGAAAAATCGCCAAGGTGAGCGCTCGCGGCTGCCGTATGCTGCGGCCCGCTGACGGCCCCGAGACGGTGCGCCCGGCACGGCGTTCCTGCCGCCAGAGGGCGGCATCTGGCCGTGGCGAGGCGGCGCGGCCCATCCGGCGCGGCCTCCAGGGCGCACCCGGAGAGACGCGATGACCTCCCTGCTGCTGACGAACGCCGACATCCTGGTGACGATGGACGCGCAGCGCCGGGAGATCCCCGGCGGCGCGGTCTACGTGGAGGACAACCGCATCGTCGCCGTCGGCCCCGCCGCCGAGGTGCCGCAGCGGGCCGACACCGTCCTCGACATGCGCGGCCACGCGGTGCTGCCGGGCCTCGTGAACACCCACCACCACATGTACCAGACGCTCACCCGCGCGGTGCCGGCCGCGCAGGACGCCGAGCTGTTCGGCTGGCTGAAGGCGCTCTACCCGATCTGGGCCCGGCTCACGCCGGAGATGGTCCGCGTCTCGACGCAGACCGCGATGGCCGAGCTGATCCTCTCGGGCTGCACCACGTCGAGCGACCACCTCTACATCTACCCGAACGGCTGCCGGCTCGACGATTCGATCGAGGGCGCCGAGGCGATCGGCATGCGCTTCCACGCCGCCCGCGGCGCGATGAGCGTCGGGGAGAGCGCGGGCGGACTCCCGCCGGACTCGGTCGTCGAGGACGAGGCGGCGATCCTCGACGACACGCGCCGGCTGATCGAGCGCTGGCACGATCCGGAGCGCTTCGCCATGCGCCGGATCGTGGTGGCGCCCTGCTCACCGTTCTCGGTGAGCCGCGGCCTGATGCGCGATGCCGCCGAACTGGCCCGGCACTACGGCGTCTCGCTCCACACCCACCTCGCCGAGAACGACGACGACGTCCGCTACAGCCTGGAAAAGTTCGGGATGACCCCGGCGGAGTACGCCGCCGACCTGGGCTGGACGGGCCCCGACGTGTGGCACGCCCACTGCGTCAAGCTCGACCGCGCCGGCATCGCGCTGTTCGGCCGGACCGGGACCGGTGTGGCGCACTGCCCCTGCTCCAACATGCGCCTCGCCTCGGGCATCGCGCCCATCCGGCAGATGCGGTGCGAGGGCGTGCCGGTCGGGCTCGGCGTCGACGGCTCGGCCTCCAACGACGGGTCGCACATGCTGGGCGAGGCGCGGCAGGCCATGCTGCTCGCCCGCGTTGGCTCCGGACCGGGGGCCATGAAGGCGCGGGAGGCGCTGGAGATCGCGACGCTCGGCGGCGCGAAGGTGCTGAACCGGGACGATATCGGCGCCCTGGCCCCCGGCATGGCGGCCGACATCGTCGCCTTCGACCTGCGCGGCCTCGGCATGGCGGGGGCGCTGCACGACCCCGTCGCCGCCCTCACCTTCTGCGCGCCGCAGACGGTGGCCTGGAGCGTCATCAACGGGAAGATCGTGGTGCGGGAGGGCCGCCTGACCACCCTCGACACCGCGGCGCTGGCCGCCCGCCACAACGCCCTCGCGGCGGCCCTGGTGCGCGGCGAGGCGTAGGCCGCCCTACTCATCCTCCGCAGAGGGGCTCGTGGATTCGGACATCGGGGTCGGCGGCGCAGCTTCAGGATCGGGCGCGTCGCGCCCTTCATCGGCGTCAGCGTTCTCGCACCCGTGGGCGGCGCCCGCCGAGCTGGTCAGACATCCACCTCCGTCGCCAGCCCCTTGGCCACCGCGCGGTCGACCGCCACCGCGGCGACCGCGAGGTCCTGCAGCCCGACCCCGGTGCCGTCGAAGACGGTGATCTCGGACTCCGAGACGCGGCCGGGATGATCGCCGTTGATCACTGCCCCGATCTCCACGATGGAATCCGCGGCGAGGAGCCCCCGCGCGACGGCGTGCTGCGCCTCGCCGATGCTGACCGACTGCGCGACCTCGTCGGTGAAGACCGTCGCGCCCGCGAGCAGTTCGGCCTCGACCTCCTGCTTGCCGCGCGTGTCCGTCCCCATGCAGGCGACGTGCGTGCCCGGCCGGACCTGCGCGGCCTTCAGGATCGGCGCGAACGAGGACGTGATCGTCACGACGACGTCGGCCTCGGCCCCGAGCCGGTCGAGGTCCACCGCCTCGAACGGCACGCCGCGCTCCCGCGCCACCGCCTCCATCCGGCCGAACATGCCCGGATGCAGGTTCCATGCGAGGACCCGCTCGAACGGCCGCTGCGCCAGCGCCGCCCGCAGCTGGAACGCCGACTGGTGGCCTGCGCCGATCATGCCGAGCACGCGCGCGTCCTCACGGGCGAGGTGCCGGATGGAGATGGCGCTGGCCGCGGCCGTGCGCAGCGCCGTGAGGAGGTTGCCCCCGACCACGGACCGGCAGCGGCCGGTATCGGCGTCGAACAGGAACACCGTCGACTGGTGGTTGGTCAGGCCCTTCGCGGCGTTGCCGGGCCAGAAGCCGCCGGCCTTGAGGCCGAGCGCGAGGCTGTCACGGTCGAAGCCCGACTTGAAGCCGTAGAGCGCGTCGGCGTGGCCGATGGCTTCCCGGACGACCGGGAAGTTGCCGGCCCGCCGCCGCGCCATGGAGGCGAAGACCTGCTCGACGGCGCCGAAGCACTCCGCCTCGGTCAAGAGCCCGTCGATCGCGTGCTCGGGAACGATGATCATCGCGGATGTGTCCTCGGTTCATGAGCCGGCATGTCGCCTCCGTCATCGCGGGCGGAGCGAGGCGAGCCGGGGCAGCGGGTCCCGTCCAGGCGCGGCGCCTCGCCGGATCGCTGCGCCGCGCTCGCGATGACGGACAGTGTGCAGGGTGCGTCAGTAGGCCTTGCCGCGGGCCGAGACCGGCCAGAGCGTCTCGACCCGGCCGCCGCGCACGCCGACATACCAGTCGTGGACGTTGCAGGTCGGATCGCAGTGGCCTGGCACGAGACGCAGACGGTCGTTGACCTTCAGCTTACCCTCGGGATCCTCGATCACCCCGTGCTCGTCCGAGCACTTGATGTACGTCACGTCGTCGCGGCCGAAGACGAACGGCAGGCCGGAATCGACCGACTGCACCTTCAGACCCGCGTCGCATATCGCCTTGTCGGCCTTGGCGTGGCTCATCACGCTGGTGAGGATGAACAGGGCGTTCTTCCACTCGCCCGCGTCGATGCGCTTGCCGTCCCGGTCACGGATGCGACCGTAATCGGCGTCCATGAAGGCGTAGCTGCCGCATTGCAGCTCGTTGTAGACGCCGGATGCGGCCTCGAAATAGTAGCTGCCGGTGCCACCGCCGCTCACGAGTTCCGGCTCGAGGCCCTCCCGGTTCAGCGCCTCGACGGCGTCGCGCACCTGGGCGATGGCCGCGTCGAGCTTGGCCCGCCGCTCCTCGTAGCCGTCGATGTGCTGCATGGCGCCCTGGTAGGCCTGGAGTCCGGCGAAGCGAAGGTTCGGCGCGGCCGCCACGGCCTTTGCGATCGCCACCACCTCGGGCGTGGTCCTCACGCCGCAGCGGCCGGCGCCGCAATCGATCTCGACGAAGCAGTCGAGCTGCGTGCCGTGCCGCTGCGCCGCCGCCGAGAGGTCGGCGACGTTCGCGACGTCGTCGAGGCAGACGATGATGCGGGCGCCGTGGAGCGGCAGCCGCGCCAGACGGTCGATCTTGCCCGGGTCGCGCACCTGGTTCGAGACCAGGATATCCTTGATGCCCGCGCGGGCGAAGACTTCCGCCTCCGAGACCTTCTGGCAGCAGACGCCGCAGGCGCCGCCGAGGCTCTGCTGGAGCTTCAGGATGTCGACGGACTTGTGCATCTTGCCGTGGGCACGGTGGCGCATCCCGTGCGCCTTCGCGTAGTCGCCCATCTTGCGGATGTTGCCTTCCAGCGCGTCGAGATCGACGATCAGGCAGGGCGTCTGGATCTCGTCCTCGCGCATGCCGGGCAGCGCGGGGACGTCGAAGCCGACTTCCAGATCGGCGGATCGGGCGTTCATGTGCATCGTGGACCTCCCGTTATTGCCAGGGCAGCGCGTCGAGATCGACGTTCCCGCCCGTGATGATCACGCCCACCCGCTTGTTCGCGAAGACGGGGCGGTTCTTCAGCACCGCCGCCAGGGCGACGGCGCTCGACGGCTCCATGACGATCTTCAGCCGCTTCCAGATCAGCTGCATCGCCGCGACGATCTCGGCCTCGGAGACCGTGAGGATATCCGCGACGTGGTGGCGGACGAAGTGCCAAGTGAGGTCCTTCAGCGGCACCTTGAGCCCGTCCGCGACCGTCACCGGCGCGTCGTCGGCGATGATCCGACCGGCCTTCAGGCTGCGATGGGCGTCGTCGGCCTGCTCGGGCTCTGCCGCGTAGACCGCGATCTGCGGGGCGAGCCCGGCGAGCGTCAGGCAGGTGCCCGACACCATGCCGCCGCCGCCGATCGGGGCGATCACCGCGTCGAGACCCGGGACCTGCGCGATCAGCTCGCGGGCGCAGGTCGCCTGCCCGGCGATGACCCGGGGATCGTTGTAGGGGTGCACGAACTCCGCGCCGGTCTCGGCGACCACCTCGGCGAAGACCGCCTCGCGGGAGGAGGTGGACGGCTCGCACTCCACCACCCGGCCGCCGTAGCCGCGCACGGCGTCCTTCTTCGCCTGGGGCGCGGTGCGCGGCATCACCACCGTGCAGGGGATGCCGCGCCGGCCCGCCGCGTAGGACAGGCAGGTACCGTGATTGCCGGAGGAGTGGGTCGCCACCCCCCGCGCGGCCTGCGCGTCGGTGAGGCTGAAGACGGCGTTCGAGGCGCCCCGCGCCTTGAAGGCGCCGGCCTTCTGCAGGTTCTCGCACTTGAAGAACAGCCGTGCGCCGGCCGCTTCGTCGATGATCCGCGAGGTCAGCACCGGCGTCTCGTGGATGTAGGGCCGGATGCGCTCGTGGGCGGCCAGGACGTCGTCGAGGGTGGGCGTGATCAGGGCGCTGTCCATGGCGCTCTCCCTCAGGCGGCCGCGCGCAGGCCGGCGGCCGGGCCGCGGCGGTACACCGCCTGCGCGGCCGCGACCCCCGATCCCAGCTCGATGCGCAGGCCGAGATCGGCCATCGCCATCTCGGCCGCGGCGATCCCCGACAGCGCCATCACGTCCGTCAGGCTGCCGAGATGGCCGATGCGGAAGACCTTCCCGGCGACCTCGCCGAGGCCGACCCCGAAGGCGACGTCGTAGTGGCGCGCCGCGTGGGTGACGATCCGGGTCGCGTCGAAGCCCTCCGGGGTGCGGATCGCGCTCACCGTGTCCGAGTAGAGGTCCGGGCGCGCGGCGCAGAGCTCCAGGCCCCAGGCGGCGACGGCGGCGCGGATCCCGTCCGCGATGCGGCGGTGCCGGGCGAAGACGGTGTCGAGCCCCTCGGCCAGCAGCAGTTCCGTCGACAGCTTCAGGCCGTTCAGGAGCCCGACCGCCGGCGTGTAGGGATAGGCGCCGTTCGGGTAGCCCTTCGCCATGTCGCGGATGTCGAAATAGGTCCGCGGCAGCGTGGCCGTCGCCGTGGCGGCCATGGCCTTGGGCGAGAACGCCACGATAGCGAGGCCCGCGGGCAGCATGAAGCCCTTCTGCGAGCCGGTCACGGCGACATCGACGCCCCACGCGTCCATGCGGAAATCCATCGAGGCGATCGAGCTGACGCCGTCGACCAGCAGCAGGGCCGGGTGGTTGCTGGCATCCAGCGCGCGGCGCACGGCGGCGACGTCCGAGCGGACACCGGTCGCCGTCTCGTTGTGCGTGACCAGCACGGCCCGGATACGGTGCGCGGTGTCGGCCGCGAGGGCCTCGGCGAAGCGGTCCGCCGGAAGCCCCTCGCCCCACGGGGCCTCGATCACCCGGACATCGAGGCCGTGGCGGCGGGACATGTCGATCCAGCGGTGGCTGAACATGCCGTGGCGCGCCGCCAGCACCGCGTCGCCGGCGCTGAGCGTGTTGGAGAGCGCGGTCTCCCAACCGCCCGTCGCCGTCGAAGGGAAGATGAACACCTCGGCGTCATCGCTCTTCAGGACCTTCTTCACGCCGGCGAGGGCCGGATGAAGGATCTGCGCGAAGAGCGGCGACCGGTGATCCAGAGTCGGCATGTCGGCCGCGCGGCGAAGCACTTCCGGCATATTGGTCGGACCGGGAATGAAGACGGGATTCTGTGCGAACATCGGCGGCGCTCTCCTCCAATACGGGAACGATAGCACCGCCGGAACCGGTTTGATATTTTCTTGAAAAACTTTTTCAGCGATGCGTGGAGCGCGAAAAGACGCGACCCGGCAGGGCTTTACCTTTTTCCGTTGTGAGAAAAAATTTTTCACCCTACGGAGTGGCCGGGATCGGCGAGGGTGGGGACGCCATGGATTCGGGAAGTCGGCGCCGCGGGAGGCCGAAGGGGTTCGGCGGCGCCAAGCCCGCGGCGACCATCCAGGCGCTCGACCGCGCCCTCGACGTCCTCGACGTCCTGGCGGGCGGCGACGGGCTGACGCTGTCGGAATTGGCCGGCCGGCTCGAGCAATCGGTCGCGACGATGCACCGGGTGCTCGCGACGCTCGAGCGCCGTGGCCTCGTCGAGATCAGCGCCGACAAGCAGGAGTGGCACGTCGGCGCGGAGGCCTACCGGCTCGGATCGGCGTTCCTGCGCCGCCACAACGTCGTCGAGCGGAGCCGGTCGATGATGTGGACGCTGATGCAGGAGACCGGCGAGACCTCCAATCTCGGCGTCGAGAAGGACGGCAACGTCCTGTTCGTCAGCCAGGTGGAGACCCACGAGACGATCCGCGCCTTCTTCCCCCCGGGCTCCCTGTCGCCGCTGCACGCGTCGGGCATCGGGAAGGCGCTGCTGAGCACCTACGCGCCGGCACGGACCGAGCGCCTGTTCCGGGGGAAGACCTTCGCGCGGTTCACCGACAAGACCATCGGCTCGATGGAGGGGCTGCGCGACGACGTCGAGGCGACCCGCCGCCGGGGCTACGCGATCGACGACGAGGAGCGGAGCATCGGGATGCGCTGTGTCGCCGCCCCGATCCTCAACGTCCACGGCGAGGCCATCGCGGGGATCTCGGTGTCGGGGCCGACGCACCGGCTGTCCGACGAGAAGCTGCGCGCGATCGGCGAGCGGGTGCGAAAGGGCGCCGCCGCGGTCTCGCGCGCCCTCGGCGCGCCCGCAAAGGCGATCACCGCGCCGGACGAGGCCGGCCGGGACTGATCCGGCGAGCCCCCGGCGCGGCGCGCCCTAGCGCGGGGGATGCGGGCGCCGCGGATCGACGGTTCCGATCGCCGACGCGGGCCTGCCGTCAGCGTCGAGGACACCGGCGCGCCCGGCCGGCGCGGTCCGCAGATCCGCGGGCGTCGCGCGGCCCTGGAGACCGCCGGGCGCCGTGACGGCCGGGATGCCGGCGGGGGCGGTGAAGCTCTGCGCCAGGGCGGGCCCGGACAGGCCGATTCCGATCACGGCGCCGATCAGAAGACGAGAGGTCATGGCGGAGGTCCAGCGTTGATCCGTCGCCGGGATCATCCCGGCCGCGTTACCCCGCGATGTGGGAGCCGCGAACCCGCGGTCCAACAGGCGGGACGGACCCCCGTGCGCCCGCGCACGGGACCGCGCCGACCCGCGGTCCTGCGTCCCCGCGCAAGGCCGCCGTAACCGTGGCGGGCGAAATCCCGGAACGGTAAAGCCGAGCTTCGAGTTGAGGGGCGGCTGAATCGGGGGCCATCCGTGAGACTGTCACTCCTCGCACCGCTCGGGCTGCTGCTCGTCGTCTGCCCGCACGCGTCCGGGGCGCAGGGTCTCCGGGACCCGCAAGGGGTTCAGGGCGTCCAGGGCGTCCGGAGCGCCGAGGACGTGCGGGATGTCCGGGACCTGCCCGCCGCGACCGTCGAGCCGGGCGAGCCCCGCCCGGGGCCGCCCCCGCCGCTCCCGGATATCTCGGACCCGAACGGCCGGGCCGGCGAGGCCCTGAACGAGCCCGGCGAGCGCTCCGGCATCCCGAAGGCCCTGCGCTCCTCCGGGGCGAAGGCGGGCGGGCCGGCCAACGATCTGAACCCGAGCGGGAAGGCCGAGGCCCCGGCACCGCCGAAGGGCGACCTGGGCCGGGTCATCGCCGGCAAGGAGCTGTTCCACGGCAATTACTGCGGCACGGGGCAGCGCGGTGAGGGGCTGCCGCCGACCGACGCCCTCGACGCGGCGTGCATGCGCCACGACGCCTGCTACGACGCGGCGGGATACCGTTCGTGCGGCTGCGACGCGGCGCTGAAGCGCGAGGCCTCCGCCGTCTCGGACAGCCCGGACGCGGCGCTGGAAGTGCGGCGCCGGGCGCTCAGCGTGATCGAGGCCGCGTCGGCGATGGAGTGCCGCGCGCCCTGAGCGCGCCGCGCAGAACCGCCCCTGTGACGCCACCATAGCCTTGCATCCCGGGGCAGGCCCGCGTCGCTGGGCCGCTGTCGAAGTCCGGTCTCGCCCTTTGCCCCACCTCTCCTCATCGCAGGGTCCTGTCGCGACCGCGGCCCGCCGCGGGGCGGGCGCGGCGCGGTGGATCGCGCCCGCGATCCTGGCCGCCGGCCTGCTGGCGACCGGGCTGAGCACCGCCCTCACGTGGCAGGCGGCGGCGCTGCGCGACCGCCTGACCTTCGAGCACGCCACCGAGATCGAGCTGCGCACGGTCGAGGACCAGTTCCGCACCTACACGGCCCTGCTGCGCGGCGCCGCCGGCCTGTTCGCCGCCGAGGGCGACACGGTCACGCTGGCCCAGTTCCGGGCCTACGTGCAGCGGATCGAGCTGCAGCGCCTCTATCCCGGCTTCCTCGGCATCGGCTTCACGCCGACCCTGCCCGCCGCCGCGCGCGAGTCGTTCGCCGCGCGGGCCGCGGCCCTGGGCGTCGAGAATGCCCGGGTGCGCCCGCCGACCGACAACCCGATGATCAGCCCGGTCCTGTTCGCCGAGCCGCCGAACCCGCGCAACCTCGCCGCCATCGGCTACGACGTGATGTCGGACCCGGTGCGGCGTGACATGGTGGAGCGCGCCCGCGACACGGGCCGGCCGGCCGCCTCGGCGCGGATCCAGCTCGTCCAGGAGATCGACGCGAACAAGCAGGCGGGCTTCCTCGTGGCCATGCCTGTCTATGCCGGCGGCGCCGTCCCGCCGGACCTCGAGGCGCGGCGGCAGCGCTTCCTGGGCTTCGTCTTCGGCGCCTTCCGGGCGGACGACCTGTTCAACAGCATCGTGGCGGCGGAGGCCGAGGAGGACGCGGCCTTCGCCATCTACGACGGCGCACCGAGCGAGGCGACCCTGCTGCACCGCTCGGCGCGGGCCTCCGCGGCGGGGGCCGGGCGCCTCACCCGCGAGGCGCATCTCGAGCTCGGCGGCCGCACCTGGACCGTCGCGTTCGCGCAGCGCGTCTCGCCCCGGCGCGGCTCGGCGCTGCCGGAGATCTGGCTCGTCTGCGGCGGCGGCCTGTTCGCCACTGCCCTCCTGGCCTTCGCGGCCTACCGGCAGCGCCGCACGCAGGACGAGATTCGCCAGCTCAACGCGTCGCTGGAGGTCCGCGTCGAGGAGCGGACGCGCGATCTCCAGTCGGCGGCAGACCGGCTGCGGCAGGCCGGAGAGGAGCGGGCGCGCATGGAGGAGGCGCTGCGCCAGTCGCAGAAGATGGAGGCGGTGGGCCAGCTCACAGGCGGGCTGGCGCACGACTTCAACAACCTGCTGGCGGGCATCTCGGGCTCGCTGGAGCTGATCGAGGCCCGGATCAACCAGGGCCGGTCGAAGGATGTCGGCAAGTACATCGCCGCCGCCCAGGGCGCCGCCCGGCGGGCCGCGGCGCTGACCCACCGCCTGCTCGCGTTCTCGCGCCGCCAGACGCTGGCGCCCAAGGCCATCGACGCCGACCGGCTGGTCCGCGGGATGCTCGACCTGATCCAGCGCACGGTCGGGCCGGGCGTCGAGGTGCGGCACGTCGGTGCGGACGGGCTCTGGGCCGCCCTGGCGGACCCGTCCCAGCTGGAGAACGCGCTCCTGAACCTCTGCATCAACGCGCGGGACGCGATGCCGGAGGGCGGCCGGATCACCATCGAGACGGACAACCGCTGGATCGATCGGCAGCAGGCCGAGGCGCAGGACATGCCGGAGGGGCCGTACCTGTCGCTCTGCGTGTCCGACACCGGCACCGGCATGCCGCCGGAGATTGTCGCCCGGGCGTTCGACCCGTTCTTCACCACCAAGCCGATGGGCGAGGGCACGGGCCTCGGCCTGTCGATGATCTACGGCTTCGCCAAGCAGTCGGGCGGTCAGGTCCGGATCACCTCGACGGTCGGCCAGGGTACGACCGTGTGCATCTACCTGCCGCGGCACTTCGGAGAGGCGGACGCGGACGGGCCCGACCCGGGCAGAGGCCGGATGGCGCCGGCCGAGGCGGGCGAGACCGTGCTGATCGTGGACGACGAGCCGACGGTGCGCATGCTGGTGACGGACGTGCTGAGCGACCTCGGCTACACGGCGATCGAGGCCGCGGACGGCGCGGGCGGGCTCAGCGTGCTGCAGTCGGGCGCCCGGATCGACCTGCTCGTCACGGATGTCGGCCTGCCCGGCGGCATGAACGGGCGCCAGATGGCGGACGCCGCGCGGGTCGGCCGACCGGACCTGAGGGTGCTGTTCATCACCGGCTTCGCCGAGACCGCGCTGCCGGGCGACGGGCGTCTCGAGCCCGGTATGGCCGTGCTGACCAAGCCCTTCGCCGTGGAGGCCCTGGCCGCCCGCATCCGCGAGATGATCGCGCGCTGAACGCGGCGGGCATCGGCGGCCCACGGGCGCTCCCGGACCTGCGCCGGATCGGCGCAGGGCGACCTCGGGCGGCACGGCCGCGGCCACCGCCGCCCTGCCATTCGTTGAGATCGCGGCCCCGGAGGCCTATGCAGGGACACCATGGACCTGCAAGCGACCGCCGACCGCCCTCTGGCGCCCCCCGTCCGCACGCCGTCGCCGCGCGGGCCTGCGGCGCCGTTCCTGCCCATGAGCCGCACCGAGATGGCGGCGCTCGGGTGGGATTCCTGCGACATTGTTCTGGTGACGGGTGACGCCTACGTGGACCACCCGAGCTTCGGCATGGCCATCATCGGCCGGCTGCTCGAAGCGCAGGGGTTCCGGGTCGGCATCATCGCCCAGCCCGATTGGCACTCGGCGGAGCCGTTCAAGGCGCTCGGCAAGCCGAACCTGTTCTTCGGCGTCACCGGCGGCAACCTCGATTCGATGGTGAACCGCTACACGGCGGACCGGCGGCTGCGCCACGACGACGCCTACACGGCCGGCGGCGAGGGCGGCCGGCGCCCGGACCGCTGCACCATCGTCTACACGCAGCGCTGCCGCGAGGCCTTCAAGGACGTGCCGGTCGTGCTCGGCGGCATCGAGGCGTCGCTGCGCCGGATCGCCCACTACGACTACTGGTCCGACAAGGTGCGCCGCTCGATCCTGGCGGACGCCAAGGCGGACCTGCTGATCTACGGCAACGCCGAGCGCGCCGTGGTCGAGGTGGCGAACCGCCTCGCGGCCGGCGAGGCGCCGCACCAGCTCGACGCGATCCGGGGCGTCGCCCTGTTCCGCCGTGTGCCGGCCCACTACACCGAGCTGCCCGCCGACGACCTCGATTCGACGGACGAGGCCGCCACACGCCGGGCCGGCGAGACCGTGATCCGGCTCCCCGCCTACGACGAGGTCAAGGACGACAAGGAGGCCTATGCCCGCGCCTCGCGCGTGCTGCACCGGGAGGCCAATCCCGGCAACGCGCGCCCGCTCGTCCAGCGCCACGGCGACCGCGACCTGTGGCTCAACCCGCCGCCGATCCCGCTGAGCAGCGACGAGATGGACGCGGTCTACGACCTGCCCTACGCCCGCGCCCCGCACCCGTCCTACGGCGACGCGAAGATCCCCGCCTGGGACATGATCAAGTTCTCGGTGACGATCATGCGCGGCTGCTTCGGCGGCTGCACCTTCTGCTCGATCACCGAGCACGAGGGCCGCGTCATCCAGAACCGCTCGGAGGGCTCGATCCTGCGCGAGATCGAGCGGATCCGCGACAAGACCCCGGGCTTCACGGGCGTGATCTCGGATGTCGGCGGGCCGACGGCGAACATGTACCGGATGGCCTGCAAGGATCCGAAGATCGAGGCGGCCTGCCGGCTTCCGTCCTGCGTCTTCCCGGACGTCTGCCCGAACCTGAACACCTCGCACGACGACCTGATCCGGCTCTACCGCAAGGTCCGCGAGGTGAAGGGCGTCAAGAAGGTGATGGTCGCCTCCGGCGTGCGCTACGACCTCGCGGTGAAGAGCCCCGAATACATCAAGGAACTCGTCACCCACCACGTCGGCGGCCGCCTGAAGATCGCGCCCGAGCACACCGAGCGCGGCCCCCTCGACAAGATGATGAAGCCGGGAATCGGCACCTACGACCGGTTCAAGGAGATGTTCGACGCCGCCGCCAAGGAGGCGGGGAAGAAGTACTACCTGATCCCGTACTTCATCGCGGCTCATCCGGGCACGACCGACGAGGACATGATGCACCTCGCGCTCTGGCTCAAGAAGAACAACTACCGCGCCGACCAGGTCCAGACCTTCCTGCCCTCGCCGATGGCGACCGCCACGGCGATGTACCACACCGAGATCAACACGCTGCGGGGCGTGAAGCGCGGCGGCAGCGAGTCGGTCGAGGCGATCAAGGGCCTGCGCCAGCGCCGGCTGCACAAGGCGTTCCTGCGCTACCACGACCCCGAGAACTGGCCGCTGCTGCGCGAGGCGCTGCGGGAGATGGGCCGTGCCGATCTCATCGGGCCGCGGCCGGACCAACTCGTGCCGTTCTCGCAGCCGCCGGGAACCGGCGCCGGTGCGGGCCGGACGGGCGGCCAGCCGCGACCCCGCTACACGGGCGGCGGCCAGCGCTTCACCACGAAGGGCGTGCCGCTGCGCAAGTGACGGCCCGGCGCGCCGGGCCTCCATGAATCCTGCCCCGACCCGGCACGCCCCCCGGCGCGCCGTCGGGGACCGTTCCTGCGCCACCCGCGCGAGCCGCGGGACGGGCGCGTCAGCCCGCTTTGATCGGCAGGGTGAAGAGGTCGATGAAGGACCGCGCCAGGTCGACCGGTCCCGCGACGGCGAGCGTGCCGCCGGCGCCATCCCGGTCCAGGGGCGCCTTGCCGTAGATCGTGCGGCGCATCGCCATCGTGTCGCCGGTGAAGGCGAGATCGGGCGCCTCCGCGACGCCCCGGCGCACGCGGATCCCGCCGCCGGCCACCGTCGCGACGAAATTCTCGCCGGGGAAGTGGAACGCGACCGTCGCCGACAGCGCCGCCGCCCGCCCGCGGTCGATGAGGGCCTCGAGCGACATCATGGCCGACGCCGCCGACATGAACAGGCTCGGGTCGTGCCGCGGCGAGCGGGCGGCCCACCGGCCCAGGTCGCGCATCAGGGGCGCGGCCTCGCGGCCCCACTCGGTGAGATCGTAGACCTGCACGTTGGCCGGCGACGGCAGCCGGTAGCGCAGGGCGATGCCCACCGCCTCCAGGCTCTCCAGGCGCTGCGTCAGCACGTTCGCGCTGATCCCCGGCAGGTTCGCCCGGATCTCGCCGAAGCGCCGGGGGCCGTAGACCAGCTCCCGCATGATCAGCAGCGACCAGCGCTCGCCGATGAACTCCAGCGCGAGGGCCGTGCCGCAGGCATCGTCGTACAGGCGCTCGCGCGCTCCGGACGCCCGTTCGGTTATTTTTTCTGACTTCATGGTTGCATTGTGTAACCGAGGATGCGAGCCTGGGCAAAGCGGAGCCTTAGGGGGCGCCGCGCAGCGGCCGTAGCGCCGATTGTCACGGAGGAGCGCCCGATGCCACCCGCCGAGGGGACCCCCATCTGGTTCGAGCTGAACGCGGCCGACCCGGACGCCGCGCAGGCCTTCTACGAGCCGGTCGCCGGCTGGCGCGTCGCGCCGTCGCCGATGCCCGAGCACGGCGGCTACCGGATCGCGGAGGCCGACGGGGCGCCCGTGGCCGGGATCCGGCGGCCGATGCCCGAGGCGCCCGGCCTTCCGGGCTGGGCCATCTACCTCGCGACGCGGGACGTCGACGCCCTGGTGGCCCGCGCGGTCGATCTCGGCGGCGCGATTCGGTTCGGACCCGTCGACATCCCCCATGTCGGCCGCTTCGCCATGGTGAGCGACCCGCAGGGCGCGGTCTTCGCCGCGATGGACCCGGCCCATCCCAGGGAGAGCCGGGCCTTCGGGCCGGTGCCGCTCGGGACCGAGCAGACCCGCGGCCACGGCGTCTGGATCGAGCTCGCGACCCCCGACCCCGCGGCGGCCATCGCCTTCTACGGGGCGCTCCTCGGCTGGGAGAAGCTCGGCGCCATGCCGATGGGCGAGATGGGCGAGTACGCCTTCATCGGGCGGGGCGATCTGCGCCCCGGCGCGGTGATGTCGAGCGCGGCCACCGGCGCGCCGGCGCGTTGGAACTGGTACATCCACGTCGCCGACATCGACGCCGCGTTCGCGACGGTCCGGGACAGGGGCGGCAGGGTCCTCCAGGGGCCCGACCCGATCCCCGGCGGCAGCTACGCGGCCAACATCGCCGATCCGGGGGGCCACCAGCTCGGCCTCGCCGGCCCGCGGCAAGCCGCGTGAGGAGCGTCCGGCCATGACGAGCGACAAGCTGACGACCTGCCTGTGGTTCGACCGCGGCGAGGCCCGCAAGGCCGCGGAGTTCTACGCCGCGACCTTCCCCGACAGCCATGTCGGCGCACCCATGAACGCCCCCGCGGATTTCCCCGGCGGGTCCGCGGGCGACGAACTCACGGTCGCGTTCACGGTCCTCGGCCGGCCGTTCGTCGGCCTGAACGGCGGCCCCGCCTTCCGGGCCAACCAGGCGGTCAGCTTCATGGTGCTGACCGACGATCAGGCGGAGACCGACCGGTACTGGGACGCCATCGTGGGCCACGGCGGCGCGGAGAGCGCGTGCGGCTGGTGCACCGACCGCTGGGGCTTCTCCTGGCAGATCACACCGCGCGCGCTCCTGCACGCGAACAGCCACCCCGACCGGGCCGCGGCCCGGCGCGCGTTCGAGGCCATGATGACCATGCGCCGGATCGACATCGCCCGGATCGAGGCCGCCCTCCGCGGAGACTCCGCCCATGCGTGAGATCACCGGCTCCCTCTTCCAGTCCCTCGACGGCGTGATCCAGGCACCGGGCGGTCCGGAGGAGGATCAGACCGGCTTCGCGCACGGCGGCTGGACCTTCCCGTACTTCGACGCGTCGCTCGCCGGGCCGATGGGCAAGCTGCTGGGAGGCGATTACGAGCTGCTGCTCGGCCGGCGAACCTACGAGATCTTCGCCGCCTACTGGCCGCACAACGCCGACCAGCCGATCGGCGCGACCTTCAACGCGATCCGCAAGCATGTCGTGACCGCGTCCGACCAAGCGCTCGGCTGGACCAACAGCCACCGTCTCGCCGGCGATCCCGTCGCGGCGGTCGCGCGCCTCAAGGAGAGTGACGGACCCGACCTCCTCATCCAGGGCAGCAGCATGCTCTACCCGGCGCTGCTCCCGGCGGGCCTGGTCGACCGGATCGTCCTGATCACCTTCCCGGTCATGCTCGGCCGCGGGAAGCGCTGGTACGCGGACGACCCGGCGGCGGCCCGCACCTGGACGCTGGTCGAGCAGAGCCACTCGCCGAAGGGCGTCCACGTCGCGGTGCTCGCACGGGACGGGGCGGTCCAGACCGGCAGTTTCGCCAGCAAACCCCCGAGCGCGGACGAGCTCGCGCTCCGCGCGCGCCAGGCGGCGGGCCGCTGGTAGAGTATCGCTCAGGGGGCGACGGGCCGGCCCTCGAGCCAGCGCCCTCGGGCGAGGGTGCCGGAGGCAGCGGGTCCGTTCGGATACCGGCCGCGGTTCCGCGAGCGCCGGACCGGGGGAGGAGGCTCGCGATGGGCGTCGATATCGCGCGCGTGAGGGCGCTCATCGCGACGTTGGAGGCGGTGACCTCCGCCCCCCACTTCCATAGGACGGCCTTCCGGACGCCGCGCAAGACCTTCGCGACGCTGGACGCGGTCGCCCACGACATCAACCTGATGTTCGACCCGGACCTGCGCGACTTCTTCTGCGAGCAGGTGCCGGCGGCGTTCAGCCCCGTTCCGGGCGGCTGGGGCCGGATGGGCGCGACGCGGTGCGACCTCGCGATCGTCGACGAGGCGACCCTGATGTCGGCCCTGACGGCGGCCCACCGGCTCGCCGCGCCGAAGCCGCGCACGCCCCGCCGACCGTGACGGTCCCGGCCCACGGGGCCGGGCCGGGATCCGTCCGCCGGCCTGACCTCAGGCCGGGATCCGTCCGTCGGGCGTGTAGCGGTCGACGGCCCTGGGGAGCTCGCGGGACAGCCGGGAGAGCAGCTCATCGCGGGACAGTCCCGTCCGCTGGGTGAGGGCCGCGAGGACGTCGGGTCCGATCGCCTGCTCCAGGTGGTGCGGCGCGATCTCCTGGTTCGGTCCCGGGTTGACCCAGGACTGGGCGGCCGCCCCGTGACCGGCCTGCTGGAAGCGGTCCAGCATCTCGCCGAGGCCGCTGTGCAGGAACCCGCCGGGAGCCTCGCCGCGCCGGTCGCCCAGCAGGCCGCCGAGGAGACCGCCCAGGCCGGCACCGGAGCCGCCGCTGGAGCCACCCGCCGGGCCGCCGGGGCCCGCGGGCGCGGTCTGACCGGCGCCGCCCAGCAGGTCCGCGAGCTTGTCGCGATTCTGGTAGCCTGCCAGGGCGAGAAGGCCCAGGAGCGCCGTCATCGAGGGGTAGCCATCACTCATGGTTCGTCTCCCGCTGCGGGCAGCGGGCCCGCGCCCGTTCGCCACGCGACGCCAACCAACGCGCACGGACCCGGTTGCGATGCGGGCGGCCCCGCCGTGGCCGGCGCGGCCGCATCGCGAACGGCCCTAGCCCGCCGCGGCACCGACGGGTTGTCGACACCGATCGGGTAGGTGCCGTGCCCCGCCCGGACGCGGCCATCCTCGAAGACGAGCACCTCGCTGACGCTCACGCCTGTCTGGTTGCGATACTGGATCACCAGCGTGTCGATGCCCGCGAAGACCTGCTCCACCGTGAAGCGGAGATCCGGGATGCGCCGCAGGGCCTCCGTCCAGTAGGCGCGCAGGTCATCCTTGCCCCGCACCGTTCCGCCCGAAGCGGGGACGATGCGCGCGGCGCCCGGCGAGGTGAACACGACGTCGTCGTGGAAGTGGGTCAGCACCCGCTCGACATCGTGCGCGTTCCAGGCGGCGCACCACGCGTCGGCGAATGCGGCCCAGTCGAGGGCGTGCGACATCCCCGGGAACCCCTTCAGGCACGGGACTTGGGTGCGCCGGCGCCGCTCGCCGGGCCGACGGGGAGGCTACCGCACGCTCGCGGCGATGGGTAGGCTGACGGGCCGGGGACGGGCCTGGCCCGCGCCCGTCTCGCGCCGCGACGGCCCGGTCCGCAGGGCGGCTCAGCGCCACCCGAGCGCGGGTGCCACGTGCGTGAGCAGGCTCTCGATGAGGTGGGCGTTGTAGGCGACGCCGAGCTGGTTCGGGACCGTCAGCAGCAGGGTGTCGGCCTCCGCGATGGCCGCGTCGTCGCGCAGCTCGTCGATCAGCCGGTCCGGCTCCGCGGCGTAGGAGCGGCCGAACACCGCCCGCATGTTGTCGATGATGCCGACTTGGTCGCTGCTCGCGCCGCGCCCGAAATAGGCGCGGTCGCGGTCGTTCACGAGCGCGAAGATCGAGCGCGAGACCGAGACTCGCGGGGCGCGGGCGTGCCCCGCCTCCTGCCACGCCTGCCGGTAGCGGCGGATCTGCCGGGCCTGCTGGACGTGGAACGGCTCGCCGGTCTCGTCCGCCTTCAGGGTCGAGCTCTGCAGGTTCATGCCCTGCCGCGCCGCCCAGATCGCGGTGGCGTCGGAGGCCGATCCCCACCAGATCCGGTCCCGCAGCCCCTCGGAATGCGGCTCCAGGCGCAGGAGCCCCGGCGGGTTGGCGAACATCGGCCGCGGGTTGGGCTCGGCGAACCCCGTTCCCTTCAGGAGATCGAGGAAGGTCTCCGCGTGCCGGCGCCCCATATCGGCGTCCGTCTCCCCCTCGCCCGGGGCGAAGCCGAAATGCCGCCAGCCGTCGATGACCTGCTCGGGAGAGCCCCGGCTGAGCCCGAGCTGCAGGCGTCCGCCCGCGATGAGGTCCGCCGCGCCGGCATTCTCCACCATGGAGAACGGGTTCTCGTAGCGCATGTCGATGACGCCGGTGCCGATCTCGATGCGCTTCGTCCGGGCGCCGACCGCCGCCAGCAGCGGGAAGGGCGAGGCGAGCTGGCGCGCGAAATGGTGGACCCGGAAATACGCGCCGTCCGCCCCGAGCTCCTCCGCGGCGACCGCGAGGTCGATCGACTGGAGGAGTGTGTCGGCCGCACTGCGCGTCGCCGACCCGCCGGCCGGCGACCAGTGCCCGAAGGACAGGAACCCGATCGTCTTCATCCGCAGAACCCCTGCCCGCCCGCCTGCCGGGACCGGCGATAGCCGCCGGGGCCCTGTCGGACAACGATCCCGCGCCGCGGGGCTGACCCGCGCGGCTGGCCGCGCGGCCGGCGATCCGGCAGACTCGGTCTCGGTGACGGGGCCCGGTGTTCCGGCGGGCCGGCACGGAAGTGGCAGGGGCACCGGCGGGCCCGACTTGGAAACCCGCGCCCGGGGAGGCGTCGTGATGAACCGCGTATCCGCCATCGAGGCCGCCGTGCGCGCGCAGCGCGGCCGGGTCGAGGCCCTGTTCGCCGAGCTGGCCTGGTGCGGCCGGACGGAGCCCGGGTTCACCCGGCCCTCCTACAGCCCGGAGGAGACCGCGGCGCACGCGGCGGTGGCGCGCTGCGCGGCGGATCTCGGCCTCGCGATCGGCCGGGACGCCGCCGCCAACACCGCGATGACGCTGCCCGGGCGGGACCGGACCCTGCCGCCGATCCTGATCGGCTCCCACCTCGACACCGTGGCCCAGGGCGGCAACTTCGACGGGGCCGCCGGCGTCGTGGCCGGGCTCGCCGCCGTCGCGGCCATCCGCCGGCTCGGTCTGGAGCCGGAGCGGGACATCACCGTCCTGGGCATCCGCGCCGAGGAGAGCGTCTGGTTCCAGGTCTCGTACATCGGGAGCCGCGCGGCGCTCGGAGCCCTGCCGGACGGGGCGCTCGACGCGGCCCGGATCGACACCGGCCTCAGCCTCGCCGCCCACATCGCCCGGGAGGGCGGCGACCCGGACGCGCTCACCCGCGGACCGGCGGCCCTCGACGCCGCCGCGATCCACGCCTTCCTGGAGGTGCATATCGAGCAGGCGCCGAGCCTGGAGGAAGCCGGGATCCCGGTCGGGCTGTGCACCGGGATCCCCGGTAACGTCCGCTATCCCGACGTCCGCATCGCCGGCCGCTACGACCATGTCGGGACGCCGCGCCGCTTCCGGCGCGACGCGGCCATGGCCGGGGCCGAGATCGCCCTGGCTCTGGACCGGGTCTGGGCGGAGCGCGAGGCGGCCGGCTGCCCGATGGCCGTGACCTTCGGCCGGTTCCACACCGACGCCGCGGCGCACGGCCTGACGACGGTCCCGGGCGAGTTCCGGTTCAGCCTCGACATGCGGGCCTACGCGGCCGAGGTGCTGGCGGAACTGGAGGCGGCGTTCCTGGCGGCCGTCGCGGAGGTGTCGGCGCGCCGCGCCGTGACGGTGACGCTGGGCCCGCGCGCCGAGGCGGGCGTCGGCGCCGTCGCGCCGCGGATCCGCGACGGGTTCGCGGCGGCCGCGGACGCGCTCGGCATCGCGACCCGGCCCCTCGGCAGCCCGGCCTCCCACGACGCCGCCGCCTTCGCCAAGGCCGGCGTGCCGATGGCCATGCTGTTCGTGCGCAACGCCAACGGCAGCCACAATCCCCGAGAAGCCATGGCGATCGACGACCTGCTCGATGCCGTGGCGATCCTCACGGCGTGGCTCGTGGCGGAGACCTGCACCGCCTGACGGGCGCCCCGTCAGGCGGCGAAGCGCGCGAGGCGGCCGACGGGCTCGCCCAGCACCGCGTCGTCGCGCATGACGGGGATCCCGCGCACGATGGTGGCGACGGGCCAGCCGGTGACGTCGACGCCCGCGAAGGGCGTCCAGCCGCAGGGCGACACGATCCAGGATTCCTCGATCCTGCGGCGGGCCTTCAGGTCCACCAGCGTGAAGTCCGCGTCGTAACCGGCGGCGATGCGGCCCTTGCCGAGGAGCCCGTAGACGCGGGCCGGCCCGGCCGCCATCAGGTCGACGAGGCGGGCGAGGGACAGCCGCCCCGCCGCGACGTGGTCGAGCATCACCGGCACCAGCGTCTGGACCCCGGTGAGGCCGGCCGGGCAGTCCGGCCAGGGCTGCGCCTTGGCCGCCCGCGCGTGGGGCGCGTGGTCGCTGCCGACCGTGTCGACGGTGCCGTCGCAAAGGGCCGCCCAGGCGGCCGCCCGGTGGCGCGCGTCGCGGATCGGCGGGTTCATCACGCCGAGGCCGCCCAGCGTGTCGTAGCAGTCCGGCGCCACCTGGGTCAGGTGATTGACCAGCACCTCGACGGTGGCGACGTCGCGGAAGTCGCGCAGGTAGGCGAGTTCCTCGGCGGTCGAGACGTGCAGGATGTGGGTCGCCCGGCCGGTCTTGCGGGCGAGGGCCATGAGCCGCCGCGTCCCCAGGAAGGCGCATTCCGGATCGCGCCATTCCATGTGGGTCCGGTAGGGTTGGCCCCGGCTGAACAGCGGCCTGCGCGCCTGGAGCCGGTACTCGTCCTCGCTGTGGAACGCCATGCGCCGGTGGCCGGCGCGCATCGCCCGCTCGAGATGCGCGTCGTCCTCGATCATCAGCGCCGCCGTGGAGCTGCCGGCGAAGACCTTGACGGCGCAGACCCCGGCCTCGCGCTCCAGGGCAGCGAGCGCGTCGATGTTGGTCTTGGTCCCGGCCACGTAGAGGCCGATGTCGCACCAGCTGCGGCCCGCGACGTAGTCGCGCTTCCAGGCGACGCGCCCGGCATCGGCGATCGGCGGGACGGTGTTGGGCATGTCGAACAGCGTGGCGATCCCGCCGAGGATCGCGGCGCGCGTGCCGGTCTCGATCGTCTCCACCGCCGGGTCGCCGGGATCGCGCAGGTGGACGTGGCTGTCGATCAGGCCGGGCAGGACGTGCAGGCCCGCGGCGTCGATCACCGCCTCCCCGGTCGCACCGGCCGGCACCCCGAGGGCCGCGATGCGCCCGTCGCGGACCCCGACATCCACCGCGTCGGAGCCCCAGGGCGTCACGCAGGTGCCGCCGCGGATCAGGAGGTCGTAGTGCATGACCGTTTCCTTCTCACGGGGCCGCCCGGAGCAGCACGGCCCCGAGGGCCGCGGCGGCCGCCTGCTGGCAGGGCTCAATGACGGGGCACCCGATCGCGGCCTCCACGGCGCCCCGGTGGCGCGCCATGCCGGCGCAGCCGAGCACGACCACGTCGGCGCCGTCGCGCTCGACCAGGGTCCGACCGGCGGCGATCAGGCGCGGGCCCATCGCGGCGTCGGCCGTCTCGGAGGCCCGCGCCTCCACGGGCCGGCTTCCGGCGTAGCGATCCGCGAGTCCCATCTGCCGCACCGCACGGCGCTGCCGCCGGACGCTGCCCTCCGACAGCGCCACGATGCCGAAGCGCTCCCCGAGCGTCAGGGCCCGCAGGATCCCCCACTCGGCGATGCCCATCACCGGGCGACCGCTTGCCGCCTCCCGGACCGCGTGCAGGCCCGGATCGCTGAAGCAGGCGATGACGAAGGCGTCGGACGGATCGTCCGCCACGCGCCGCACGAGCGGCATCACCACGGAGTCCGCGTCCTGCTGGGTCGCGATGCTCTCCGGGCCCTCCGGCAGGTCGGTCACCGCCAGGATGGGGCCGCCCGGCAGGCGCAGCGGTGCCAGGGCGTCGTCGATGGCGGCCGTCACCGCCCGGGACGCGTTCGGGTTGATGACGAGGATGCGCGGGGGCGCGGTGGTATCGCCAGGCTGCACGGCGCCTTCCCTCTGAATACCGTTCGACCCGGACCGACCCCGGTGCCGCGACGTCGACCGACCCATCGTGACCGCGGATGGGGCCAAGCGAAACCCGGGCCGGAGGGCCGCCGATCCGACCGGGAGGCACCGTTCTTGCCCGCCCGCCGACGCAAGGGAGAAGTGACCGATGCACGACGAAGCTCCGGACGCCACCGCCGTCACCCTGGTGAAGGGGGCCCGGTGGGTCGTCGCCTGGGATCCGGACAGCGGCGGTCACGTCTACCGCACCGGTGCCGACATCGCCTTCGCGGACGGCGCTCTCATCCATGTCGGGCCGGGCTACGCGGGTCCCGAGCCGGCCCGGACCGTCGACGCCTCGGGCTGCATGGTCATGCCCGGGCTCGTCGACATCCACACGCACCTGTTCTCGGAGCCGATGAACAAGGGCATGTGGGACGAGGTCGGCAGCCAGCGGCTCTACAACACCTCGCTCTACGAGTATCTCCCGATCCTGCGACCCGACGCCGAGGGGACGCGGGCCGCCTACGGGGTGGCCCTGGCGGAGCTCGCCCTGTCGGGCGTCACCACCGTCTGCGACCTCGCCCTGCCGAGCGAGGGCTGGCTCGATCTCCTCGGTGCCTCGGGCCTGCGCGTCTGCATCGCCCCGATGTTCCGCTCGGGTCGCTGGCTCACCCGCAACGGCCACAGCGTCGAGTACGAATGGGACGCGGCGGCGGGCCAGCGCGGCCTGGAGCAGGCGCTCGCCGAGATCGCGGCGGCGGAGGGGCACCCGAGCGGCCGCCTCTCCGGCATGCTCTGTCCGGCGCAGGTCGACACCTGCACGGCGGAGCTGCTGCGGGACGCCCACGCCGAGGCGGTCGCGCGCGACCTGCGCTTCCACACCCACGCGGCGCAGTCCCTGTCGGAGTTCCACGAGATCACCCGCCGCACCGGGATGACGCCGATCGAGTGGCTCGACGATCTCGGCGTGCTCACCGAGCGGACCATCGTGGGCCACGGGATCTTCCTC
This sequence comes from Methylobacterium sp. C33D, assembly GCF_053345825.1. NCBI lineage: Bacteria > Pseudomonadati > Pseudomonadota > Alphaproteobacteria > Hyphomicrobiales > Methylobacteriaceae > Methylobacterium > Methylobacterium sp. C33D. Next base: position 47,671 of record NZ_JBKFAV010000025.1, read on the forward strand.
GACGACCATCCCTGGACCCACTGGCACAGCCCGGGCTCGGACTTGCGCCGGCTGGCCGAGCGCGGCGCCACGGTCGCCCATTGCCCGACGGTCTTCGCCCGCCGGGGCATCGCACTCCACCATTTCGGGCGCTACCTGCAGGCCGGCGTCAACATGGGCATCGGCACCGACGTCTACCCGCACAACATGCTCGACGAGATGCGCCTCGTCTCGTACCTCGCCCGGGTCGTGGCCGAGAGCCCGCGCGATACCCGCGCGGCGGACGTGTTCCACGCCGCCACGGTGGGGGGCGCCAGGGCGCTCGGGCGCACCGACATCGGGCGGCTCGCGCCGGGCTGCAAGGCCGACTTCGTCCTCGTCGACTGCGCCCACCCGGCCATGCGCCCGTGCCGCGATCCCGTGCAGTCGCTCATCTACTCGGCCGGCGACCGCGCGGTCCGGCAGGTCTTCGTCGGCGGCCGTGAGATCGTGCGCGACGGCCGCGCCCTCACCATCGACTACGCCGCCGCCGCGGCGGCGCTGGAGGAGGCGCAGGGCCGCGCCCTGGCGCAGATCCGGCAGCTCGACTGGGCCGGGCGCGGCCCCGACGCGATCGCGCCGCCGACCTTCCCGGGGCTGTGAGGTCCCCGCGTCGTGATCCTCAGGCGGGCCGGACGTTCCAGAAGGTCGGGAACCCGTCGAGGATCCCGGTGAGGCGGGAGCGGTAGGCGGTCGGCTGCAGGTACTGGCCCAGCGGGTAGTAGGGCACGTCCTGCATCGCCTGGAGCTGGATGTCCCGGCACAGGGCGGCGCGCGTCGCCTCGTCCGGGGCGGTGAGCCACGCGTCGCGCAGGGACTCGATCCGCGGGGTCGTGGCCCAGCCGGCGTAGCCGGTCTCGCCGGTGCCGCGCAGGGCGATGTAGCCCGCGGGGTTGAGCCAATCCATGCCGGACCAGTTGGTGACGAAGGCGCTCCAGCCGCCCTCGGAGACCGGCCCCTTGCGGTTGCGCCGCTGCAGCATCGCGTTGAACTCGACCGCGTAGACCTCCACCGTCATGCCGACGCGCTGCAGCAGGTCGGCCGCGACCTGGCCGAGCGCCAGCAGCGGCGCAGAGTTCGACGGCACCATCAGCAGCACGGTCTCGCCGTTGTAGCCGGCCGCCTTGAGATCGGCGCGCACCCGCGCCGGATCGCGCGGACGTGTGAGCGGCTCCAGCCCGTCCGTCGAGGCCATCGGCGTGCCCGGGCAGAAGAAGCCGAGGGGCACGTGGAACAGGCCGGGATCCTCGGCGCCGACGATCCCCTGCATGCAGGCGGTCTGGTCGATCCCGCCCCAGAGCGCCCGCCGGATCGCCGGGTTGCTGAAGGGCGGCTGCAGGTGATTGACCCGCAGCATGGTCACGTAGCCGGTCGGGTCGAGGACGCGGGTGCTCACGCCCTTGGCGGCGTGCAGGAGCCCGAGCTGGTCGTGCGAGGCGTATTCCTGCCAGTCCGCCTCGCCGGCGATCAGCGCGGAGGTCGCCGTCGCGGTGTCGCCGATCACGCGCCACTCCACCCGGTCGAAGTGGACGACCTTCGGACCCGAGGTCCAGGTCGGCGGGCCGTTCGGGCGCGGCACGTAGCCCTCGAAGCGCGTGTAGACGACCCGGTCGCCGGGTACCCGCTCGTCCGCCTTGAAGCGGAACGGGCCCGAGCCGATGAGCTCCGGCACCTGCTGGAACGGGTCGGTGGCGGCGAGGCGCTCCGGCATCATGGCGCAGACCGGGACGGACGCCTTGCCCAGCGCGATCGGCAGCAGCGGGAACGGGCGCTTCAGGCGGAACCGGATCGTGCGGTCGTCGGGCGCGGCGAGCTCGTCGGTCGCGTCCATCAGGGAGCCGCCGAACGGGTCGCGCTTCGCCCAGCGCCGGAGGGAGGCGACGCAGTCGCGGGCCAGCACCGGCGTCCCGTCGTGGAAGCGCAGGCCCTCGCGCAGGGTCAGGTCCCAGCGGCGCCCGTCGGCCTCGACCCGGTGGCCCTCGACCATCTGCGGCGTGGCGCGATAGGCGCCGTCCATGCCGTAGAGGGTGTCGAAGACCATGTAGCCGTGGTTGCGGGTGATGTACGCGAAGGTCGTCACCGGATCGAGGGTGACCAGATCCTGCTGCGGGATGAAGCGCAGGGTCCGGGCGGCCTCCGCGCGGACGAGGGCCGGCGTCGCGACGGCGCCGGCGACCAGGGCGCCGGCTCCCTGCAACAGCCTGCGTCGCTTCATCCGAGACCTCCCGCTCCGCTCCAGCACCGCGCGACGGCGGGCCGGGCCCCCGCGAGGAGCCCGGCAAGGTATCGCTTGCAGGAACGGGGCCGGCTCCCGCTCGGGGCCGCCGGGCGGGCCGGGTCCGCGGACGCGGTCGGGGTGGCCCGTCGGTCCAACTCCGGCTTGTGAAAGCGACGCCTCACCGCAGCGACAGGGTGCGCGGCAGGTCGGACAGGGGCTCGACCCCGCTGGCGGTGACGATGACGGTTTCGGAGGCGCCGACCGTCCAGGCGCCGTAGCGGCGGAGGGTGGCCGGCAGGTGGAAGACCATGCCGGGCTCGATCGGCCGGTCCTGTCCGGTGAAGAGCGAGAGCAGGGCGCCCTCCCCCCAGTCCGGGGCGAAGGCGATGCCCATCGAGTAGCCGATCCGCTTGCGGAAGGCCGGGCCGTAGCCCGCCGCGTCGATGACGGCCTGCGCCGCCGCGTGCGGGGCGGCGCAGGGATGGCCGGGGCGGATCGCGGCGAGCGCCGCGTCGAGGGCGCGCAGGGCGCAGTCCATCATCCGCGACGCCTCGACCGGCGGCGGGCCGATCCAGACGCTGCGCATCAGCGCCGCGTGGTAGCGGGCGTGGCTGCCGGCGAGCTCGAGGAAGACCGCGTCGCCCGGCTCCAGCCGGCGCCGCCGCCACGTCATGTGCGGCAGACCGCTGCGCGGTCCCGACGCGACCAGGGGCTCCATCGCCATGGCCTCGGACCCGGCGGCCGTCGCCGCGGCCAGCATGGCGGCCGCGACGGCGTTCTCGTCGGTGCCCGCCGCGCAGGCGTCGAGCCCCGCGGCGAGTCCGGCCTGCGCGTACCGGGCTGCGGCCCGGATCGCCGCGAGTTCGGCCGCCGACTTCACCGCCCGCAAGGGGGCGAGCAGGCCGGAGCCGTCGGGCAGCGGGCCGCATCCGAGGGCCGCCTCGATCCGCGCCGCGAGCGCCGGGGCGACGAACCAGCCGTCCCGCTCCAGGGCGGGCCGGGCGAGCCCGCGCCCGCGTACGAGCGCGGCCAGGACCTCGGCGGGGTCGGCGCCGTCCGGATAGGCCCGGATGTCGTCGAGCCACGTGTTGGCGGCCGCCCCCGGCAGTTCGAGCTGCCGGACCAGGAGGGCCGGGTCGCCCTCGGCCGGCACGAGGAGCGCCTGGAAGGCGAAGTAGCCCGCCGTCTGGCGGCCGGTCAGCCAGTAGATCGTCTCCGGGCCGGTCACCACGAGGGCGTCGTGGCCGGCGGCCGCGATGGCGGTCCGGGCCGCCGCCTGCCGGGCGGCGAACTCCGCCTCCGGGAAGGCCGCCTCGCGGCCGCGCAGGTGGGTGAATTCGTGCATCGCGCCGCCCTCGCCCCGGATCCCGGCCAGACTCCGCTCAGACTTCGCTCAGCCGCCGGATGATGCCCTGCTTGAAATTCTCGAGATGGGCCGCGATGGCGTCCGCCGCGGCCGCCGCGTCCCGGGCCCGCAGGGCGGCCACCACGGCGAGGTGCTCGCGATGGACCGCCTCGAACCGCTCGGGCATCCGGCTCAGGTTGAACATCTGGGTCTTGAGCCGCAGGTCCTTGATCGTCTTGGCGAGGATCGCGTTGTGGCTGTGGTCGGCGATCAGGTCGTGGAAGCGCCGGTCGACCTCCCAGTTGCCCGGAGCGTCCGGGTCGCCCGCCGCCAGGAGCGCCTCCATCTGCCGCTGCAGGTCCGCCAGCACCGCGTCGGCGATCCGGCCGGTGGCCAGCGCGACGCTCTCCCGCTCGAGCAGGCGGCGGACATGCAGGATCTCGATCAGCTCGCGCAGGGAGAATTCCTTGACCACGAGCATCCCGCCGGGCTGCCGCTCGATCAGCCCCTCGGTCTCCAGCCGCGACATCGCCTCGCGGGTCGGGGTCCGGGAGATGTCGAGCATCTCGGCGAGGCGGCGCTCGTGCAGCACGGTGCCGGCCGGAAGGTCGCGGCGGACGAGCATGTCCAGCAGCCGGTCGTAGGCCATCTGGCCCAGGCTCTGCTCGCGCCGGGCACTGAGCGCCGTCGTGTACGACGATGCGTCGAGGTTCTTCATGGCGTCCTCCCGGGGCGGCCGCCCGGGCCGCCCCCATTTTCTCGTTCTCCGGCGTCCGCCGCAGCCGCCTACATGGCGGGCGTGTGGATCGGCGCCTTCGGGGCCGGGTCATAGCCGATCAGCGGCGTGACGAGCTTGGCGTAGGTACCGTCCGCGACCATCTCGGCGAGGGCCTTGTTGACGGCCGCGTGCAGGTTCGGCTTGCCCTTCTTGATGGCGAAGCCCTTCTGGACCGTGCTCAGCGGGGTCTCGATCATCACCAGGGGCAGCTTGCGCGCCTGGATGGCGTAATTGCCGGCCACCGCGTCGTTGATCACCGCGTCGATGTTGCCGCCGACGAGATCCTGCATGGCGTCCGCGGCGGTCTTGTAGCTCTTCAGGGTGGCACCGTGCTCCTCGGCGAGCTTGCCGAAGGTCGAGGCCGAGAGGGCCCCGACGTTGCGGCCCTTAAGATCCTCCGGCCCCTTGATGCCGGTATCCTTGCGGGTGACGATCCGCGCGCCGGATTCGAGCCAGCCGTCCGCGAAGGCGACCTGCTTCTGCCGGGTCGGAGTGATGTCCATCGACTCGCTGGTGATGTCGTACTGATCGGCCATCAGGCCGACCAGCAGGGCGTCGAACTTGATGTTGACCGGGCTGTACGCGAGCCCGATCCGCCGGCAGACCTCGCGCATCACCCGGACCTCCAGGCCGTCGAGCTCGCCGCTCGGCGTGCGCATGCTGAAGGGCGCGAAAGTGCTGTCCGTCGCCACGATCAGCTTGCCGGGCTCGATCAGCTCCAGCTTGCCCTCGGCCGCGCGGGTCGCGGGGGCGGCGAGGAGCCCGGTGCCGAGGCTGGCGCAGAGGGCGGCGAGGGCGAGGACGTGGCGGCGGTTCATGGTCATCTCCGGTCTCGGGACGGGGCTGAAGGGGTCGGCCGCGGCCCGTCCCGCGGCGGGGGCTCAGGAGAGGCGGGCGTAGCGCCGCTCGAAATAGGCGGAGAGCTGCGACAGGATCGACGTGAGGCCGAGGTAGATCAGCGCCGCCGCGATGTAGAAGTCGAATGGCCGGAAGGTCGTGGCGATCATGAGCTGCGCGTAGAGCGTCAGCTCCACGACCGTGATCGTCGACAGGAGCGAGGTGTTCTTGACCGCCGAGATCGCCTCGTTGGTCAGCGACGGCAGGATCATGCGGAAGACCTGCGGCAGGACGATCCGCACCATCATGATCCGCGGGCTCATGCCCAGCGCGAGCGCCGACTCGATCTGGCCCCGGGGAATCGCCGCGAGGCCGGCCCGGATGGTCTCGGCCACGTAGGCCCCGCTGCTGACGCCCAGCGCGATGATGCCGGCCGTGATCGGCGAGAGCTTCACCCCGATCTGCGGCATGCCGAAATACACGATGAAGACCTGGATCAGGGTCGGCGTGCCGCGGATGAACCAGACGTAGAAGCTGGCCAGCGCCCGGAACGGCGCGAAGGACGAGCGCTTGCCCAGCGCGCCGAGCAGGCCGCAGACCCAGCTCACCAGGATGCTCGCCACCGTGACGCCGAGCACCACCAGGGTCGCCGAGAGGAAGCCGGGGCCGTAGGTGACGACCTCGTCCGAGAGGGTGAGCCACCACTCCTGCAACGCCGTGCCGCTCATCGCCGTCCGATCTCCTCGAGGATGGGTCGGCGGCTCACGCCGTCTGTCCGCTGACGGCGGGCTGATGCAGCACGCGCCGGAGGAATTGGCGCAGCCGCTCGCTCCGGGGCGCGCCGATGATGTCGTCCGGCGGCCCGTCCTCGGCGATCACGCCGCCGTCGAAGAACAGGGTGCGGGTCCCGACATCCCGGGCGAACGCCATCTCGTGGGTGACGAGCAGCATCGTCATCCCGTCTGCCGCGAGGGAACCCATCAGCGCCAGCACCTCGCCGACCAGTTCCGGGTCGAGGGCCGAGGTCACCTCGTCGAACAGCATCACCTTGGGCGCCATCGCCAGGGCGCGCACGATCGCCACGCGCTGCTGCTGCCCGCCGGAGAGCTTCGACGGGTAGGCGTGCCGCTTCTCGTAGAGGCCGATGCGCTGGAGCAGCGCCTCGGCCTCCGCGACCGCCTGTCGGCGCGGCAGCCGGCGCACCCGGATCGGTGCCTCGATGACGTTCTCCAGCACGGTCATGTGCGGCCAGAGATTGTAGCTCTGGAAGACCATGCCGATCCGCGCGCGCAGCTCGCAGAGCTGCTGCGGCGTCGGCTGCCGGCGGGCGCCCTGCTCGTAGTCGAAGGCGAAGCGCTCGAAATCCATGAAGCCGGAGGTCGGCGTCTCCATGAGGTTCAGGCAGCGCAGGAACGTGCTCTTGCCCGAGCCGCTCGCGCCGATGATCGACACGACCTCGCCCTCGTGGATGTCGAGGGAGATGCCCTTCAGGACCTCGTTGGCGCCGTAGCTCTTGTGCAGCTTCCTGATCTTCAGGAGCGGAGGCGCGGCCGTCTCGATCTGAGCCATCGTCGAACCTGATGTGATGCGATCATCTCGCGGATCTTCGCTCGGAACCGCGCGCGAATGCCGTCAATATCTGGCTATGGACTCATAAAATCTCTCGAGGAGGAGATTTTTATTTCAGGTCCGGTGATGTTTTGCGTTGCCAAGACTGGCGCGATGTCTTAGCAAAACCGGTATACCGCCGGCATTCAAGCGGCATTTTTGAGCATGGCTGCCTCCGACATGGTCATCCGCCCCCTGGATCCCGGTATTCCCTTCGCGACAGTGCCGGGCGCGTGCCTCATTGTTCAGCCGCTGGACCGGGTCGGACCGGCGCGTCGGCGGGTTGCGGCCGTGGAATCCCGGGCCGGCACCGGCCGCGGTCCCGCGATCCGCGCCGAATTGGATGCCGGGGATCGGCGACGGTCGGGCGCCGCGCGCAGCGGACGGCCGGCATGACCGGCCTCGCGATCGACCCGAATTTCTGTGCCGGCCTGTTCGCCGAGCTCCTGAGCTTCAGCCAGGACGCCCCCGGCGTGACGCGGGCGGCCTACGGCGCGGGCGAGGAGCGCGCCCACGCCCTGATGCGGGCCACCGGGCAGGCGCTCGGGCTGACCGCCGAGACCGATGCGGCCGGCAACCTGTTCCTGACGATGGCGGGCCGCGACCCGGCGCTGGCGCCCTGGATGGTCGGGTCGCACGTCGACACGGTGCCCCACGGCGGCAATTTCGACGGGGCGGCGGGCGTGATCGGCGGCCTCGCGGCCGTGGGGGCCCTGCGCCGGGCGGGGATCGTGCCGGCGCGTCCCGTGACGGTGGCGGTGTTCCGGGCCGAGGAGAGCGTGTGGTTCCCCGCCTCCTATGTCGGCAGCCGGGCCGCGCTCGGCCTGCTGCCGCCCGAGGTGCTCGATCTCCCCCGCGCCGATACCGGCCGGAGCCTGCGCGACCACATGGCCGAACTCGGCCTGCGGCCGGAGGCGGTGGCCAGGGGCGCGCGGCTCCTCGACCCGGCGCGGATCCACGGCTTCGTGGAGATGCATATCGAGCAGGGTCCGGCGCTGGAGGCGGCCGGGCTCCCGGTCGGCTTCGTCACGGCGATCAGCGGCAGCTTCCGATACCGCAAGGCGGCCTGCTACGGTCGCTACGGCCATTCCGGCGCCGTGGCGCGGGGCGCGCGCAGCGACGCCGTCTTCGCCCTCGCCGACCTGATCACCGGCCTGGACGCGCTCTGGGGCACGCTGGAGGCGGAGGGCTGCCCGGCCACGATCACTCTGGGCGAGGTCGCCACCGACCCGGTCCAGCACGCCTTCGCCAAGATCCCCGGCGAGGTCCGCTTCTGCCTCGACGTGCGCAGCACCGAGCCTGCCGTCCTGGACCGGGTCGAGGCGGCGCTCGCCGAGCGCGTCGCCGCCGTCGAGGACGCCCGCTCGGTGCGCTTCGTGCTGGGGGAGCGCACCGGCAGCACGCCGGCGCGGATGAGCGCCGCGCTGGTCGAGGCCCTGTCGGGCCACGCGCGCCGGCTCGGAATACCGTTCCGCACGATGGCGAGCGGGGCGGGACACGACACCGCGACGCTGGCCGGCCAGGGCGTGCCCAGCACGATGATCTTCGTCCGCAACCAGAACGGCAGCCACAACCCCGACGAGGCGATGCGGATCGCTGATCTGTGCGCGGCCGCGTCCCTGGTGGCCCACCTCGTCGCCGAAGCCTGACCCCGCGCGAAGGAAAGGATGCACCGATGATCGTCGATCTGAACTGCGACATGGGCGAGGGCTTCGGCGTCTACCGCCTGGGCGACGACGCCGAGATGCTGACCGTGGCGACCTCGGCCAACATCGCCTGCGGCTTCCACGCCGGCGACCCGCTGGTGATGCACGAGACCCTGAGCCGCGCCGCCGCGAACGGCGTGCAGGCGGGCGCCCACCCGAGCTTCCTCGACCTCTGGGGTTTCGGCCGGCGGCCGATCCACGGCGAGCGCCCCGCCGACATCGAGAAGGCGGTCCTCTACCAGGTCGGCGCCCTCCTGGCGCTGGCGCAGGATGCCGGCTGCCCCGTGCGCCACGTGAAGACCCACGGGGCGATGGGCAACATGGCCAACGAGGATGCCGATCTCGCCCTGGCGGTGGCCCGGGCGATCCGCACCCTCGACCGCGACCTGATCTTCGTGGTCATGCCGGGCCTGGAGACCGAGCGGGCCGGCGAGACGCTCGGGCTTCCGATCGCGCGCGAGATCTACGCAGACCGCGCCTACGCGGATGACGGCACCCTGGTCTCGCGCAAGCTCCCCGGCGCCGTGCTGCACGATCCCGAAACCGTCTCGGAGCGCGTCGCGCGGATGCTGGAGGACGGGGCGATCACCTGCCTGTCCGGGCGGCGCATCCCGACGCGGATCGACACGGTCTGCGTCCACGGCGACACGCCCGGCGCCGTCGCCATGGCGCGCCGCCTGCGCGACGACTGCGCCGCCAAGGGGATCGCCCTGCGCCCGATGGCCGAGGTGCTCGGTGTCTGAGCCCGGCTACCGGCTCCTGGATTCCGGCGACCGGGCGCTCACGGTGGAACTCGGCCGCGCGGTCGACCCGGCCGTCAACGCGCGGGTCATCGCCCTCGACGCGGCGCTCCGCGGCGCCGGGCGCCCCGGCCTCCTGGAGACCGTGCCGACCTACCGCTCGCTCCTCGTCCTCTACGACCCGGACCTTCTCCCCCGCGCCGACCTCGCCGCCCTGATCGCCGCGCACTGGCCGCCGCCGGACGGGGCGACGGGGTCGCTGCGTCGCTGGCGGGTGCCGGTCCATTACGGCGGCGCGCACGGTGCCGACCTCGCCGAACTCGCCGCCCGGGCCGGGCTCAGCCCCGAGGAGGTGATCGCGCTCCATGCCGGCCGCGACTATCGCGTCTACATGATCGGGTTCGCCCCCGGCTTCGCCTATCTCGGCGGCCTCGATCCCCGGCTCCACGCGAGCCGGCGCACCGATCCCCGGCCCGTGACCCCGGCGGGCAGCGTGTCGATCGGCGGGAACCAGACCGGCGTCTCGCCGCCACTGGAGCTGCCGAGCGGCTGGCAGCTCATCGGCCGCACGCCCGCGCGCTCCTACGATCCGGCCCGGGCCGAGCCGTTCCTGTTCGCGGCCGGCGACCTGATCCGGTTCGAGCCGATCGACCGCGCCGCGTTCGACACCCTCAGCGAGGCCGCCCGCGCCGGCGAGACCGTCGCCACCCTGGAGCGGATCGATGCCTGAGGGCCTGCGCGTGATCGCCCCCGGCGTGGCCTCGACCCTGCAGGATGCCGGGCGGCCCGGCTACCTGCGCTACGGCATCTCGGGGTCGGGCGCGATGGATCCCGACCTTCTGGCCCTGGCCAACGGCCTCGTCGGCAACCCGCTCGACGCCGCGGTGATCGAGATGGCGATGGTCGGTCCGACCCTCGCCTGCGAGACGGAGACCTGCCGCGTCGCCCTCGCCGGCGCGCCCTTCGCGATGAGCCTGAACGGCCGCGCCCTCGACCCGTTCACCGCCCACGACCTGCGGCGGGGCGACCGGCTCGTCCTCGGCGGCCCGCGGCGGGGCCTGCGCGCCTGCCTCGCGGTCGCCGGGGGCTTCGCCGTCGCGCCGATGCTCGGCAGCGTCGCGACGCACACCCGCACCCGCCTCGGCGGCCTCGACGGCCATCCCCTGGCCGCGGGCGACCTGCTGCCCCTCGCCGCGCCCGCGCCCCGCGACCGACCGCTGACCCTGCCGCCGGCCCACCGGCCGACCTTCGGCGGCCCGATCCGGGTGGTTCTCGGGCCGCAGGCCGACAGCTTCACCGCGGACGGCCTGCGGACCTTCCTCTCCGAACCCTACACCCTCACGGCGCGGGCGGACCGGATGGGCTGCCACCTCGACGGGCCGCCGATCGCCCACGCGGACGGCTTCAACATCGTCTCGGACGGGATCGTGAACGGCTCGATCCAGGTGCCCGGCCACGGGCGCCCGCTGATCCTGCTGGCCGACCGCCACACCACCGGCGGCTACCCGAAGATCGCCACCGTGATCTCGGCGGATCTCGGCCGCCTCGCGCAGGTGCGGCCGGGGGAGACGATCCGGTTCGCGGCCGTCGCCGTCGCGGAGGCCCAGGCCATCGCCCGCGCGGCGCGAAGCGCTCTGGCCGCGCGGCTGGCGGCGCTGGTGCCGGCCGGTGGCGGCGATCTCGACAGCGCGTTCCTGCTGTCCTGCAACCTCGTCGGCGGCGTCGTCTCGGCGCGTGCCCCCGATCCGGCGCCCTGACGGCGCCGCACCTCCTCCCAGCCAGCAAGAGACCGTCGATGCTCACGCCATTCCACCTCGCCTACCACGTCACCGACCTCGACGCGGCGCGGCGCTTCTACGGGGGCGTCCTCGGCTGCCGGGAGGGTCGCAGCACCGAGACCTGGGTCGATTTCGACTTCTTCGGCCATCAGCTGTCGCTGCACCTGGGCGAGCCCTTCGCCACCACCCGGAGCGGGACGGTCGGCGACCACACGGTGATGATGCCGCATCTGGGCGTGGTGCTGCCGCTCGACGCCTGGGAGGCGCTCGCCGGGCGCGTCGAGGCGGCCGGCATCGCCTTCGACATCCCGCCGGTCGTCCGCTTCGCCGGCGAGCCCGGCGAGCAGCGCACGATGTTCTTCTTCGACCCGAGCGGCAATCCGATCGAGGTCAAGGGTTTCCGGGATCTGGCCGGCGTCTTCGCCCACTGAGGCGCGCCCGCCGCCGACCGGCGACGGGCGGCCCGGACACGCCGCCCGTCAGGCGCGGCGCGCGTTCCAGAAGACGAACTGGCCGTCGACCACGTCCCGGAGATCGCGCCGGAACGCCGTCCGGTAGAAGTACTGGCCGGTCGGCAGGTAGGGCACGTCGCGCATCGCCAGGGTCTGCATCTTGGCCGCGATCGCCTTGCGCGCCGTCTGGTCAGGCGCCTCGATCCAGGCCTCGCGCAGGCTCTCCAGTTCGGGCAGGTCCGGCCAGCCGAAGAAGCCCTTCGGGCCGCCGCAGCGCAGGACCTGCTCCACGACCGGGTTCGCCATGTCGAGGCCGGTCCAGGTCGTGTTGAAGATGTTCCAGCCGCCCTGGTCGGGGGGCGCCTTGCTGGCGCGGCGCGTGACCAGGGTACCCCAGTCGGACACGACGTACTGCACGTTCATCCCCAGGCGCTGGAGCAGGTCGTGCATGATCTCGCCGAGGGCGCCGAGAACGGGGTTCTCGCTCGTCGACATGAGCACGACGCGCTCGCCCTTGTAGCCGGCCGCCACGAGGTCGCGCTTGGCCTTGGCGAGTTCGCGCGGTCGGGTGAGCACGTCGAGGCCGGCATCGGTGGCCATCGCGGTCCCCGGCGTGAACAGGCCGACATCCTTGCGCCACAGCTTGGGATCGTCGCCGGCCGCCGCCGCCATGAAATCCGCCTGCGACAGGGCCTCGAGGACCACGCGCCGGACCGCGGGCTTGTCGAAGGGCGGATAGAGGTGGTTCATGACGCCGGTGCCGAGATTGCCGAGCGGCGAGGCGAGCTGCGTGGCGATCTCCGGGCTGGCCTGGAGCGTCGGCACGAGATCACTGATCGGGTTCTCCCACCAGTCGACCTCGCCGTTCTGGAGGGCCGCCGCCGCGGTGCCGGGATCCGGCATGACCTGCCACTCGACCCGGTCGAAATGGACGCGCTTCGGCCCCGCCACCCAGGACACGGCGCCGTCCGCCCGGGGCCGGTAATCCGGGTTGCGGTCGTAGACCACGCGGGCCCCGACGAGGCGTTCCTTGGTGTTGAACCGGAACGGGCCGGAGCCGATCACCTCGGGGATCTGCTGGGCCGGGTCGATGGCGGCGAGGCGCTCCGGCATGATGACGAGGACCGGCGGACCGAGCTTCGCCAGGGTCTCCAGCATCAGTCCGTAGGGGCGCTTCAATCGGATGACGAAGGTCCGGTCGTCCGGCGCCTCCAGGGCGTCGGTGCGGGCCATCAGGGCCTGCCCGAGGCTGTCGCGTTGCGCCCAGCGCCGGATCGACGCGATGCAATCGCGGCTCCGCACGGGCTCGCCGTCGTGGAACTTGAGGCCGTCGCGCAGGCGGAAGGTCCAGCGCTTCCCGTCATCCTCGACCGTGTGGCCCTCGACCATCTGCGGCTGTGGCGTGAACTGCGCGTCCAGCCCGTAGAGCTGGTCGAACACCATCAACGCGTGGTTGCGCGTGACGTAGGCCGTGGTGGTCACCGGATCGACGATGGTGAGGTCGGATTGCGGCACGAAGCGAAGGACGCTCGCACGGCCACCCTGGGCCAGGGCCGGCCGGGCCGGCAGGAACGGCGCGGCGGCCGCGGCGGCGGCACCGCCGAGGAAGGTTCGTCGCAGCATGGGGGTCACTCCTGGCGTTCCGGGTCAGGCGGTCGGGGACGGGGGCTTTGGGCGGCGTTCCTCCGGAGGCTGCCTTCTGCGGGCGCGCATTCCGCGGGAACACAACCTGCAAGCGCCGTTCCGCCCGGGCCGGTCTCTCCGGCGCGCACGGTCTCTCCGGCGCGCCGGCGCAGGGCCGCGCGGTCGATCTTGCCGGTCGAGGCGAGCGGCAGCGCCTCGACGAACCAGACCCGGCGCGGATGCTGGTAGGCGGGCGCGTTGGCGAGCACGTGCGCCTTGAGGGCGGCCTCGTCGACCGCGCTGCCCGGCCGGCGGACCACGAAGGCGACGGGCTTGGTGCCCTTGATGGCGTCGTCCACGGGTACCACGCAGGCTTGGAGCACCGCGGGGTGGCGCTCCAGCACCAGCTCGACCTCGCCGGGGAAGATGTTCTCGCCGCCCGAGACGAACATGTCGTCGGTGCGCCCGAGGAAGTAGAAGAACCCGTCCGCGTCGCGGCGGAAGACGTCGCCGGTGTCGTAGAACCCGTCCGCGGTGATCGGTACGGGCACGTCCGGCCGGTTGTGGTAGCCCAGCATGATCGCGGGGCTGCGCATCTGCAGGATTCCGATCTCCGGCGCGTCCGGCCCGACGAGGCGGATCGCGACCTGGCGGTGCGGCGCGCCGACCGACGCGACCGGCGTCGGCCGGCCGTCCGGATGGTCGCCGAACACGACCGGGCCGCCCTCGGTGGTCCCGTAGGCGTTGAGGATGCGGGCGTTCGGCAGGAGGGCGCGGATCTGCCGGGCGAGGGCGTCGTTGACCGGCGCCGAGCCCATCCGCACCGTCCGCACGCCTGTGAGGTCGGCCGCCGCCAGGAGATCCGGCTCCCGCAGCATCATGGCGATCATCGGCGGCACGGCGGTGAGCCACGTGCAGCGGTGCCGGTCGATCGCCGCGATGTAGGCCCGCGCCTCGAATTGCGGCAGCAGCACCATCGTGGCGCCGGCCGCGCAGACGAGGAGCGCCAGTGCCAGCGCGTTCATGTGGTAGAGCGGCGCCGCCACGAGCAGCCGGTCGTCGCGCAGGTCCGTCTCCGCGGCGCGGGTCCGGGCCACCCAGAGGTGGCTGGCATGGCTCAGCCGCACGCCCTTCGGCCGGCCCGTGGATCCGGAGGTGTAGAGGAACAGCGCCGCCTCGTCGGGCTCGGGCACGATCGGCGCGAACGGCCCGGGATCGAGCCAGGCCGCGAAGCCCTCCGGCCCGTCATCGTCGAACTCGGCGACCCGGACGTCGCGGCCGAGCCCCGCCAGCATCGCCCGGCGCGGGCCGTCGCACAGCACGAGCCGCGCGCCGCAATCGGCGAGGACCGTGCTGATCGTGGCCGGCGGGAACTTGTGATTGACCGGGACCGGAACCACCCCGGCCCGCATCGCGCCGAGCAGCGCCGCGATCGTGTCGGGCCGGTTGGCCGCGAGGATCGCGATCCGCGCGCCGCGGGCGATCCCGCCGCGCACGAGGCCGCGCGCGAAGGCGTCGGCCCGGGCGTCGAGGCCGGCGCGGGTAATCACCGCGGGCGCGCCATCGGGGGCGACGCCGATGATCAGCGGACGGTCCGGCGGTCCGGACCGGTCGACGAGGTCGCCGAGATTGGTCGCACCCGTGGCCGCGCGCGTCATGAGGTTGCCCTGCACGGGAGGCGGAGGTCGAAGGCCGGCAGCGTCAGCGTGGCCGCGTGCGGCCCGTGCCGGACCCAGGACGCCCCCGGGAGGGCGCCGGCGCGGGTCTCGAGGGCGTCGAGGTCGCGGAAGCGCAGGGCCAGGGCGGCGAAGCGGGCGTCCGGCCCCGGCACGATCGCGATCCGCGTGTCCCCGAGCCGGATGGTCCAGCCCGTGTCCGCGCCCTCGGCCGGCGCGCCGCAGACCGCCGCATAGAGGGCGGCGTCGGCCTCCTGCGTCGTGCTCTCGATCGTGAGCGCGTCGATCCCCAAAAAGCCGTTCGGATGGTCGAGCCATTCGGGCCGCCAGACGAGATCCGGGGTCAGGTGCTCGCAATGGTAGAGGCGCCCCGCCGGAAACAGTTGGGCCGGCACCCGCACCGTGCGGAACCGGGCCGCCTCCTCGCGGCCGTCGACGGTGACCGGGCGCGAGAAGGCGACGGGCGGTCCGGCCGCCAGACCCAGAGCGGCCAGCCGCGCGTGAGTCGCGTCGGCGTCCCGGCTCGCGACGACGAGCGCGTTCAGGCCGAACGGGCTGTCCAGGACGTCCTGCCGTTGCGGACCGGTCTCGGGCACGCCCACGAGTTCGAGGTACGGGCCCGCCGTCATCATCAGGTGGTTGATGGAGCCGAGCGAGTGGTGGCCTCGGGGCGTCAGGCGGAAGCCGAGGGCGGCGAACAGGTCCTCCGCCTCGTCCATCCGCCGCAGCACGTTGATCACGACGTGGTCGAGGGCCCCGTCGGCCGGGGCGCCGGGGGCCGGCCCCGTCATTTCGCCGGCGCGGTCATGTAGACGCCGCGGCCGCTCGCGAGCAGGCGGCCCGCGTCGTCGAGGATCTGCGCCTCGGCCACCGAGAGCTGGGTGCCGAACTTCACCACCGTGCCGCGGCAGGTGAGATCGCCCTGCATCGCGGCCCGGTGGTAATCGACGCGCAGGTCCACGGTGGGGACGCCGCGGCCGGTCTTGGAGACCAGCGCCCAGTCGGCGGTGAGATCCACGAGCGTCGCCAGGATGCCGCCGTGCACGTAGCCGCGCTCGGCGTTGACGACCCATTCCGGCCGCCACGTCGCCTTCAGCTCGATCGTGCCCTCGCCGACCGAGACGACCGAGAGGCCGAGCCACTGGTGGAACGGGCCGCGCAGCAGCAGCGCCTCGACCTGCTCCTTGCTGAGGGGGGTGTCGGACATGGCTTCGGGATCTCCTCGGGCGGTATTGGGGGGCGGCGACGCGCGATCGACCGGATCGGTCTCAGGGCGTGACGACGATCTTGCCCATGACCTCGCGGTCGCGGATCATCCGCAGGCCCTCGGCGGCCTCTTCCAGGGGCAGGACCTTGTCGATCGTCGGCTTCAGCGTGCCGGCCTGGATCATGTCCATCAGGGCCGACAGGTTGTCGTCGTAGAAGCTGTTCGAGCCGATCACCTTGAGCTCGAAGCTCCAGATGTAGCGGAGATCCTCCTTGGGATCGTGCCCCGCTGTCGCCCCGCAGACGAGCAGCGTGCCGCCGCGCTTCAGGCACTTGAGCGAGGGCACCCAGGTGTCGCCGCCGGTGAAGTTGATCACCACGTCGACGCCGCCCTCGTAGGTCCGGCGCTGCGGCTTGCCGTACTGCTGGATCGCCCACTTGGAGAAGTCGGTCTCGCGGTAGTTGACCACGTGGTCGGCGCCGAGCGCCGTCAGCGCCGCCATCTTCTCCGCGCTGCCCGCGCAGGCGATCACCTCGGCGCCGAGCTGCTTGGCCAGCATCACGCAGCCGGTGCCGACGCCGCCGCTGGCGCCGAGAATCAGGACCCTGTCGCCGGCCTTCACGGTGTTGTGGGTGATCAGCATGCGGTGGGCCGTGCCGTAGGCCACCGGCAGGGAGGCGGCGTCCGCGTAGCTGACGTCCGGCGGCATCGCGATGAGCTGGCCCGTCGAGACGCGGCAATACTCGGCCATGCCGCCGTCGAGCATCTCGCCCATCAGGCCCTTGGCCTTGTTGAGCGGGTTGACCAGCACCCGGTCGCCGACGCGCCACTCCGTGACGCCCGCGCCGAGCTCGACGACCTGTCCGGCCATATCGAGGCCGATCACCACCGGCATCGGCACCTTGATGCCGGGCATGCCCTTCACGGTGAACACGTCGTGGTAGTTGAACGAGGACGCGCCGACGCGGATCAGGACCTCGCCCGGGCCGGGGGACGGCTTCGGATAGTCGTTCACCACCTTCAGCGTGTCGATGTCGCCGTGCGCCTCCAGCACGAGCGCCTTCATGGTCTGAGCCATCGTGGAAACCTTCTTCTGCCAGTCGGAGGAGAGCTACGGGATCGTCTTCGACCGCTCGTAGGGGCCGGGAACCAGGGCCGTGTCCGGCAGGCTGCCCTGAACGGCGCCGACCGCCTTGAACACGTCGAACTCGCGCTTCAGCGAGGCGATGTCGGCGGGCTCCAGGCTGACCGTGTAGATGCCGTCCCAGAGGCCCGCGTAGGCGGCGGCGTCGGCGTCGCTCAGGTTCGCGGCCGCCTTCAGGATCTTGGCCACGCCGGGCTTGTCGGCTCGGCCGAAAGCGAAGGCCTTGCGCATCGCGGCCACGACCTTGGCGGGCGCGTCCGGATTCTGCGTCATCCAGGCGTTGCGCATCAGACCGACGCCGAGGACCGGCGGCGCGTCCTGCCGGGTGAGGCGCTTCCACTCCTCCCGGAAGGTACCGAGCCGGCGCAGCTTCACGTCGGGGAGGAGCGCGAGGGTCACGGTGCGCAGGGCCGCGGCGTCGATGTCCTTCTGGACGAGGAATTGCGCGAGCCGGGAGTCGTTGCCGGGCACGGCCTGGTAATCGGCGGGCTTGAGGCCGTGATTGGTCTCCAGGATCGCCGCCGCGATGGCGGCGGTGCCGCTGCCGGCCGGCGAGGTGCCGATCTTCTTGCCCCTGAGGTCGGCCATCGTCTTGATCGGCGAGTCCTCGAGGACGACGAAGTCGAGGTCGGCCACCTGCGTCGCCAGGACGATGCTCATCGGCAGGCCGTCGGCGGTCACGCTCAGCGCCGTCCCCGCGCTCGCCGCGATCGCGAAATCGATCGCCCCGGCCGCCATGGCCTTGGTCGGCGCGTTCACGTCCGGGAACTTGACGTACTCGGCCGTCAGGCCCTCCTTCTCCATGAACTTGCCGGCCTCCAGCACGGCGCCGAAGCCGAGGCTGATGCCGGAGCTCCAGTAGCCGATGCGCACCGACTCGGCGCGCGCGAGGCCGGGCAGGCCGATCGCGCAGAGCGCGGCGGCGGCGAGGACGCGGATTCGATTCAAGGCGTTCTCCAGGACGGGGGATGGGAGGGCGTTCGGCGGGCATGGCCCCGCGCGGCGGCGGCCGTCACGGCTGCGCCGCCTTCTTCCAGGCGAACAGGCGCTGCTCGACCGGCTTCAGGACGAGCGTCTCGAGCCCGATCATCAGGGCGACGAGGGTGAGGGTCCAGGCGAAGACCTGGTCGGTCTGGACGAGGTCGGCCGCCTGCCGCAGGCGGTAGCCGATGCCGCTGCTCGCCCCGAGCGATTCCGCCACGAGGACGACCCGGGCCCCGAAGCCGATGGCGAGGCGCGCGCCCGCGAAGAAGGCGGGCAGGATCGTCGGCAGGTAGATCTTGGTCAGCACCTTGCGGCGCGGCATGCGGAAGGTGCGGGCGAGCTCGAGATGCTCGGCGCTGACCGTGCGCGTGCCCTGCCAGACGTTGGTCAGGATCAGCGGCATCGCGGTCATGAACACCACGAAGATCGTGGTCCAGTTCGAGAGGCCGAACCAGATCAGCGCGAAGATCGCCCAGATCGCCGACGAGACGGTGTTGGTCACCGTCAGCACCGGCTCGAAGAACCGGCCGAGGCGCGGGCTCGCGCCGAGCAGCAGGCCGAGCGGCAGCCCCACGAGGGCCGCGAAGGCGAGGCCGGCGCCGATCCGGCCCAGCGTGATGCCGAGATCGGCGGCGAAGCTCGGCGTGGCGACGAGGCCGAGCCACGTGTGCCAGACCCGCGCGGGGCTCGGCAGGACGAAGCTCGGCGCGTGCAGCGATCCGAGCTGCCACGCGGCCAGCGCGAGCGCGAGCAGGGCGAGCCGCTGCAGGAGCAGGCCGGCCCGGCGTCCGGCCCCGGACGTCCGCGTCCGCCGGATCAGGCGCGGCGGGGTCTTCACGAGCATCGCGCGCTCGCGGCGGAGAGGCTGATGCGCAGGCGCCGGACCTCCTCGGCGACCTCCGTCGCGAGTGGGTCGCGGGGGTACGGCAGATCGATCGCCCGGACCGCGCCGATCCGGCCCGGCCGCGGGTGCAGGACGACCACCTGGCTCGCCAGCACCACCGCCTCCTCGACGTCGTGCGTGACGAAGACCAGGGTCATCGCCCGCAGGCCGGCGATGCGCAGCAGTTCCGCGTGCATCTGTGCGCGGATCTCGGGATCGAGCTTCGAGAACGGCTCGTCGAGGAGCAGGATCTTGGGCTCGGTCACGAGGCTGCGCGCGAGCGCCACCCGGCTGCGCATGCCCCCCGACAATTCGTGCGGGTAGGCGTCGCGGAAGGCCTCCAGCCCGACGAGACGCAGGGTCTCGTCGACCCGCCGGGCCCGCTCCGCCCGGCCCATGCGCCCGGCCTCGAGGCCGAAGGCGACGTTCTGGGCAGCCGTGCGCCAGGGCAGCAGCCGGTCCTCCTGAAACATGTAGGTCATGGCCCGCCAGTCGCGGAAGGCGTGCGACGGGATGCCGTTGAGGAGGACGGCGCCCTGGTCGGGCTCCACCAGCCCGGCGATCATGTTGAGGAGGGTGCTCTTGCCGCAGCCCGACGCGCCCAGGATCGCGACGATCGCGCGCTGCGGGATCGCGATGTCGACGGTGTCGAGGACGTGGAGCGGCCCGCCCTCGCGCCGGTCGAACCACTTGCTGACGTGGTCGAGCTCGACGGCGTTCACGGCTCGCCCCCGTCGGCCCGGGCCGGCCGCACCGGCGCCACCACCGCGGTGTCGCGCAGGCTGGCGATGACCTTCTCCATCGTCATGGACCGGAAGGTCTCGACGTGGCGGCGCGCCACCAGGGCGGCGCTGTCGGCGTCGCCGGCCACCAGATGCTCGATCATCGCGGTGTGGTCGTTCTCGATGTTCGGCCGTACCCCCTGCACGCCGAAGCCGAGGGCGACGAGGCGGGTCATCTCGTCGAGGAGGCCCGACAGCGTCCGGTACAGGCGCCCGTTCCCCGAAGCCGCGGCGATCGCGAGGTGAAAGCCCCGGTTGGCCTCTAGGAAGAAGTCGATCTGGTTGCCCATCTCCACCGTGATCTTGCGGCGGCAGGCCTGCTCCAGGCGCTCCAGATGCGCCCGGTTCACCCGGCCGGCGGCGCCCCGCGCCGCGAGGGGCTCGAGCTCCATCCGGAGGGCGAAGACCTCGTCGACGTCCTTCACGGTCACCGGGCTGACCCGGTAGCCGTGCCGCGGCATCGAGCTGACGAAGCCTTCCTGGGCCAGGCGCTGGAGCGCGATCCGGCAGCTCGCCTTGCCGATCTCGAACCGCTCCATCACCTCGGCCTCGGTGAAGCGCGTGCCGGGCAGGAGTCGGCAGGCGACGATCTCGCGCCGCATCAGGTCGTAGGCCTGGTTGCCCTTGCGCGTGGCGTCGGGGACGGCGAGCACCGTCGCGGTCGGGCGATCGGGCCGGGACCTGTCATCGCGCGTCGTCATCGCACCTCGCTGTTCGGGCATTGAGGCTCCCACAGGACGCTGTGAGCAGCCCACCACACGCAGAACATGTGCCAATCCCCGCCGGCCCGGCCGCGCGGGGCGCGCATCGGAGGGCGGAACACCTGTCGCCTGCCGACATTCATCGTGCGGTGGGAAGCTCAGGAGCGGCGTGTGATCGGCTCAGCGCGCGCTGTGGGCATTCCATGCCGTATTTATGCGCAACGGCCCGGCGTTGTGTAAATGAAATACGCGTCCAATTCGCGCGAAGAGGTTGGAAGATTGGGCCTTTCGCGGCGCTCCGGCGTAGGACGATCTGTGTCTTCTTTCAGCAGGGGGTGCGTGCTCGCAGGCTTTCCGGCGATGCCCTAGACGATGTCGGGCTGGCCGCGCCGGTGCTCGTGCCCCGCGATGACGCGGCCCAGGAGTCGGGTCAGGGTGTCCCGCTCCGCCGCGGTGAGGGCCTCGACGGTCAGCGCGTGCGCGGCCCGCGCCGCCGGCTCCATCGCGCCGTGGAGCGCGGCCCCCGCCTCCGTCAGCCGGCAGACTTGAGCGCGGCGGTCGAGCGGCGAGGTCGTGCGGCTCACTAGGCCGCGGGCCGCGAGGCGCTTCAGGGCGCCGGTCGTCGTCGTCCGGTCGAGGGCGACCGCGCTCGCGAGCGTCGTCTGATCGGCCTCCTCCAGATCCCGCAGCAGCGAGAGCAGGCTGTACTGGAGCGGGGTGACGCGAAACGCGGCACAGCGTTCGGCGAAGAGGCTGACGTGGATCTGGTGCATGCGCCGAGCGAGGAAGCCGGGGCGCTCGGCCAGGGGCCAGTGCCGCGCGTCCGCCGCCGCGTCCGAAGCCCCCGCCTCTGCCGATCCCGTGGCGAATCCGGTGTCCGGGACCTCATCCATCGTCCGCCTCCGCAGAACGGTTCCAGCCTTGGCACGCGGTGTGCAAAGCCGGAATACGAAGCATGCTTCGCTTTTAGCAAGGGCGAGGCCGGCGCGCGCCGGCCGGGACCACGAGGTCGACATGGACAATCGCCGCTATGATCTGGTTCTGCGGGGCGGGCGGGTGATCTGCCCGGCCTCCGGCATCGACGGCATCCGCGACGTGGCGGTGCAGGATGGGCGCATCGCCGCCGTGGCGGAGACGATCCTGCCCTCGGCCGCCGCCGAGGTGGTCGACGTCGCGGGCAAGCTCGTCCTGCCCGGAATGATCGACACCCACGCCCACGTCTACCAGTACGTCACCGGCCGGTTCGGCCTGAACCCCGACATGGTCGGCGTGCGCTCGGGCGTGACCACGGTGGTGGACCAGGGCGGCCCGTCCTGCATGACCCTGCCGGGCTTCCGCCACTTCATTGCCGAGCGCTCGGAGACGCAGGTCCTCGCCTTCCTGTCGGCCTACCTCGTCGGCGGCCTGGAGGGGCATTTCTACCCGAACCTCTACAGCCCGGACGGCGTCGACATCGACGCCACGGTGAAGTCGGCCACCGAGAACCGCGACCTCGTGCGCGGCATCAAGGGCCACGCCGAGATCGGGGGCTTCGCCCGCTGGGGCATCAAGGTGATGGAGATGGCCGCCGAGATCAGCCGGCGCGCCGACCTGCCGCTCTACGTTCATTTCGGCCAGCTCTGGGGGCTGCCGGAATCGGGCGCCAACGGCGAGGATGCCGACACCATCGTCGAGCGGGTGATCCCGCTGCTGCGGCCGGGCGACGTCCTGGCCCACCCCTTCACCCGCCACCCGGGCGGCTTCATCAACGAGCAGGGCGAGGTCCACCACATCATCCGCCGGGCCATGGAGGCCGGGCTGAAGGTCGATGTCGGGCACGGCAGCCACTTCTCCTACCGCGTGGCCCGCGCGTCCCTGCCGGCCGGCGTGATCCCCTACACGCTCGGCGCCGACATGCACGGCTACAACACCGAGGTTCCCGAGGTGAAGAAGCCCGCCGGTACCCCGGACGAGCACCACGACGACGAGAACCACCCGTTCCTCGGGCAGGCCCGGTTCAGCCTCACCCAGGCGATGAGTTCGATGATGGCGCTCGGCATCCCGCTGGAGGACGTGGTGCCGATGGTGACGTCGCACCCGGCCGAGATGCTGCGCATGGGCGACCGGATCGGTGCCCTCAAGGTCGGCTACGCGGCCGACGTGTCGGTGCTGCACGACGATCGCGGCCGCTTCCTGCTGCGCGACAACGAGGACACGCGGGTGATCGCCGACCGCCTGCTGCGCCCGGCCTTCTGCCTCCGCGCGGGGAAGCGCTTCGAGGCGGACTCGCCGATCCTGCCCCAGGCGATCGCGGCCTGAGGTGGCGCCGGTGCCCGCCTTCGTCCTCGACGACCCGACCCCGCCGGACCCGCGCCGCCGCTGGGACAGCCTGGACTTTGCGGCCCGGGGCGCCTGCTACGACAACAACGCGGGCGTGCCTAACAGCGCCGCGCAGGTCGCGGCCCGCAACGCCGCCTCGGCGACGTACCGGGCGGCGCACCCGGCCGGGCTCGATATCCCGTATGCCGCGGGGGACCGGACGGCCTTCGACCTCTACCCGGCGTCGGACGCGCGGGCGCCCTGCCTCGTCTTCGTCCACGGCGGCTACTGGCAGCGCAACGCCCGGGCCGATTTCGCCTGCTTCGCGGAGGGGCCGAACGCCGCCGGCTGGGCTGTGGCGATGCCGGGCTACACCCTGGCGCCCGAGGCGAGCCTCACCGGCATCGTCGCCGAGATCGGGGCCGCTCTCGACTGGCTCGCCGCGCACGGCGCGGCGCGCGGGATCGGCGGACCGATCGTCCTCGCCGGCTGGTCCGCGGGGGCGCAGCTCGCCGCGCTCCATCTCGGGCATCCCGCCGTGTCCGCGGTCCTGGCGATCTCCGGCGTCTACGACCTCGCGCCGATCCGCGGGACCTACCTGAACGAGAAGCTCGGGCTGACCGACACGGAGATCGAGACCCTGTCGCCGCTGCGGCTGGCGGTGACGCCCAAGCCCATGACGGTCGCCTACGGCAGCCGCGAGCTGCCCGCCCTCGTCCGCGACGCGCGCAATCTCCACGCCCTGCGCAGCGCCGCCCACGCGCCGGGCGCCCTGCTGCCGGTGCCGGGCGCCGACCACTTCTCGATCCTCGACGGGTTCCGCCGGCCCGACGGCATCCTGGTCCGCGCCGCGCAGGATGCTCTCGGAGGCGCCCGATGAGCCGCGAGGGCGTCGGGGCCGCCCTGCCCCGCAAGGAGGACGACCGCCTGATGCGCGGGCGCGGCCAGTATGTCGGCGATCTCCGCCTGCCCGGCATGCAGGACGTCGCCTTCGTGCGCAGCCCCCTCGCCCATGCCCGGATCCGCGCCATCCACGTCC
The DNA here is from genome assembly GCF_053345825.1 of Methylobacterium sp. C33D. Lineage (NCBI taxonomy): Bacteria > Pseudomonadati > Pseudomonadota > Alphaproteobacteria > Hyphomicrobiales > Methylobacteriaceae > Methylobacterium > Methylobacterium sp. C33D. The sequence continues at coordinate 71,488 of NZ_JBKFAV010000025.1, forward strand.
CGGACGCCTACCGCGACCGCGTCTTCACCGCCGCCGACCTCGACGGCGTGCTGCCGATCCGGGCGGTCTCGGGTCTGCCCGGCTTCAAGGTCTCCGAGCAGCCGGTGCTCGCCGCCGGCAAGGTCCGGCAGGTGGGCGAACTGGTTGCGATCTGCCTCGCCCCGACACGCGCCGAGGCCGAGGACGTCGCCGCCGCCGTCGTCCTCGACCTGGAGGAGCTGCCGGCCGTCCACGACATGCTGGCCGCGCGCGCGCCGGGCTCCGCCCTCGTCCACGAGCACTGGGGCGACAACGTCTTCCTGGAGACCCTGGTCGATGTCGGCATCGAGGACGCCCTCGACGCGCCGATCAAGGTGAGCCGCACCATCTCGACGGGGCGCCAGTGCATGGCGCCGATCGAGGGCCGCGGCACCGTGGTGCAGCTCGATCACCGCCTCGACCAGCTCGTCGTCCACACCGCGAGCCAGATGCCGCACATCGTGCGCAACGGCCTCTCCGAATGCCTCGGGATCGAGCAGGGCCGCATCCGCATCGTCTCGCCGGATGTCGGCGGCGGGTTCGGCTACAAGGCGATCCTGCTCGCCGAGGACGTGGCGCTCGCGTGGCTCGCGCTCCGCTGCGGCCACCCGGTCCGCTGGCTTGAGGACCGGCGCGAGCACCTGACCGCCAACGCCAATTGCCGCGAGCACCATTACCGCATCACCGCCTACGCGGAGCGGGACGGGACCCTGCGCGGCATCGACTGCGAGGCCACCGTCGATTCCGGCGCCTACTCGGCCTACCCGTTCTCGGCCTGCCTGGAGGCCGCGCAGGTCGCCAGCATCCTGCCCGGCCCCTACGATTTCCCGGCCTATCGCTGCCGGACATGGTCGGTGGCGACCAACAAATGCCCGATCCTGCCCTACCGGGGCGTCGCGCGCACCGGCGTCTGCTTCGCCCTGGAACTCGTGCTCGACGCGGTCGCCCGCGCGGCCGGGATCCCGCCCGAGGCGGTGCGCGAGAAGAACCTCGTGCGGCCCGAGCAGATGCCGTTCGAGAACATCACCAAGAAGCACTTCGATAGCGGCGACTACCCGGAGGCGCTGGCCCGGGCGCTGAAGGCCGTCGACGTGGAGGCGATCCGCGCCCGCCAGCGTCAGGGCGAGCCGGACGGCCGCCGGATCGGCCTCGGCCTCGCGATCTACTGCGAGCAGGCCGCGCACGGCACCTCGGTCTATTCCGGCTGGGGCATCCCGATGGTGCCGGGCCACGAGCAGGCGAGCGCCCGCCTCACCCCGGACGGCGGCCTGGAGCTGCGGATCGGCGCCCATTCCCACGGCCAGGGCCTGGAGACGACGCTGGCCCAGGTCGCCCACGAGATCCTGGGCGTGCCGGTGGCGCGCACCCGTCTCGTCCACGGCGACACCGCGATGACCCCCTACTCCACGGGCTCCTGGGGCTCCCGCGTCATGGTGATGGCGGGCGGCGCCGTGGCGGCGGCCTGCGAGGCGTTGCGCGACCGCGCCGTGCGGATCGGCGCCCACCTGCTCCAGGCGCGGCCCGAGGAATGCCGGTTCGAGGGCGGCCACGTCGTCGGCCCCACCGGCGACGTCCCGCTCGAAGCGATCGCCCGCACGTGGTACCGGCGGCCGCAGGACCTCGCGCCCGACACCAATCCCGGCGGCCTCGAAGTCACCGCCGGCTACAAGCCGGTGCGCGATTCCGGCACGTTCTCGTACGCGGCGCACGCGGCCGTGGTGGCGGTCGATCCCGATCTCGGGGCGGTCGAGATCCTCGACTACGTCATCGTCGAGGACGGCGGGACGCTGGTGAACCCTCTGGTGGTCGACGGCCAGATCTACGGCGGCCTCGCGCAGGGGATCGGCACGGCCCTGTTCGAGGAGATGCGCTTCGACGGCCGCGGCCAGCCGCTGGCCTCGACGTTGGCCGACTACCTCCTGCCGGGCGCCCCTGACGTGCCGATGGCGCGCATCGACCACATGGAGACGCCCTCGCCCTACACGCGCTTCGGCCAGAAGGGGATCGGCGAGGGCGGCGCCATCGCGCCCCCGGCGGCGCTCGCCAACGCGGTCAACGATGCGCTGGCGCCGCTCGGTGTCGAGCTGCTGCACGCGCCCGTCACCCCCCGGCGGATCGTGGAGGCGGTGCTCGCCGCCAAGACCCCCGCCGTGACCGCGCGGGAGGCCGCATGAAGCCCGCCGCCTTCGCCTGGGAGCGCCCCGACAGCCTGACCGCGCTGCTGGTGCGCCTCGCCGAGGCCCCCGCGGGCGCGAAGCTGATCGCGGGGGGGCAATCCCTCGGACCGATGCTGAACCTGCGCCTCGTCGAGCCCGCCCTCGTCATCGACATCACCGGCGTGCCCGAGCTCCGGACCGCGCGGGTCGAGGGCGACACGCTCGTCCTCGGGGCCTGCGTGACCCATGCCGACATCGAGGACGGGCGCGTCCCGGACCTCACCGGCGGCGCGCTGCGGCGGGTCGCGGCCGCGATCGCCTACCGGCCCGTGCGCAACCGCGGCACGGTCGGCGGCAGCCTCGTCCACGCCGATCCGGCCGCCGACTGGGTGAGCGCCCTGACGGCCCTCGGCGCCGAGGTCGAGATCGCGGGGCCGAACGGGCGCCGCACCCTACCGGTGGAGCGCTTCGTGACCGGCGCCCTCGCGGTCGCCCTCGGTGCGGACGAGATCCTGGTCGCGGTGCGCGTCCCTGCGCTGCCGGCGGGCGCGGCCTGGGGCTACGTCAAGCACTGCGCGAAGATCGGCGAGTTCGCCCACGCCATCGGGGCGGTGCGCCTCGAGCCCGGCGCCGGCCGCGGCCGGGCCGTGATCGGCGCGGTCGAGGGGCCGCCCGTGGTCCTGGCCGATGCCCGCTCGCTCTTCGGCGGCCGCATCGGCCCCGATTTCGCCGCGCGCTTCGACGCCGGGGCCGCCGACCTCGCGCTGCGGGAGGCCGGCATGACCGACGCGGTCGAGCGGCACATCCACGTCACCGTCCTGGGCCGCGCGGTGGCCGCGGCGGCCGCGCCCGATCCCCGAGCCAACACCCTTCCGGAGGCCGCATGAGCGCCGCGCTGGCCGAACCCGGGCCATCCCGCATGGCCCTGGCCCTGGCGCTGACGGTGAACGGCCGCGCCGTGCGGGTCACGGCCGAGCCGCGCAGCCATCTCGGCGACGTGCTGCGCGACGGGCTCGACCTCACCGGCACGCATCTGGGCTGCGAGCACGGCGTCTGCGGCGCCTGCACCGTGCTCCTCGACGGCGAGCCGGCCCGCGCCTGCCTGACCTTCGCGGGCGCCTGCGCGGGCGGCGCCGTCACCACGATCGAGGGGCTCGATACGGACGAGATCACCGGCGCGCTCCGGGCCGCCTTCAACCGCGAGCACGCGCTCCAGTGCGGCTACTGCACGCCCGGGATGCTGGTGGCTGCCCGAGACCTCGTCCTGCGGCTGCCGGAGGCCGACGAGCGGCGGATCCGCGTCGGCCTGTCGGGCAATCTCTGCCGCTGCACCGGCTATGCCGGCATCGTCCGGGCCGTGATGGCGGTGATCGCGGATCGGCGCGGGCGGGGCATCCCCCCGGAGACCGGCGCGGCGCGCGCCCTCGGCCCGGTCGGCGCCCGGATCGGCGCGGCGCCGGTCGCGCCCCTGCACCCGCCGGCGGATCCTGTCGTCCGGGCGGCGCCCGCCGCGGTGGCGGAGCTGTCCGACGCGTTCGCGCCGGCCCACGGCTTCACGCAGGTCCTCGACTTCACCCACCCGCCGGAGGCCGTCTTCGCCCTGCTGGGCGACATCGCGGCGGTCGCCGCCTGCCTGCCGGGCGCGGTGCTGACGGCAAGGCCCGCCCCCGACACGGTCGAGGGCGGCCTGCAGGTGCGGATCGGACCGATCGCCGCGACGTTCCGCGGCCGCGCCCGCATCGGGCGGGACGAGGCCGCGCGGACCGGCGCGGTCCACGGCGCCGGCACCGACGCGGGCGGCCGCTCGGCGACCGAGGGCCGGATCCGCTACCGGGTCGAGGCCGGGCCGATGCCCGGCACCGCCCGGGTCGAACTCGACGTCGGCTACACCCTGACCGGGCCGCTCGCGCAGTTCGGCCGCCCCGGCCTCGTGCGCGACCTCGCCGGCCGCATCGCGGCGGAGTTCGCCCGCAACCTCGAGGCCCGGCTCTCCGGCGTCGCGGCGCCGGCGCCCGCCGGTCTCAACCCGCTCCGCCTGCTCCTCGGCCTCGCCCGCGCGCGCCTCGCGGCGTGGTTCGGCCGCGCCTGATCCCCTTCCGCCTCAATCCACCGGAGACACGCGAATGCCCAGCAGGTTCACCCTCACGACCGCGATCCTCCTGGCGCTGACGGCGACGGGCGCCCGGGCGGAGGCGATCCGCATCGGCGTCAACGAGCCCCTGACCGGGCCGTTCGCGGCCTCGGGTACCTACGTGGTCAACGGCGCCAAGATCGCGGCCGACGAGATCAACGCCAAGGGCGGCGTCCTCGGAAAGAAAATCGAACTCGTGATCGAGGACAACAAGAGCAACCCGACCGAGGCCGCCGCGGTCGCCGAGAAGCTGATCACCAGCGACAAGACCCCGGTGATGATGGGCGCCTGGGGCTCCAGCCTGACCCTCGCCGTGATGCCCAAGCTCGCGGATTACGAGACGCCGATGCTGGTCGAGACCTCCTCGTCCGGCAAGATCACGACCTCCGGCAACCCCTACGTGTTCCGGATCTCGCCGCCCTCGTCGCTCGAGGCCGCGACCTTCGCGCCGATGGTCGATCGCCTCGGCATGAAAAAGGTCGACTTCCTCGTCCTCAACAACGATTTCGGCCGCGGCGCCGCGACCGATTTCGGCAAGATGCTGAAGGACAAGGGCGTCACGGTCGGCCTCGTCGAGACCATGGACCAGGGCGCGCAGGACATGAGCGCCCAGCTCGCCAAGCTGAAGGCGTCTGATTCCGACACGATCATGATCACGAGCTCGGTCGATCAGCTCGTGCTGCTGTTCAAGCAGATGGCGGCGCTCGGCCTGAAGAAGCGAGTCATCACCACCGGCGGATCCCAGAATCCGGACCAGATCATCGCGCAGGCCGGCGCGGCCGCCGACGGCACGATGCACCTCACGACCTTCCTGCCCTGGTCGCCCGACAAGACGCCGGACCCGAAGGCCACCGAGGCCTTCATCGCCGCGTGGAAGAAGCGCGGCTTCGATTTCGCCGGCGTCACCGAGAGCTTCCGCGGCTACGACGGCATCCGCGCGATTGCCCACGCCATCGAGAAGGCGGGGTCGGTCGATCCGGCCGCGATCACCAAGGCGTTCTGGTCGGTCGACTTCGTCGGTCTCAACGGGCCGATCCGCTTCGCCAAGGCCGGCCCCGCCGGGAAGGAGAGCGGCCAGAGCAAGCCCGACGTCTACCTCATCGAGATCAAGGACGGGAAAGTGATCGTGCCGACGCTGTAGGGCTGCCGCCGCGCGCCCTCCCTCATCCCCCATCTCTGCCGAACGCCAAGGGATTAAAAGGCAGACGCTTTTCCCCTCCCCCCTGCGGGGAGGGGCCAGGGGTGGGGGTGGTGCAGAAGGCACCGCACCGCCCAAGCCTGCACCACCCCCACCTCCAACTCCTCCCCACAAGGGGGAGGAGAGCGCGTCGCGACCAGAAATGCGCGAACGTCGTAGCTGCCGGACAGGGAGACGCGCGATGCCTGGTCCCGAATTGGCAATCCCCGTGTCCCCGCAGGGCATGAGGCGCCGGTCATCCGGCACGCGACCTGCCAGGAGAAGCTCATGACCGAACTGATCCAGCACCTCGTCAACGCGCTCATCCTCGGCGGCACCTACGCGCTGCTGGGGATCGGCCTGACGCTGATCTTCGGGATCATGAACGTCGTGAACTTCACCCACGGCGCGCTCTACACGGTCGGCGCCTACGTGATGTACTTGGCTGTCGCCGCCCTCGGCCTGAACTTCTTCCTGGCGCTGCCGGTGGCGATCCTCGGGGGGCTCCTGCTCGGGGCCGCGATCGAGCTCGTGCTGCTGCGCCCGTTCCGGGGCTCGGACATCGACACCACCATGCTGGTGATGATCGGCGCCGGCATCATCCTGCAATCGGGCACGCTCTGGACCTTCGGCGGCGTCGCCAAGGCGATCCCCTCGCCCTTCCCCGAGGCGCCGCTCCAGGTCGGCCCGGTCTCGGTGTCGTGGCTGCGGCTGTTCGTGCTCGGGGCGGCGCTCGCGCTGATCGCGCTCACCTACGCGCTGATCAACCGGACCAAGCTCGGGCTCGCCATGCGCGCCGCCTTCCAGGATTCCGACACGGCGGCGCTGATGGGCGTCGATGTCCGCCGGATCTACACCGCCACCTTCGCCCTCGGCTCGTCGCTCGCCGCGGCCGCCGGCGCCCTGCTCGGGCCCGTCTACGTGGTGTTCCCGCAGATGGGCGGCCTCGCCGAGCTGAAGGCCTTCGCCATCGTCATCCTGGGCGGGCTCGGCAACGTCACCGGCGCGGCGATCGGCGGCTTCATCCTGGCGCTCGCCGAGGAGCTGGGCGCCGGCTACGTCTCCTCCGGCTACCGGGACGCGATGGGCTTCCTGATCATCATCGCGGTCCTGCTCTGCAGGCCCACCGGACTGTTCGCCAAGGCGGAGCGCATCGGATGATCCGGCTCCTCCCCCTCGCCCTGCTCGCCGGCCTCGTGGTCCTGCCCCTTGGGCTCGGCGCCAACCCCTACCTCCTCAACGCGCTGATCGTGACGGGCATCCTGACGATCGGCGCCATGAGCCTGAACCTGCTCCTCGGCTTCACCGGGCAGCTCAGTCTCGGCCACATCGCGTTCTTCGGGATCGGCGCCTATGTCAGCGCGCTGACCAGCCTCGGCTTCGACGTGGATCTCGGCTTCGGAATCCGCGCGGTCCACGAGCCCTGGCCGGCGGTGGCCGGCCTCCTGCTGGCGACGGTGGCGGCGGGCGGCTGCGGGTACCTGATCGGGCGGCTCTCCTTCCGGGTGCGGGGCGCCTACTTCGTGATCGTGACGATCTCGTTCGCCGAGGTCGTGCGGCTCGTGGCGCTCAACTGGGTGGAGCTGACGCAGGGGCCGCTGGCGCTGACCAACATCCCGGCCATCACCCTCGGCCTGCCCGGCCTCGGGATGTGGACCCTCAAGACCAAGCTCCAGAACTACTACCTCGTGCTGGCCGTGGGCACGCTCTGCTACGCCGTGATCGCCCGCCTAGTCGGCGGGCGCTTCGGCCGGGCGATGCGGGGCCTCAAGGAGAACGAGCCGCTGGCGCTCTCGGTCGGCATCAACGCCACCCGCACGCTGACGGTGGCGGCGGTGATCTCGGCCGCGATGGCCGGCGCGGCCGGCAGCCTCTACGCCCATTACCTGCGGATCATCGATCCCGACGTGTTCCTGTTCGCCACCACGGTCAGCATGGTCATCATGGTGGTGGCGGGCGGCAAGGGCACCCTGATGGGCCCGGTCGTCGGCGGCCTGATCTTCGGCCTGCTGCCGGTGGCGCTCCGTCCGGTCATGGCGCCGGAGGCGCAGTGGATCGTCTACGGCCTCGTGCTGATCGTGATCCTGTTCGTGATGCCGCGGGGCATCGTGCCGGGTCTGGCGGCGCTGCTCGGCCGCCGGCGGCCGGCCCCGGCCGCGCCCGTCCTCGAGGTCAATCCGGCGGTGCAGCGATGAGCGCGATCCTCTCGGTCGAGCATGTCGGCGTGCGCTTCGGCGGTCTCGTCGCCATCGCCGACCTGCATTTCGACGTCCATGCGGGCGAGATCGTCAGCCTGATCGGCCCGAACGGGGCCGGCAAGACGACGGCCTTCAACGTGATGACCGGCTTCCTCAAGCCCAGCCAGGGCGATGTCCGATTCCGCGGCACGTCCCTGAAGGGCCTGCCGCCGCACGCGATCGCGCGGCTCGGCCTCGCCCGCACGTTCCAGCGCACCAGCGTCTTCCCGGACGACACGGTGTTCGACAACGTGATGATCGGCCTGCACCAGATGGGCGCCGCGGCGGGCCGCGCGCCCGTTCTCGACGCGCTCCTCGGCCGCGCGGGGGCCGGCGAGCGGCAGCTGCGCACCCGCGCCGCGGCGCTCCTCGACTGGGTCGGGCTCGCCGGCCGGGCACACGAGAAGGCCGGTGCCCTCGCCTACGGGGAGCAGCGCCTCGTCGGGGTGGCGCTGGCGCTCGCCACCGAGCCCGCCATGCTGCTCCTCGACGAGCCGGTCTCGGGGATGAACGCCTCCGAGACGCGGGTCTTCGTGCGGCTGGTCCGGCAGATCCGCGAGCGCGGCGTCACCATCCTGCTGGTCGAGCACGACATGCCGATGGTTATGGAGGTCTCCGACCGCATCGTCGTCCTCAACTACGGGCGCCTGATCGCCGAGGGGCCGCCGGACCGGATCCGCACCGACCCGGCGGTGATCGAGGCCTATCTCGGCCAGGGCAGCGCCGCCCGGCAGGCCGCCGCCGCCGCGCAGGAGGCGGTCCATGCTTGAGATCCGCGACCTCGTCTGCGGCTACGGCCACGTCACGGCGCTGAAGGGGCTGACGATCGACGTGCGCGAGGGCCAGCTCGTGGCCCTCGTCGGTGCGAACGGGGCCGGCAAGTCCACGACGCTCCGGGCGATCTCGGGCCTCGTCCCGCCGCGCTCCGGCGCGATCCGGTTCGACGGCCGGGACATCGCGGGGGCCGAGCCCCGCCGGATCCTGGCGGCGGGCATCGCCCACTGCCCGGAGGGCCGGCGAGTCTTCCCGCAGATGACGGTCGCCGAGAACCTCGCCATGGGCGCCTATCTGCGCCGCGACCGGGCGGCGGTCGCGGCGGACCTGAAGCGCATCTACGGGGAGTTCCCGCGCCTCGCGGAGCGCCGCGACCAAGCGGCCGGCACGCTGTCGGGCGGCGAGCAGCAGATGCTGGCGATCGGCCGCGCGCTGATGGGGCGCCCGAAGCTCGTGCTGTTCGACGAGCCCTCCCTGGGGCTCGCCCCCAACATTGTCGAGCGGATGTTCGCGGTGATCGGGGCGATCCGCGACGCCGGCACGACCGTGCTGCTCGTCGAGCAGAACGCCTTCGCGGCCCTCGAACTCTGCGACTACGCCTACCTGCTCGAGACCGGCCGGATCGTTCTCGAGGGGCGCGGGCAGGACCTCATCGCCGATCCCCACGTCCGGGACGCCTATCTCGGTGGCTGAGCGGGATCCGGCGGGCCGGATCCGCCTCGGCCCCATCGACCTTCTCGGCGACCGGGATCTGCTCCCGGTCGCCGCGGGCGGCCACCGGCTGCTCCTCGTCCGGGCCGGGGCCCGGATCGTCGCCGCCGAGCGCGCCTGCCCGCACGAAGGGGCCGACCTCGCCCTCGGCCGCTGCGTCGCGGGCCGGCTGCTCTGCCCCCGGCACCAGGCCTCGTTCGACCTCCGAGACGGGGCCGTCTCGCCGGGCTGGTCGTTCCGCGCCCTGCGCCTGTTCGCGATCGAGGCCGCCCCGGACGGGCTCTGGCTCGGCACCGGATCAGACCTTCACGGACCGGGCGCCGCGCGGCCGGGGCCGCGCCCGCCGGGCGGCCACGAAAGTTCGGCCGGACGCAAGGCCGGACGCTAGAGCGACCGAGATCGGCCGATCGAATTCCTCGGACAGGAGCTTAGCTGACCTGGACGGCTCCGTGGACCAGTCCAGATGGACTGGTCTATGCCCGGTGACGGCGCCTGTGCGGTTACTCCGGACAGGATCCGGCGTGGCGCAGGAAGCGATCCTCATCACCGGCGACACGGCGCCCGTCCGCTTGCGGGAGGCCTTGGACGGCGGGGTCCCTCTGATCCGCGAACCGGTCCGGCCCGACCTGCTCCAGAAGGCGCTCACCGCGCTGATGCCGCGGTAGCAGCGCGCCGCCGGTCCCGCACGCGCGGAGTCTCAACACGGCCCGAAGACGGCCGATCTCGCCCGCGCGGAGGATCGATCGCTTCCCCACGCGGCTCCGTCAGCCCCCGTCAGCGGGACGGCTCGACGGCCGCGTCAGCCCAGCCCGGCAGCGGGAAGGTTCGATCGTAGGCCAGGTTGAACACGAAGGCGTAGGCCACGTAGAACGCCGCGATCGCGAGATCCATGAAGAAGGCCTCGACCAGGCCGATGCCGAGGTACCACGCGATCGGCGGCAGCAGGATCATGAGCAGTCCCGCCTCGAACAGCACGGCGTGGGCGACCCGCAGGACGAGGGTCTTGCGGGTGTGGCCGGCGAGCTGCTGCATCGCCCGATCGAAGCCGAGATTGTAGGCGTAGTTCCAGCTCGTCGCGACGAGGGCGCTGCCGATGCCGATCACGCCCATGTCGGCGGTGTGCAGGCCGAAGGCCGCGGTCCCGAGGGGGACGATGAGGAGCAGGCCGATCACCTCGAACAGGACGGCGTGGCGGATACGGTCGCGGGTGGTGCGCATGGTCTCGCTCTCGAGAGGCGGATTGATCGGCCGCTCTCTCATCTGCGACAAGGCGATCCGCAAGTTAGGAACTATCTGAGAATCCGATAGATGGCGGTGTCGCTCGACCAGCTCCAGGCGTTCGTGGCCGCGGCGGAGGCCGGATCCTTCTCGGGCGCGGCGCGGGTGCTCCGGAAGGCGCAGTCGGCCGTCAGCACGCAGGTGGCCAACCTCGAGGCGGATCTGGGGCTGGCGCTGTTCAGCCGCGCGGGCCGGAACCCGGTGCTGACCCCGGCGGGGGAGCGGCTGCTGCTGGAGGCCCGCGTGGTGCTCGACCGGCGGGAGCACCTGATCGGCGTCGCGAGCAGCCTGGAGCAGGGGGTCGAGAACCGGCTGGTGGTCGCCATCGACGAGCTCTACCCCGAGCACGCCCTCGGCGCCCTCTTCGCGAGCTTCGCCCGGCGCTTCCCTTTCGTGGAACTGGAGCTGCTCTTCCCGCTGATGGAGGATGTCAGCCGCATGGTTCAGTCGGGCGCCGCCGACCTGGGCGTCATGTGGCGGCAGGAGGAGCTTCCCACGGAACTCGGGTTCCAGACCATCGGCTGGGTGCCGCTCAAGCTCGTCTGCGGTCGCGATCACCCGCTCGCGAAGGCGCGGGTGGAGTGGGAGGAACTGAAGCGCCACCGCCAGATCCTCGTGGCCGCCCGCGGCGACGGGGCGGAGAAGCGCCGCCTGCGGGTCGCCGCCGAGGTGTGGTGGGTGGAGAGCCACTGGGTCATCCTGGAGATGGTGAAGCACGGGATCGGCTGGGCCTTCGTCACCGACCACGTCATCGCCGCGTCCCTCACGGCGCCGTACCTCGTGACGCCGGACCTCCAGTTCGATCAGGGCGACTGGCCGATCGCCCTCGAACTGGTCTGGCACAAGCAGCGCCCCTGCGGCCCCGCCGCGGCCTGGCTCCGCGAGCGCTTCGCCGCGGAGCGCGTCGGACTCCACCCCGGCGAGACTTGACCGCGCTGACGGCCGTGCCGGCCCGCGGCGGGCCCGCGCGCGACGGTCATGGATGCCGGCCGGCCCTATCACGGGGCCAGCGGGCACGGAACGCGCTGGTCGAACCGCGTGCCGGCGAGCGTCTAGACGCAAAATGGCTTCCGTGCTCCAATTCATTCGAAATTCCTATGGTTTCGCCGATGGAGCTCCGGCATCTTCGCTACTTCGCTGCCGTGGCGGAGCATCTCAGCTTCACCGCCGCCGCCCAGAGCCTGGGCGTGTCGCAACCGCCGTTGAGCCAGCAGATCCGCGATCTCGAGGTGGAGATCGGCGTCAACCTGTTCGAGCGCTCGAGCCGACGCGTCGTCCTGACCGCCGCCGGCGAGGACTTCCTCGGGAACGCGCGGGCGGTCCTCGCGCAGGTGGCCGACGCCGTCGACCGGGCGCGGACGATCGGCACCGGAACGGCCGGCATCCTCAACATCGGCATGACGAGTTCCGTCCTCGCGGGACCGGCGGGATGCCTGATCCGGGCCTTCGAGCAGCGCTTCCGGGCGGTGGACGTGCGCATCCACGAGATGGCGCCGGCCGACCAGATCGTGGCCCTCAAGGCGAACCGGACGGATCTGAGTTTCCTGCGCAGTCCCCCCGAGGACCCGGACCTTGTCGCCCAGATGGCGTGGCCGGAACGGCTCTGCGTGGCCGTGCCGCGCGAGCACGCCCTCGCCGACAATCGGAGCGTCCCGGTCGACATCCTCCGCAGCGAGCCGCTGATCTCGCTCGGCCTCGACAGCTCGCGCTTCGCCGCGGAGATCTACCAAGGCTGCATTCAGAAGGGGTTCACCCCGCGGATCTCGCAGCAGGTCCGCGAGGCTTCGTCGCTGATCAACCTGGTCGCGGCGGGCTTCGGCCTCGCCATCATCCCGGAATTCGTCGGCCGACCGAGGCATCCGGACGTCGTCGTCCTGCCGATCGAGCCGCCCTTCCTGTCGGCCGACGTCTACGCGCTGCATCACAAGCGGCGAAATCCGGTCATCGACAATTTCCTCGGGCTGATCCGCGAGGCGGCCCCGGGCCTGATCGCGCGCTTCCAGACGCGGTGACGCCCTTCGCCTCCGCCCCCTCGCGGGTGTCGAACGATCCGCCTGCGAACGCGCGGGCTGATCGGTAGCCGTGACCCCTGCCCGGCAACTCACCCTCGGCGGAGACGCGCCGGCCGACCCGCCCGCGGGGTATCCCGACACCCGCGGCGGCATCGAGGACCGGGGAGGATCGGCGGCGAAGCGCGCGCTCAGTGCGTCATAAGCACCGGGATGCGCGCGTGTTCGGTCACGTGGCGGGTCACGCCGCCCAGCAGGAACTCGCGCACGCGGCTGTGGGTGTAGGCGCCCAGCGCCAGCATGGAGGCGTTCCGCCGCTCCGCCTCGGCCAGGATCGCCGCGCCGACCGGCGTCCCGTCGTCGACCGGCAGGCTGACGGCCTCCGCGGTGATCCCGTGCCAGCGCAGGTAGGCGCAGAGGTCGGCCGCGCGCGCCTCTTCGAAGCGCTCGGTCGGCGCGTGGACGACTGTCACGCGGGCGGCGTCGTGCAGCAGCGCGATGGATTGGGAGATCAGACGCGTGGCCTCCAGGCTGCCGTTCCAGGCGACCACGACGTGATCGAGCAGGTCGTACGGGACCGCCTCGCCGACCATCAGCGTCGGTCGCCCGATCGCGAACAGGGCCGTGTCGAGCGCCCGGGTGGTGAAGGCGCGCGCCGGATCGGGCCGGTCGACGATGACGAGGTCGTTGACCCGCCCGCGCAGCGTCAGGATCGGCTCGACCTCCCCCGACAGCTCGGTCCAGGTCGCGAAGGTGGCGTCCAGGCGATCGGAGCCCGCGACGAGGGGTACGCCCTCCCGGGCACACCACGCCGCCAGGGCCGCCCTGCCGTCGGCCGCCGCCTCCCGCACCCCCTGCCGGATGGCCTCGATGGTGGTGCCGTCCACGTGCGCGAGGCTCGCCATGCCGGCGAGCACGTGCTCGGGGCCCGGCGCCACGAAGGCGACGGCGATGTGCGCGTGCAGGCGCCGGCCGAGCCGCAGCGCGGCGTCCAGCCGATGCGTGGCGTCGAGCCCCGGCCCGGTCGGGACGAGAAGACAGCGGAGATACATCGCGGTTCTTCCTCAGCGGTCCAGGGATTTCAGGTAGGCGATCAGGTCCTGCGCCTGATCCGGGTCGAAGCGGAACTCGGGCATGCTCGGGTGGCCGGTCCGGATGCCCTCGACGAGCGCCTCGGCGAGATCCTCGACCGGGTAGCGCTTGTGCAGGTCGCGGAACGGCGGCGCGGCGCGCAGCGGGCTGTCCCCGACACGCCCCACCGCGTGGCACCGGGCGCAGCTGGTCCGGGCGAGGGTTTCGCCCTGTCGCACCTGCCGGTCCCAGGCCGCCGCGGGCGCGGCGAGGAGGACGAGCGCGGGTGCCAGGACGGCGGCGCGCAGGATCGGGGCCGCGCGCATCAGTGGCTCATCAGGCAGCAGAGGGACGTGCCCTGGAGCATGTCGCGCGTGGCGCCCCCGAAGACCCACTCGCGCAGTCGGGAATGGCCGTAGGCACCCATGACGATGAGGTCCGCGTCCTCCCGCCGGGCGAACCGGAGGATCTCGTCCGCGGCGCCGATCGCGGGCTGGTGCAGCAGGTGGGTGGCGGCGCTGACGCCGTGGCTCGCGAGGTACGCGGCGACGTCGGCCGCACCGTCCCGTCGCGCGTCCTGACCGGCCACCGCGACGTGGACCTGATCGGCCCGGACCAGGAACGGCAAGGCGTCGTGGACGGCGCGGCGGGCCTCGCGGGTATCCTTCCAGGCCACGACGACCCGCTTGGCGGCGAGGCGCTCGATCCCGGGCGGTGCGACGAGGACCGGCCGCCCCACCTCCATCAGCAGGCCCCCTGCGGCGACGCCCATCAACCCGGGGTCGCCGTCGGCCGGGCCGAGGCGGCCCACCACGACGAGGTCGGCGGCGCGGGCCTGCTCGACCAGGTAGGCCAGGGGCTCGGCCAGTACGCCCCGCCACGCGGTCCTGACCCGGTCGCCCGCCTCGCGGGCGAACAGCGCCCGCGCCTCGGCCAACTCCTCCTTCGCCCGCGTCTCCTCGATCTCGAAGACGCGCTCCGACGCGTCGGCGCTCTCGACCGGGATCATGGTGACGAGCTGCCGCGCGGCGACGCCGGTCAGGGTGGCCTCGAAGCGCGCGGCGATGTCGGCGGCGAGCCGGACGCGGTCCGCGGCGGCCGCGCCGAGATCGACCGAGACCAAGATGTTGGAGATCCGCATGATCGCCTCCCGTGACCGGGCGATCGGCCCGGCAGAGGCACCCTGGCCCGCGCGCGCGGCCCGGGCTTTGATCCAGCTCAACGGGGTGGATTGGGGACCGGCCCGGGACCGGCCCGCGTGGCCGGGCGGATCGGGGCACGTGCGTGGCGGCTCCCGGAGAGGGCGCCGAGCCGATCCGTGCGCGCGTCCGTGCCGGGACCGGCTCGCGTGTCGGGTCTGCCGCCGCGTCCGCGTGGACCACGGCCCGCACCGGACCGACCTCACGCGAGTGTCAGGCGGTCCTCGACGGCGCGCACGCCGGGGGCTGACCACGCGGCGCGCTCGGCCAGCTCGCGCTCGCTCCAGACGTCGACGCAGCCGTCCAGGATCACCGTGTCACCGTCGACGTGGACGCGGATCGTGTCGGGATCGCGCGCGCTCCGCTTCAGCGCCGCCAAGATCTTGTCCTTGATCTCGGACGGCCGCACCGACGGCCTGACCGCGATGAGGTTGACGATGTCGGTGACGCCCGCGAGCCGCCGCAGCGCCTGATCGACTGCCGCCTTCTGGTGGTAATGGGGCACGCATCCCTGGAGCGTGACGCAGCCCCGCTCGACCTTGAGCGTCACCGCCTCGTCCGGGATCTGCACGTCCCATTCGAGGACCCGGGCGCAGCGCTCGGCCAGGGCCTCGTCGCCGATGGCGGGATTGTCCGGGTAGCGGACCTCGATCTGCTCGACCACGGCCCGGACGCCGCGGACCCGCAGCGCGACGCGCTCGGCGATGCCCTTCTCGGCGTAGCTCCGGACATGCCCGCTGAGGGTGACGATGCCGTTCTCGACGGTGACGCCGATCTGCGCGGCGTCGATCATCGGCGCGTAGGTCAGCTCGTCGAGCACGTGTTGGTGCACGGTCTTGTCGTCCATCGCCCATCTCCCCGATCTCGGCCGCGTCCCTCAGAGGGCCAGCCACAGGAGCGCCGGCGTCACCGCCGCGCCCGCGACGGCGAGCCCCAGCGCCTGCAGGCTGCCGATGGACCGGTAGCGGGCCGCATCGGCGACGACCCGGCGACCGGCGTCGTTCTTCGGTCTGAGCGAGGCCGGCCCCCGCGCGCGGCCGACCGTCGTGATCAAGGTGGTTCGGAGCACCAGGGCCATCGTTCGCTCCCGTCCTGCTGACGCGAGGCATCCTGGCGACGCGGTCCCGGGCCGCCTTGATCCACCTCAACGCCGTCGATCCCGGCCGCCTGCACGATCCCCCGCATCCGCAATCGGGAGGCCGACATGGACGTGAGGCGCGAGTCGCAGAGCACCCGCGCGGCGCGGCGCGACGCCGACGCGGCGGGCCCCGGGCCTGAGGCCGACGAGCGTGCCGTGCGACCGCCTCTTCGGCGCCAACGACGCCCTCACCGGTCGGGTCGCCAAGGTCCCGCGCGGCCACACCGGCACCGTGCTCTGGGACGGCACGGGTCTGACCTTTCGCCGGCGGCCGCGAGCCGCCGTCGAGCCGGACGCGTCGGCATTGCGCTAGATCAAGGCCCGCCGGCGCCGGGCGCGCAGAGTCCGCGGCAGGCTCCGTGGGAAACCCTCCGGAGGAGAGCCAGGAGGGACGCGATGACCGTGAAGGGCAGGAGCTGGTGGCTTTGCGACCGGGCGGGATGATCGAGGCCGACGCGATCACGATCAGTGTCTCGGGCAATCAGGTCATCCTGGCGGGTTGCCGTGCCGGCCCCGGCGGAGCGCGCGACCCGGTCGGTGCCGGGCGTCCGCGCCGTTGAGGACCGCGTCGTCGCCCGCGCCTCAGACGAGCGTTCAGACCCGCTGAGAAGAGATCGCCCGACCGCCGAATAATCCGCGGACAGCCATGGAGATTCGCTATGACGAGCGGCCATTTCCACGACGTCATCGAGTCCGAGGACAGACGGGGCGAGCGTCTCCCAGAGGACGACCGGCTCGCCGGCCAAATCTCCGACCATCTCAGACGGGTCCTGCACAACGTCGCGAAAGACCCCAACGTGTCGCGGCAGGCGATCCCGCCAGGACAGGATGAACACCCGTCGAGGCGCCACATGGTCAACGGCTTGGATCCGGCCGCGCTGACGGCGCTGTTCGCTGCCGGCGGTGTCGGCTTCGGATTGGCTTGGCTGATCTTCGGCCAGCCCTGGCACCGGACCGATCACGTCGCGCGCCGGATGAGCCACAGTAGCGAACGGATGATGTGACTCCGGCCGACTTCCCGAAGCCGACCGACGATCTAACACGGGCGACAAGAGATCCCGTGCGATCAAATCAGATTCGGTGTCAGAACGCAGTCGAAGGAATTCGCCGCCATGGACGACTTCGATCACCTCCTGAACTGGAAGCTTCTTCGGGGCTCGCACCAGTTCCCCGGCCCCGACGGCGGGACCTGTATCAACGAGGCGGCCATCGTCGCCTGCGGCTTCCCGTACCAGCCGGTGGCTTCGGTCAGCCGGATGCCGAACTGCTTCTCGCGCCCGATCTGCCAGTTGGCCATGCGCCTGAACGACGAGGCGACTGACGAGGAGCGGCGGCGCTTGCTGCCGTTCGTGACCCGCCTGGCGTGTGCGGACGCGCGGGCAGTCGAGCTGGCGCGCGCCCGGTACATCGACCGGCGCGTCGGAAACGACCGGATGCATTGGGATACGGCCTCCTTCGACAAGGGGCTCGCCACCCTCGAGGGTGCCCTGGCGATCGGGCGGCAGGCCGACGCTCTCGGGATGGATGTGGCGGCGTCCCGGCTGGATGCTGCGCGCGCTCCGGACCGGCTGAAGAAGAAGACTGCCCGCTCGCTGCCCGCGGCGATGAAGGCTTGGCTCGGTCTCGGGAAGACGATCGAGGAGGAGGAGCCCGAGAAGGTCGCAGGCGGCTAGAACACCGTCCGTCGATGGAAGCACGGGCTCGGCGCGAGGAGCCCGGCGAATCGAGACTCTCGGGGCCGCCGCTATCGGGAGCGATCCTCAGAGAGTTACGGGTCGGGACGCGTGCGCCGGCAGGCGCGTCCGGGACCAACACGCCGCGTGCCGCGCATCGTCTGAGGGGCGCCGGGGTCCTCGACGAGAGGCGACGCACCGAACACGACGACCAAGCGCTCGAGGCAGCCCAGTTGTGTCAGGGCTGCCTCGTTCCGTGCGAGGACGTCCGGATCACGGCTGCCGAGGGCTCTGCCTTCTCCTACCCCGCCGATCGGACCCGCCGGTGCGGCCCCCGACCCGATCCAGCCCGAGGCCGGCCGCTCGGCGGCGGGCCTCCATCGCGGGTGTGCGGGCTTCAACCCCACCTCGGTCGTCGCGGCCCCGCCCGGCCTGACGACGAAGCGCCCGGTCGGTCTCCGTGGAACCGGCACGGCCGGCCCCTGTCGCTTCTGATCAAGCACGCACCTTGGGATGATTTAAGGTTCCGCGAGATCTAGGCACGCACCCGCGTCTGCGGACCCGGCGTGGAGGTCATCATGTCTATAGAGACTGAAATCGAGTCGCGAATATTGTCAAAGATCGCCCTCGGCCTCGTCGCAATGGCGATCTGCGCGCCGCTTCAGGCGCAGCCGCTTGCCCTGAAGGTCAATCCGCGCGGCGGGATGACCGGGGAGATCGAGCTCGGCGGTGTCCCGGTCACGGTCGCGGCCCTGTTCGAGACAGGACCGCGGTACACCACGGAGAACGGGATCGGCCGCCGGGTCGGGATCGGCAGCGAAGTCCCCTCCTGGATCGAGATGGGATCCCTGCGCAATCAGTCGATCCCGGGCCTGATCCCGTCGGGCTATTACGGCTACTTCATCTCACCGGACGAGAAGGCCGTCATCGTCGATCTCGAGTCGCACCGGATCGTGCGCGTCCTGTCGCAGTGAGGCGCGCGGTCCAGAGAGTGTTAAATGCGATGCGCCGTCGGATTCGCCGCGAGCCTGATGCTCGTCATCGGCGCGATGCCGGTCCAGGCGGCCCGATCACGGGGCGCGGCGATCCGGATCGTCTATCAACGCCCCGCGAACGAAGAGACGCGTGCGCTCCATCGCGACCTCAGGGCGCGCCGTGTTCTGGAAGGCCTTCAGGCGATCGTCCGTGGCGTGCGTCCGCCGCGCGCGCTGACCCTGCGTCTGTCGGTCTGCGGCGAGCCCAACGCGTGGTACGCGCCCGAGAACCGGACGGTCACGGTCTGCTACGAGTATATTCAGGAGGTGCGCGATCGTGCGTCCGGAAGCCCAGCCGAGCCCGGGTTGAGCCAGCACGACGCGATCTTCGGCGCCGTCGCGCAGATCTTCCTCCACGAACTCGGTCATGCCCTGTACGATCTGCTCGACGTGCCCGTGCTCGGCCGAGAGGAGGACGCGGCCGACCAGTTCGCCGCCCTGATCTTGCTCGAATTGCCGCCCGCCCAGGCGCGGCACGCGGTCGACGGCACGGCCCATCTGCTGCGCAGCCAAGCCGCCGAGGAGGCCGCGGACCAAGCGGTGCTGGCCGATGATCACAGCCTCGCGGGGCAGCGCCTCTACAACCTGCTCTGCCTTGCCTACGGCGCGGATCGCGAAACCTTCGGTTATCTCGTCGAGGCCGGTACCCTGCCCAAGGCGCGCGCCGCGCGGTGCAGGGCCGAGTACGCTCTTGCGGTCTACGCCCTCAGGAAGCTGTTCCGGCCCCATCTGCGCGATGGCCGGATCGGACGCGCCCGCATCCGCCGCGCATTCCGCGGGATGTTCTGACGCGGACCCCAGATCGGCAGCCGTCCGGACAGGCTTGCATGCCCGCTTTGGCCCGCGAGGGCCGCCCCTGCGGCCTGCCTGGCCAGGATCACAAGGCCTCGATGCCGGCCCCGCAGGCAGGACGCCCACGCGGCCGCCGAGGCGATCCGCCCACGCGCGTCGGCGCGAACTGTCAGCCCGCGCCGCCGCGCGTCTCCAGCTTCGTTTTCATCACAGGGCGATCCGGTCGGAGCCCTGTAACTAATATTGTATTCATAAATCAAAACTGACGAATTATCCTGCGGAAATAGCCATATTGATCCAGCGCAATGTGTCTATGCCGTGGATAGCGCCAACTTCGCCGAACCGGGGAAGTAACGGTCTCCTGCGATGGCCAACAGCCTCGCGCCAGTGCGCGCAGACGCTTTCGATTTACCCGATGCCGATCGGCGGCCGGACGGGGACGAGCCCCCCGACGCCGGGGTAGGTCTGGGCGACCTCCATGGCGACGTTGCGAGTGCAGCCTGTGCGGTCCTATCGGAACTCGGCGCAGATCCCGTCGCCCTCCTCTGCGAGGCCGACTGCGACTCGCGGGCATACCGGGAAAACGGCGCGCCAGCGTCAAATGCCGCGCTCGGCCGGCTGCTTCAACTGGGCGCGAAGCGGACGGGGTGCGGCCATCTCGGTCTGCTCGTGGGACAGCGCATCGTTCTCGCCAAGCTCGGGCCGAGCGGCGCGCTGGTTCGAAATGCGGGAACGGTTGGCGACGCGCTGCATGTCCTAGAGACACGGCCCTGGGCCTGGACGTGCGGCTCCGCAGTCAGACTCTGTGTCGAGGCCGACTTGGCGCTGCTTCATTACTTCCCTTACGAAGCCGGGGCGACGGCGGTGGGCCTCCAATCGGAGGGGGCGCTCGCCACGATCGTCAATATCATGCGCGCCCTGCTGGGTGCCCAATGGTCGCCGTCGGAACTCCTGTTGCCGCGTGCGCTGCCGAACCAGACAGATCCGTATTGGCATTTCTTCCGCGGACCCGTCCGGTTTGATCAGGAATGGGCAGCCATCGCGTTTCCCTCACGCCTTCTCGAACAACCGATCGCGGGCGCGGATCGGACGGTTCTCGAGATCGCGGAACACCGCATCCGACAGATCGGGGGAACGGAGCCACTCCAGATGTCTGACCAGCTTCGGCGGCTTCTGCGCATGGAGTTCATCCAGAACCCTTGGTCGAGTCAGGCCGCGGCGCGCCACTTCGCGGTTCATAGGCGCACGCTCAGCCGTCGTCTGAGGGCCGAGGGCACGAGCTTCCGGTCAGTGACCACGCAGATCCGGTTCGAGACGGCAAAACAGCTTCTGGCCGATACCAACATGACGTTGGCGCAGATCTCAGCCTGTCTGGGCTTCTCCGAAGCGGCTGCGTTCACACACGCGTTCCGACGCTGGTCCGACATGACGCCCAGCATCTGGAGGCTCACGTGCCGGCCTTCCGAGACGGGCGCCGACCCGATGCTCCCTGCCCTTCCTCGGTTGGAACGCTGTACAGATCGGCCGAGATTATAATATCATTCATATGTACCATCCGACAGCAACTTCAGTATTATCAGATTTTTCGCCATTCTTGCCGGACAAATTTATGAATTAGCTTGATATTGTTGCAAATCGTGACGGAGGAGAGACACATGCGCTCGACACGGATCATATCGCTTTCAGCTCTCGCGCTCGGTGTACTGCTGGGCCTGAACGGGCCCGGACCGGGCGGCTTCGGCATCGCGGCCGCGCAAGCCGCCGGCGGGTGCGGCCCCGGCTTCCACCGGGGGCCGTATGGCGCCTGTCGACCCAACGTCTACGGAGCGCCGGGTGCTTATGGGTACCGGGGCGGTGGGATCTACGGTTACCCCGGCGGTGCCCGGTATGGTTATCGGGGCGGGGCCGTTTACCGCGGTGGGCGCGTGTATCGGGGCGGTCGGGCCTATGGCGGCCGGGCCGTCTACGGACGTCACGTCGGCGGGTACCGGGGGAAATTCCGCCGCTGACCGCCTCGGAAGGCCTGCTCTAGAGCCGTACTCGATCGCGCTGCACTCGGGTACGGCTCCTGAACCCCTGACGCGCTCCCCCGCCTCGAACCGCTGCCCACTTCATCGAAGCGAACTTCAGTAGGCATGATAGATCGGGCGAGCGGTGACAGGAATCCTGACGGCGACGGCCGGCGCATTCGGGTCGAACGGCAGAAGGGCGGCGCCCGCGGCGACGAAGCCCGCCAGCGCTCGAATGTCGTCCGGTTGCCGCGGATCGCGCGAGATCCGGTCCGTTTCCCAATAGAGACGTGCATTGCACGCCGGCGACGGCAACCGGCCCACGGGGGTGCAGGCGTCGTGGCGGGCGCAGGCGGCATCGAGCGCGTCGATGGGCGGCAATGGGGCGTTGTTGCCGAGGCCGCAGTAATTGCCGTGAAACAGGGCTGCCGGCTGCTGCAGGCCGTACGATTGGGCCAGAGCGGGCGCGCCTGAGAAGATTACGAGGAGGGAGGCGACAGATCGGAAGGTCATGGCATTCGACCCAACCTGTTCTGAGGCCGTCTGCCGGATCGGGCCGAGTGGGCCACCGGTTCAGGCCGGAGGAGCGGGAGCCGGGACCGCACGGCCCCGGCCTTGTTCAACGGCCTCAATACGGACGGCAGACGCCCGCATAGGCATCGTAATATGCGTAAGGCCCGCAGCGGCCGTAGGTGGCGCCGTAGCCGGCGGCAGCCGCAGCTCCGACGGCCGCCGCACCCAGGCCGTAGCCGTAGGGTCGGGCGCCGTAACCGTAGCGGCCATAGCCATACCCGTAACGGCCGACGCCACCGTATCGGCCCACCGCGCCGTAGCGACCGACCCCGCCATAGCGACCGACGGCGCCGTAGCGGCCCCGGTAACCCGCCGCCCCGCGATAGCCGCCGACCCCACCGACCCGGACGCCATGGAAGCCGCCGGCACGGACTCCGCCGCCGCGGAAGCCGCCCCCGCCGTGGAAACCACGCGCCTCGGCGGCCAGACCGCTCAGGATCAGGGCAGCACTGGCCAAGGACGCAATCCGTACAAGCCTCATGGGATGATCTCCGCTCTGGAGAAGGATCTGCCGAGATGGGCTGAACGCGGCATCAAGCCTTCTGCCCCTCGGATACGCACCGACCGCCTCGGATACGCACCGACCGCAGAGTAAGGCCGAGCCGGCAACGCCGCTTGATCCGCGGTGACGCGCACCCCGCTTGAGGAGCGTAGTCTTTCCCTGCTGCGGTTGAATCGCCGGGCGCGACCGATGCCCGGCTCGGCTCCTGTCTCGCCCGATCAAGCAGGGACCCGGCGCGGATGCATAATGCCCCACGCTTCAGCGCGGTGAGCGAGGGGCTCGCCCCGGCGACCGGCAGAACGCTGCTTCCGGTCGCGCCAATGGCGCACGAAGCGATCCTGGCATTCGAGAGATGCCTCTATCGACAGCCATGAAGGGTGAGGAGATTGCCATGCCGGTCAAGACACCGAAGGAGCTTTTCGTGCGCATGCTGAGCGATGCGCGGCATCACGCTGAACGCGCGACGAAGATCTACGAGGAACTTGGGCAGGTCGCGCAGGATCCGGCGATCCAGGAGGCGCTTCAATCACGCGCCTTTATCCAGGACAAGATGATCAAGTCGCTCGACCGCTGCTTTCAGCTGATCGGCGAAAAACCGATAACGGGGAACGGCCGATTGCAGGAAGTCTTCCTCGAAGATTTTCGGCGCGAACTGGCCGAGATCCAGGCCCCGGCCGCCAAGGCCCTGTTCATTCTGATCAAGGCCAATCACCTGATGCATCTGCGCATCGCCGAATACGTGGCCCTGGTCGCCATGGCCGACGTGAGCGGGCACTTCGGGGTCGGCGTCCTGCTGGAGAGCTGCCTGGCGGACAAGCTCGCCTTCACGGAGCGGACCCGCCGCCTGATCCGGCGCACGATCGAGAGCAAGCACGCCGTCAAGCTGGCGGCCTGACTCAGCCCTGTGAGGCCCCGGATCGGTCAACCGATCCGCGGCCTCACAGGCGCAATCGGGACCTGTGCCGCATGGCGCGGACGGAACCCGTGGAGGACGAGCCATGCCCCCTGCCTCTTCTCGGGAGGCCGCCATTCCTGATCCCGGGGAGAGGTCGGGCGCCGACACGCACGAGCCGCCCGTATCCCTGTGGCAACGGGTTGCCGACGAAGCGAAGCGATATCTCGTCTTCGCCACCTACCTGATCGTGGTCTTCGGCACCCTGATCGTGTTCAGTATCAACATCTACGCCCGGATCGATCGCGACATACCGCACTATCCAGGCTACCACTTCTACGCGCTCGGGCTGATCAATGCCCTGGTCCTGGCCAAGTTCATGCTGATCGCCGAGGCGACGAAGCTCGGATCGCTGAGCTTCGGCCGGCGCATCAGCCGCAGGCCCCTCGTCTACGTGGTGCTGTACCGCGCCCTCCTGTTCACGGCTGTCCTGGTGGCTGCCTACGGACTGGAGGAGGTGCTGCTCGGGGCTTGGCACGGACAGGCACCGGGCGCCGTCCTGCCAGAGGTGGCCGGTGGCCCGCGGGGCGTGCTAACCTTCGCCTGGGTCATGTTCGTGGTGCTGCTCCCGTACTTCGCCTACCAGGAGATCGGCCACGTGCTAGGCGCCGGACGCCTGCGCGACCTGCTGCTCCGTGCGCAGGGACAGGTTGGCGCCGCTCGGGAAGGAAGCGGCTGACCGGCGCCGGGCGCACCCTCGTCGCCCGCCGTCACCGCCCGACGACGAGCGTCGGCGCGGGGGGGACCGCCACCGTCTCCGAACCGAGGCTTGCGGGATCGATACTGGCGCCGCGGCGATCGAGGGCGTGGCGGGCATGGGCCAGGGCCGTCGAGAAGGCCGACAGGCAGTCAGTGCTGACAGCCCCGGACGAACAGCCCAGCATGCCCGACACGATCGCCCGATATTCGCCCTCCAGCGCGGCGAGCCCGGCGCGATCGACCCCCGGCGCCGCGTCGGCGATCTCCACGAGCCGTCGGACGGGGCGCCACTCCGCCTCCGACCGGCGACGGTTCCAGCCCGCCGAGGCGGCGGCGAGGAGCGATCCGGCGAGGCTGATCACGAGGCCGCCGAGGTAGAAATACTGTTGGACTTGGTCGAAGAAGCTCTGGTCTCCGTTGCTCAGGTAGGCGGCCACGCCCGGATGGACCGGCAGGATCGGGCTCTTGTCGTCCGGATCGGGCGCCTCGATCTGCGCGGCCAGCGGAGTCACCGCTGCGAGCTTGGCTTTGGTCGTCAGGATCGACCGGGCGATCGCCGCCGCAACGACATTGGGCATCAACTCCGAGGCAGCGAACCGGAAAGTGACCGCCAGCGTCGTGACGGAGTCGCTCGGCGTCGCGGGACGTGCCCGAAACTCGCCCTTGGGCACGTCGATCGAGTCGAGGCCGGGGAACCGCTTGCCGATCGCCTCTGCCTCGTCGAGCGCGAGGACGCCGGGAGTGCCCTTCGTTGCGCGTGCGACCGCGGCGACCACGTCGACGACCTCGCCGGGCGCCATCGGACCGACCGCCAGGACGGCGGCCAGCTTCTTCTGCCGGACGGACTGAGCCAGCCCGTCGACCGGCAGAACGACCTTTTCGACGTCCTTTGCGGGGATGTTGAAGAAGCTTAGCACCATGTCGAGGAGGCGCGCATTGGCGGCCTGCAGAGGCCCGGCCACGATGCCGACGGACTTGCCCGCCAGATTGGCGACCGACGTCACGGGGCTGTGCGGGGGCAGGACAAAGGCGACGACGTCCCGCCGCAGGAGCACGATGGTCTGGGCGTTGGCCGGCACCGCCGCGTCGCTGCGCACGATGGCAAGGTCCGTCCGTCGCTCTTCCAGCGCCTTGGCGCTGCCCGCGAGATCGTCGACCCGGACGAGTTCGAGGTTCACGCGCGGATGCTGCACCTTTGAGACGGCCGCGAAGGCCGTGATGAAGCGTTCGGCCGTGCTGCCGGGGGGCCCGAGCGTGATGCGCAGATTGGCGTGCGGTGACCAGAGATGGGCAAGTGCAAAACCGGCGGCGGCTACCAGCAGCAAGCCGACCGCCGGCAGGGCCCAGCTCCATCGTCTGCGCCGCGGTGCAGGATTCGCCGGACCACGCATCTTCGTCAGGTCGTGATCGGCGATGAGGGGCTCGGCGTCCTGCATCCCTGCCTCGCGCCCGAATCCGTTCAGCAATCGTCGCAGGCGCCGCCGCGCTCCGGCGATGTCCGCTTGATGCGGCGCTCGCGCCGTTCCCGTGTCCCGTCTCCACTGCCCGGCGGCGTTCCGGTCACGTCGAGCGGGGGCATGGTGATCGCCTCGCGTTCGAGCCGGTTGAGTTCTGCGTCGCTGGGGATGGTGACGGTGCCCTGCGCGGGACGCTCACGCGCCTCAAGGCTGGTGAACCCGCCTGATAGCCCGGCGAGCAAGGACAGGATCAGGGCGGCGATGGAAGGTCGGGAGCGTGTCATGACGGCCTTCGCGGCAGCCGCTAAACGGAGGGAGGCCTGTCAACCTAGCCGGTGACGCGGCGTGCCGCTTGACCGAACTGGACAGGAGGGGCCGCACCGGGATCCGCAGGGCGGCAAGCCTCGCGCCGCGCACGGCCCGTTTTACGGCGGGCTGTCTCGCGCGATGAAGCACAGGCGACAGATGGACTTGCCTCGAGAAAGTGGAGAGCTCTTTTCCTGAAGGAGGAGGGTTCCGATTGCAGACCGGAAGCAGACCTTTACCCCTGAGTTTCGTGCTGAGGCGGTGCGATTGGCGCAGACGAGTGGGCGGTCCCGCCGGGAGGTCGCCGCCGATCTCGGCGTCGGGCTCTCGACGCTGCGCAACTGGATCGACGGTCGGCGTGAGCGGGAGATGGACAACCCACCGACCGACCGGCAGGAGGACATGGCCGCCGAGCTCAAGCGTCTGCGCCGCGAGAACGAGGTGCTGCGCCAGGAGCGGGAGATCCTGAAGCGGGCCACGGCTTTTTATGGATGGCCCGCCCCTCACCGAGCGGCACTGCTAGTTTTGTAGTGCCGCCGACACGAGGGATGGAGCAAGACGATGAGCATCGCGGTTCTCGGTATCGATCTGGGCAAAAACAGCTGCAGCGTGGTTGGGCTGGATCTCGACGGCCGCGTCGTGCTGCGGCGACGCATGCGTCGTGAGACGGTGCTTGCTTTCGGAGAGAAACTACCCGCCTGCGTAGTCGCCATGGAGGCGTGTTGCGGTGCTCATCACATGGGCCGCACGTTGGCGGCTCAGGGTCACACCGTTCGGCTGATGTCGCCCGAGTATGTCCGGCCTTACGTCAAGGCGCAGAAGAACGATGACCGGGATGCCGAGGCCATCGCCGAGGCGGCGACCCGGCCGACCATGCGATTCGTCACCCTCAAGTCGCAAGCTCAGCTCGACATGCAGACCCTGCACCGGGTGCGCGACCAACTCGTCGGCGAGCGAACGGCGCTGATGAACCAGATCCGTGCTGTTCTCCTGGAGCGTGGCCACATCGTGCCGCAAGGTCGTGCGAAGCTCGCAGCTTGTCTTGCCTCTCTGATGGATGAGGCCGCCGTGCCTGCGCTTTCAGCACGCATGCGTATTCTCGTCGCCGAAGTGCGGGAGCGCTGGCAGGATCTCGACAAGCGCATCGCCGCGCTGGATGCCGAGTTTGCCGAAACGGCTCGATCGGACGAACACGCGCGTCGGCTGACTACGATCCCCGGGATCGGCGCGCTCAACGCCACGGCTCTCGTGGCGGCCATCGGCGATGTCGCTACCTTTGCACGGGGGCGTGACCTTGCAGCTTGGCTCGGCCTCGTGCCCCGGCAGTTGACGACCGGGGGCCGGCCCAAACTTGTCGGCATCACCAAACGCGGCAGCAAATATCTGCGCAAGTCGTTGATTCAGGGTGCACGGGCTGCGCTGCCGACGCTGCGACAGAGCGAGACGCGTCTCGGTCAGTGGTTGCGCGGGCTGCTGTCGCGGGCGCACATCAACACAGCGGTCGTCGCGCTAGCAGCCAAGCTGGCGCGCATTGTGTGGGCCCTGCTGCGTCACGGACGCACCTACGAGGCAGCCGCCGTCGCTGTTTAATGCAATTCGGCCGGCGAGACGTGCGCCGACCTTCCGATGTCTGCGAGCGGTGAGAGGAAGATGGCCTGACAGTCGACCGGTGTTCCGGCAGCCTCCTGGCGAAAATGGCGTACGACGCCGAACTTTTTATGAGGCCCTGAACGCGCGGATCTCCATCTTGGCCAACGGCGCGCCCGGAAGGCCGGATACGTTTATGCAGACTGCTCAGACCAGCGGATCCAGAGCCACTTGCGGACGGGGCGGGCCATACGTTTCGCCAAGGGGGGAAGTCGATGAGGTTCCGCCTCATCGACGCGGCGAAGAAGGACTTCCCGGTCGCGCGCCTGTGCAAGGTCCTCGACGTCATTCCGAGCGGCTATTTCGCCTGGAAGAACCGCCCGGCCTCGACGCGGCAGCGCGAGGATTTGGTGCTGCTTGCCCACGTCCGATCCGCCTTCACGCTCTCGCACGAGACATATGGCAGCCCGCGCATGACGCGCGAGCTGCGCGAGCAGGGCCTGGCGGTAGGCCGGCGGCGCGTGGCCCGGCTGATGCGGGAGAACGGGCTCAAAGCCCGCCAGCCGCGCCGCTTCCGGCGCACGACGGACAGCGGCCACGCCTTTCCAGTCGCGCCCAACCACCTCGACCAGGACTTCACGGCGGCCGGGCCGGATCGCAAGTGGGGAAGCGACATCTCCTACATCTGGACGCGGGAGGGCTGGTTGTACCTGGCGGTGGTCCTCGATCTGTACTCCCGACGGGTCGTGGGCTGGGCGGCGGGCGACCGGCTTCACAAGGAATTCGCGCTGACCGCGCTGCGACGTGCCGTTGTCGTCCGACCGCCCGGACTAGGGTTTGGACTCGATCAGCACCAGAAGGCGATGACGGCGGCCAGAGCGAGGGCCGAGGCGTAGTTGCGTGCGAGCTTGTCGTAGCGGGTGGCGATCCGGCGAAAGTCCTTGAGGCGGTTGAAGG
>NZ_JBKFAV010000249.1:0-283 GCF_053345825.1 Methylobacterium sp. C33D
ACTGATCTGTGTGTGTCGGGGGACCATGAATAAAATCGAGCCCGGGATCAGCATCAGCCGCCGCTACCTCCACGACGAGGTCGCCGAGCGCATGCGCGAGCTGATCCGGTCCGGCGAGATGGAGCCGAAGGCGCGGATCAACGAGAGCGAGCTGACCGAGCGCTTCGGGATCACGCGGACGCCGCTGCGCGAGGCGATCAAGATCCTGGCGACGGAAGGCCTGCTGGAGCTGCTCCCGACGCGCGGGGCCCGCGTCGCCAGCATCTCGGCTGCCGAACTCGAG
>NZ_JBKFAV010000250.1:0-282 GCF_053345825.1 Methylobacterium sp. C33D
CGATCGAGCGGGTCGTGGCCGGCGAGCGCTTCCACGACGTCGTGGTCGAGGTGCGCCGGGCCGACAGGCCCGACATGGACTTCGTGCACTCGCTGCGCAGCCTCGTGGCCACGGACCGCGACGGCAACCCGAGCTGCCTGGCGCTGATCCTCAAGGACGTCTCCGACCAGTTCGAGGCCGAGGAGCGGTTCGAGCGCACCTTCAACGCCAACCCGGCGCCGGCCGTGATCACGCGCCTGTCCGACCTGCGCCACGTCAAGGTCAATCACGGCTTCCTGGAGA
>NZ_JBKFAV010000251.1:0-282 GCF_053345825.1 Methylobacterium sp. C33D
CGGCCCACACGATCTCGGCCTCCGCCTGGACGGCGCTGATCGATCCCGACGACGTCGCCGATGTCTGGAGCGAGATCCGGCGGGCGGTCGGGTCCGGCACCCCCTACGCGGCCGAGTTCCGAGTCGGCGCCCGCTGGCTCTACGCGCGGGGCCGGACGCTCTGCGGCGCCGACGGGCAGCCGCAGCGCATGGTCGGCCTCCACCTCGACATCACCGAGCGCAAGGCGGTCGAGGCGGCCCTGCGCA
This sequence comes from Methylobacterium sp. C33D, assembly GCF_053345825.1. Taxonomy (NCBI): domain Bacteria; kingdom Pseudomonadati; phylum Pseudomonadota; class Alphaproteobacteria; order Hyphomicrobiales; family Methylobacteriaceae; genus Methylobacterium; species Methylobacterium sp. C33D. The sequence goes on from NZ_JBKFAV010000251.1 coordinate 247, forward strand.
CCGCCACGGGGGACGCGGAGGCGGCGCGCACCGAGG
>NZ_JBKFAV010000252.1:0-281 GCF_053345825.1 Methylobacterium sp. C33D
GCGCTGCGCTTCATCGGCACCCCGATCGACATCACCGCCCGCAAGGCGGCCGAGGGGCAGGTCGCCCACATGGCGCGCCACGACGGCCTCACCGACCTGCCGGACCGCGCCCTCTTCTACGAGCGGCTGGAGATCCGGCTCGCCGACATGCACCTGAACGGCGGCACCTGCGCGGTGCTGTGCCTCGACCTCGACCGCTTCAAGGCCGTCAACGACAGCCTCGGCCACGCGGCCGGGGACTTCCTGCTCCGGGCGGTGGCCCACCGCATCCGGGCGGTGCT
>NZ_JBKFAV010000253.1:0-281 GCF_053345825.1 Methylobacterium sp. C33D
GCCCGTGCAGGCCACGAGGCCGGAGCGGATGCCGGCCGCCTTGGTGGTGAGTCCGAGATCGAGCACCCGCTGCTCGACCTCGGCGTCCTTCGCGTCCGGCACGCCCGAGACGATGAAGTTCTGCCAGACGGTGAGGCGGATCTGGCCGTCGCCGCACTCGGCCGCGATCTTGGCCAGCGCCCGGACCTGATCGCTGGTCATCTTGCCGACCGGAAGGACGACGCCGATCCAGTTGAGGCCGGGCTGCTTCTGGCCCTGCACGCCGACTTGGGCGATGCGGT
>NZ_JBKFAV010000254.1:0-280 GCF_053345825.1 Methylobacterium sp. C33D
CGTAGGACGTAGATGTACTCGGACACGCCGCGGCGATGGGCGGTGAACTCGCCGGTGCTGGCGCCCGGCGGCAGCGTGTTGGGCACCCAGTCGATGCCGCGCCCCGGCAGGACCGGCGAGATGCAGCGCCGCAGGTAGCCGGACGCCTCGTCGCGCAGGATCGGCTGGCGGCTCGCCGGGATCAGCAGGATCTCGCGCCCCGTCGCGGGCGCCATCAGCCGCGAGAAGGTGACGCCGAGCGCCTCCGCGAGGCGGGACAGCACCACCGTCGACGGCACGG
>NZ_JBKFAV010000255.1:0-279 GCF_053345825.1 Methylobacterium sp. C33D
CTTGCGCGTCGTGGCGGCGGGCGATGAGGTCGGAGACCTCGTCCTCGTCCGAGGGGATCAGCTCCTCGGCCAGGAAGGTCCTCAGCGGCAGGTCGGCGAGGGCGATCTGCGCGGCCAGGCGCTCGACCGGCCCTTCCGCGCACAGCCCGGCAAGCTGGTCGCCCGAGCGCTCCGGCGTGGCCTTGGCGAGCAGGCTGCGCAGGTCGGGGAAGGTGAAGCGTGTGCCTTCGATCGTCGTCGCGTAGGCCATGCGGGCGCTCCCGGCGCGCTGTCGGATCT
>NZ_JBKFAV010000256.1:0-279 GCF_053345825.1 Methylobacterium sp. C33D
ACCCCACCCTGCCCCAGGAACCGGAAAGCCGCTTCCGGGGCGATCCGTGGAATCCGGAGCATGACGCGCGGCTGCATCCGGACCATCCGGTTCTCATCATCGGGACCGGTCTCAGCATGGTCGATGCGGTGATCAGTCTTCGGCGCCATGGCTTTCGCGGGCAGATCATCGCGCTCTCGCGGCGGGGGCGGACCCCGGCCGTGCACGTACGCGCCGACCCCTGGCCGCGTCCGGACTTCACGGCCGCCGAGACACGTTCGATCACCCGGCTTCTGGGCC
>NZ_JBKFAV010000257.1:0-279 GCF_053345825.1 Methylobacterium sp. C33D
TTGTGGCACCGGGTCGACCATATCCGGGCAGCCGATCCGGCGCCCCGGCGATCACGATCGCATCACGCCTTCACATCGCGCCTTCACATCGCGCCCGCGGCGCCCGGCTCAGCGCGCGGCGTCGAAGGCGGCGAGGAAGGCCGCGAGGTTGTCCGGCAGGGCCGCGCAGAGGTAGCCGCCCTCTTGGACCAGCGCCGTGGGCAGCCCGGCCCGGGCGATCCGCCCCGCCGCGCCGGCGAAGCCCGCCCGGGTGACCGCGAGGGCGCCGATCGGATCGTC
>NZ_JBKFAV010000258.1:0-279 GCF_053345825.1 Methylobacterium sp. C33D
TTCGTGGACTACGAGGTCGATCCGCGCGAGTACCACCTCTCGACCATCCAGACGATCCTCAACACCCATACCCGCGTCACCGATCTCTACTCCAACGAGATCGACCAGCTCCGCGAGCAGATCCGCCTCACGGTCGACGCCGTGAAGGAGCGCGAGGAGTGGGAGCTCCTGAACAACGCGCAGTTCGGCCTTCTCGGCGAGGTCGGCCCGCGCCAGCGCATCCCCACCCGCGGCGGCCCGCCCACCCCGGACGACCTCGACGAGCTGCTGACCCTGGTC
>NZ_JBKFAV010000026.1:0-92612 GCF_053345825.1 Methylobacterium sp. C33D
CGCCGCCTCGGCGACCCGGGCGTTGTAGCCGTCGATGTTCCGGACGGCGATCTTGGCCATCTTCTTGTAGCGCTCCTCCATCTCGCGCACGGCCCATTTGAGGGCGATGACCGCCTTCTTGGGATCGGTGACGACGGGGGAGAGCAGGTGCGGGATGCCGTCGTAGACCGACAGCTCCAGCATCTTCGGGTCGACCATGATCAGCCGGCACTCCTCCGGCTTCAGCCGGTAGAGCAGCGACAGGATCATGGTGTTGATCGCCACCGACTTGCCCGAGCCGGTCGTGCCGGCGACCAGGAGGTGCGGCATGCGCGCGAGGTCGGCGATGATCGGCTCGCCGCCGATGTTCTTGCCCAGGCACAGAGCCAGCTTGTGCTTGCTCTCGGCGAAGTCCGTCGAGGCCAGAAGCTCGCGCAGGTACACCGTCTCGCGCTTGGCGTTCGGCAGCTCGATGCCGATGGCGTTCCGGCCGGGCACGACCGCGACGCGGGCCGAGACCGCCGACATCGACCGGGCGATGTCGTCGGCGAGCGCGATCACGCGGCTGGACTTGGTGCCGGGCGCGGGCTCGAGCTCGTAGAGGGTGACGACCGGGCCCGGCCGCACCGCCAGGATGTCGCCGCGCACGCCGAAATCGCCGAGCGTCGCCTCCAGCAGCGTGGCGTTCTGCTCCAGGGCGTCGGCCGAGATCAGGCTCGCCTGGGACGGGCCGCGGGGGGCCGCCAGCAGGTCGAGGGCGGGCAGGGCGTAATCCTCGGGGCGGACGGGCGGCGCCGGCGCGCGCCTCGCCGGCACGGGCGCGGCGGGCGGCGGCGCCACTCGCGACGCGGTCGGCTCGGCCCGCGGCGGGACCGGGCGCTGCGGCGCCTCGAACGCGTCCGGATCGTCCTCCGCGTCGTCCCGCGGCGGCGCGGCGCGGCGGGAGGACGCCGCGGGGGGCTCCTCGGACGCGTCGAAGACGGGCTCGCGCCGGCTCGCGCCGGCCGGCCGGCCCTCGGGCAGGTGGTCGGCCCAGGGGAGGTCCGCGTCCGTGAAGGCGCGGCGAGCCGCGAGGGCGGGCGACGCGCCGTCGATCGGCTCGGCCCGGCCGGCGCGCCACGCGGCGATCCGGTCGGCCGCGGCGCCGCGCAGGCCCATCAGGCCCTGCGCCAGGGCGCCGACGCCCACGAGGCCGAGGCTCGGCTCGTCGGCATCCTCGCGCTCGTCGCGGCCCGAATCCCGCCCCCGGTCCGGCGCGCGCCGGATCGGGTAGGGGTCGTCGTGCAGGGAATCCTCCTCGACGGCGCCGAACCGGCAGGCGCCGGTCAGGCTGAGGATCGCCACCGCGGCGTAGCCGAAGCCCACGAGATGGGCCGCCGCCGACGAGACCGCGCCGACGATCACCCGCGCCATCGACAGCAGGCCGTCGCCGGCCACGCCGCCGAGGCCCGTGGGCAGCGGCCAGCGGGTCGTCGGCGGGAGCGCGCTCGCCACCGCGCTCGCGGCGCAGAAGCCGATGATCCAGAGGGCGATGCGCAGCCCGCCCTCGGGCAGGTCGCGCTCCCGCATCAGCCGGATGCCCCAGAGCACCGGCGGCAGCACGAAGGCCAGGGAGCCCAGGCCCAGGATCTGCATGGCGAGGTCGGCCACGACGGCGCCCGGCTGGCCGAGGACGTTGTGGGCGGCGTGGTCTGTGGCGTGATTGAGGCTCGGGTCGTCGATCGACCACGTGGCCAGCGCCACGGTCAGGGCGACCGCGCCGGTGAACAGCACGAAGCCGCCGAGCTCCGTCAGGCGCTTGCCCAGGAACGGGCGAACGCTGTCGACGAAAGTCTCGTAGGGCGATGCGGGACGGCGAAGCGAGCGCATGCGGGACCGGACGCGAAACGGGGACTTACCCCGGAGGCTAGGCACGAGCGCCTTAACGACCCGCTAAGGTTGAGGAAGGCTGACCGGCCGCCGGCCGGGCATCCCCAGGCCGTCGCGGCGGCACCCGGGAGGATGCAAAAGCCGCCCCGCTGTGGCACAGGAGCGGCCATGAACATCGACGGCCAGCCCTACCGCACGATCTTCCCGGACCCGGACGGCGTCAGCGTCCAGGTGATCGACCAGACCCGCCTGCCCTTCGCGTTCGAGCTGAAGCGCTTGGCCACGCTGGAGGACGCCGCGGTGGCGATCCGCACGATGATCGTGCGGGGCGCGCCGCTGATCGGCGTCACGGCCGCCTACGGACTGGCGCTCGCCATGCGGGCCGACGCCTCGCACGAGGGGATCGACCGGGCGGTGGCGACCCTCGCGGCGACGCGGCCGACGGCGATCAACCTGCGCTGGGCGCTGGACCGGGTGTCCGCCAACCTGCGCCAGGTCGCGCCGGACGAGCGCTTCGCCCGCGCCTTCGCGGAGGCCGGCCGCATCGCCGAGGAGGACGTGGCGAGCTGCCGCTCGATCGGCGCCCACGGCGGCCAGGTCATCGCCGACCTGCACGCCGCCCGGGGCGGCGACCGGCCGGTCACCGTGCTGACGCACTGCAACGCCGGCTGGCTGGCCACGGTGGACTGGGGCACGGCGCTGGCGCCGATCTACGCCGCCCACGAGCGGGGCGTGCCGGTCCACGTCCTGGTCGACGAGACCCGGCCGCGCAGCCAGGGCGCCGCGCTCACGGCCTTCGAGCTGAACGGCCACGGCGTGCCGCACACGGTCATCGCCGACAATGCCGGCGGCCACCTCATGCAGCACGGCGGCGTCGATCTCTGCATCGTCGGCTCGGACCGGACCACGGCGAGCGGCGACGTCTGCAACAAGATCGGCACCTACCTGAAGGCGCTAGCGGCCCACGACAACGGCGTGCCGTTCTACGCCGCCCTGCCGTTCTCGACCATCGACTGGACGCTCGAGGACGGGGTCAGGGAGATCCCGATCGAGGAGCGCGACGGGCGCGAGGTCACCCACATGACCGGCCGGCTGCCCGACGGCGGCTTCGCCACGATCGAGGTCGTCTCCCCCGGCAGCCCGGTGGCCAATCCCGCCTTCGACGTGACCCCGTCGCGCCTCGTGACCGGGATCATCACCGAGCGCGGCATCTGCGCGGCGAGCCGCGAGGGCCTGTACGGGCTCTACCCGGAGCGCCGCCGGGCGGCGTGAGACCCGCCCGGCCCGGTCGGCTCAGGGCTCCCACTGGTGGAAGACCGCGCTGTCGAAGCTGAAGACCGCCTCGCCGCGCTGGTTGACCCCGGTGTTGCGCGCGAAGGCCAGCCCCCAGCCGGGCCGCGACGCCGAGGCGCGCTTGTCGGTGAGCTTGGCGCTGAAGCGGACCGTGTCGCCCGCGTAGACCGGCTTCAGCCAGCGCAGGTTCTTGAACCCGGGTGAGGGCCCCGCCTCCGGGACCGGCCCGCGGGTGGCCGTGTAGGCGGCGTCCCGGGCGCGGGTCGTGAGCATCCGGTTCATGTAGGCGGCCGCCGTGTGCCAGCCGGAGGCGCAGAGGCCGCCGAAATGGCTGCGCTTGGCCGCGGCGTGGTCGAGGTGGAAGGCCTGCGGGTCGTAGGCCCGCGCGAAGGCCACGATCGCCTCGGCGCTGAACGGGTAAGCGCCCAGCTCCCGCACGGCCCCGATCTCGGCGTCCCGCAGGAACGGCAGGATCTCGGCATCCTCCGGCTCGGTGACCGGCCCCGGCACGCCGATCTCCACGGGCCGCGGGGGCAGGGGATCGGTGCCGCGGCGGGCCAGCATGAAGGTGAAGCGCTGGGTCAGCACGGTCTCGGCCCGCTGGTTGGCGAGGGCGACCTCGGCGGTCAGGAAGCCGAGGCCCGGCTTCGAGGCCGAGTCGCGCAGGCCCGCGACCCGGAAGGTCAGGGTCAGGGCGTCCCCCGGCAGGACCGGCGCGAGCCAGCGCAGCTCGTCGATGCCGGGCGCGCCCAGCGACGAGCCGCCCCGGAACGGCCCCTGCTGGAGCAGCCGCATGCCCAGGGCCGCCGTGTGCCAGCCCGAGCCGATCAGCCGGCCCGCGAAGGTCGTCTCCGCCGCCGCCTCGTCGAGGTGGAAGGGCTGGAAGTCGAACGCCCGCGCGAAGCCCACGATGGCGTCGCGGGTCACCGTCAGCGGCGCCCCGACGATCACGTCGCCGACGGAGAAGTCTTCCAGGGCGGGATCGGGCAGGACGGGATCGGGCATGGCGGGCTCGTCACGGTGATCGGTGGGGTGGGCGATCGGGATCGCCGTCTCTGCGAGCGGAGCGAAGCTATCCAGGCGGCGCAGCGCTCACCGGAGTCGCGCCGCCCTGGGTCGCGTCGCCCTGGGTCGCGTCGCCCTGGGTCGCGTCGCTGCGCGCGCGATGACGGGTGCCGGACCTCAGTTGGCGAAGCGGAAGTGCAGCACGTCGCCGTCCTGCACCACGTAATCCTTGCCCTCCAGCCGGAGCTTGCCGGCGTCCCGGGCGCCGGCCTCGCCGTTGAGCGCCGTGTAGTCCTTGAACGCGATGGTCTCGGCGCGGATGAAGCCCTTCTCGAAATCCGAGTGGATCACCCCGGCCGCCCCGGGGGCGCGGGTGCCCTTGGTGATCGTCCAGGCGCGGGCCTCCTTGGGGCCGACCGTGAAGTAGGTGACGAGGCCGAGGAGGTCGTAGCCGGCGCGGATCACCCGGTTCAGGCCCGGCTCGGCGAGGCCCACCGCCTCCAGGAACTCGGCCTGGTCGGCCTCCGGCATCACGGCGATCTCGCTCTCGATCTTGGCCGAGACCACCACCGCCACGGCGCCCTCCGCCTTGGCGCGGGCGAAGACCGCGTCCGAGTAGGCGTTGCCCTTGTCGGCGTCGCCCTCGTCGACGTTGCAGACGTAGAGGACGGGCTTGGCGGTCATCAGGCCGAGCGACTGGAACAGCCTCTCCTCGTCGGGCTTGCGCTCCACGAGGCGGGCGGGCTTGCCGTCGCGCAGGAGCGGGAGCGCCCGGTTGACGAGGTCGAGGGTCTCCTTGGCCTCCTTGTCGGCGCCCTTGGCCTTCTTCTCCAGCGCCTGGGCGCGGCGCTCCAGGCTGTCGAGGTCGGCGAGCATCAGCTCGGTCTCGATGGTCTCGATGTCGGCGGCCGGATCGACCTTGCCCTCCACGTGGGTGACGTCGCCGTCCGTGAAGCAGCGGACCACGTGGGCGATGGCGTCGACCTCGCGGATATTGGCGAGGAACTGGTTGCCCAGGCCCTCGCCCTTGGAGGCGCCGCGCACGAGGCCGGCGATGTCCACGAAGGTCAGCCGCGTCGGGATGATCTCCTTCGAGGCGGCGATCCGGGCGAGGTCACTCAGCCGCGGATCCGGCACCGCCACCTCGCCGACATTCGGCTCGATGGTGCAGAACGGGTAGTTCGCCGCCTGGGCGGCCGCCGTCTGCGTCAGCGCGTTGAAGAGGGTCGACTTGCCGACGTTCGGCAGGCCGACGATGCCGCATTTGAAGCCCATGGGTCAGTTCCGTCGCAGCGCGTCGTCGGGCGACGCGCGGAATGGGTTGATGAGAATCGGGCCCGCGAACACGACGCCGCGCGCCCTGTCCTCGGTCGAGCGCGCGCGGCACCGACGCGCCGGGCCGCGGCCGCCGGGAGGCAATCGAACCGCCGACAGCCGGGCGCGACGCGCACCGCCTTCATCGGACCCTCTCGCCCGCCCCGATATCCCGTCCCCGTGTGGGCGTGTCAATTTCTGGCGCCCAGCGTCTTCACGTCGTCCCAGCCGCGGCCGGCCATGGCGAGGTGGACCTTGTTCTGGAAGCTCGCGTCCTCGCCGGCGGCAAGCAGGGCGGCGTGGTCGGCCACCGCCCGGCAGAGATCCTCGACCCAGGGCAGCTCGGCCTTGCCGAAATCGTTGAGCACGTAGGCGTGGACCAGCGCCTTGTCGCCGGGATGGCCGATGCCGAGCCGGACCCGGCGGTAGTCGTTGCCGCACTGCGCGGTGATCGAGCGCAGGCCGTTATGGCCGGCATTGCCGCCGCCGAGCTTCACCCGGAGCTTGGCGGGGGCGAGGTCGAGCTCGTCGTGCAGGACGATCACGTCGGCCAGCGGGATCTTGTAGAAGCGCTGCGCCTCCGAGACCGCGCGGCCGGACTCGTTCATGAAGGTCGAGGGCTTCAGCAGGATCGCCCGCTCCGTGCCCAGCACCACCTCGGCGGCCTCGCCCTGGAAGCGGTGGCGGAACGGGCTCGCCCGGTGCTGGCGGGCGATCGCGTCGACGGCGAGGAAGCCGATATTGTGGCGGTTGCCCGCGTAGCGCGCGCCCGGGTTTCCGAGGCCGACGATCAGCCGCATGGTCTGCATCCCTTTCAGGCCGCGGTCTGTGCCACGCTTCGGCGCGGGACGCATCCCCGGCCGTGCCCGGACCCCGTCGCGCGCCGTCGGGCCCGCGCCGCGTCTCCCCGTGCGCCAGCGCACGGCAGCGGTCGAACCCGGGGCAGAGTATCCCCGTTGAGAGGTCACATTCGGCCAAGCAAAGCCGGAGCGATCAAGACCGCCGCCCAGCGCATCGCGACGACGATCTTCCTCACTCGACACGGTTGACCGGATGACTTCCCGCTGAAGTCATACGAGAACATCAGGAGATCATCATGACCGTTCGCATGCTCGCCGCCGCCGCCCTGGTCGCCGCGGTCGCCACGCCCGCTCTCGCGCAGGGCCTGGACTCGAAGCACGCGCCCTACCCGGCCTCGGCCTATTCGGGCTGGGTCGGGAACGCCCCCGTCCTGTACCGGGACGCCGCCGGCCCGGCGCGGCCGGCCGCCTACCGCTACAGCGGCCCGCATGCCGGCGGCCCGGCCAACGCCCTGCCGCGGTTCTGACGGGCGGCCGGTCCCGCGGGACGGCCGCGGGACCGGTTACCGGGATGCCGTCCGTCAGGACGGCAGGACGGGCTGACCGGCCCGCGCCTCGGTCCCGTCGCTCGAAGCCGAGGCTCCGCCATCCGCAACCGTCGCGGCCCGGATCTCCCCGGGCCGCAGGGTTCCGACCAGAAGGTCGACCTGACTGACGAGGCGCACGAGCGACTGTCCGCGATCCAGCGCCGGCCGCTCGGGCACGGGCCTGTCGGCGCCCAGGGCCGCCAGGGTCGCGGTGATCCAGGCCCGCCACGGCTCCGCCTCCGGGGCGGCCGCCTCCGGGGCGTGCCGCAGGACGATCAGCCGGGCGCTGATCCGGCGCAGGGTCGCGTCGGCCACCAGGGCGGATTCCACCTCCGGGTGGCTGCCGGCCCGGGGCTGCTGCAGGGCGCGGGAGAGCGCCGCTTCCAGATCGTTGAGGGCGAGGCCGGCCTCGCGGCTCTGCGCCGCGATCGCGGCCTCGCGGCCCTCGCCGGGCGGCGCGCGGAGCACCGCCTCGGCGAGGCCGGCCTGGGCCTTCAGCGCCCGGCGCAGCTCCTGCCGGACCTGATCGGGCTCCCAGATCGGCCAGAGCACGAGGCAGCTCGCCACCGCGATCACGCCGCCCAGCACCGTGAAGCCGCCCCGCATGGCGACGATCTCCCAGGAGCTGTGGCCGGGCTCCAGCAACTCGACGAGCAGCACCACGAGGGGCGTCAGGCAGGTGACGAAGAACCCGTACGAGATCTGGCGCGCCGCGAAGCCGACGATGCTGAGCACGAGGATGAGCCCGGCCTCCGCCAGCGGGCTCGTGGCGTAGTAGGCGAGCACGGCGCCGACGAGGCCGCCCAGCACCGTGCCGCCGATCCGCTCCAGGGCCCGCTGCCACGTCGCCGCGTAGAAGGGCTGCATGGTGAGCACCACGGTCATCACCAGCCAGTGCGTGAAGGCGCCCGCGTAGGTCAGAGTCGCGGCGAGCGCCGGCGCCGCGACCGCGCTCGCCCGCAGGGCGTGCCGCAGGTTGGGCGAGGCCAGGGTGAAGTTCTGCGCCAGGGGCCCGACGTAGCGGGTCCAGCGGTCGAGGCTGCCGCCCTCCGTGATCGTGCCGCCGGGCCGGTAGCCCTCCGGCGTCGACAGCTTGGCGCCGAGCCGCACGCGCCCGGCGATCCGGTCGGCGAGGCGGGCCAGGGTCGGGTCCTCCGACAGGCCCTCGGCCACCCGGGCGATGGAGTGCTCCAGGCGGGCGAGGTCGAGGTTGACGTCGTCGCGGATCGCCCGGGCGATGGTCACCAGCAGGGGGCGCAGGCGCCGCAGGAAGACCTTGGCGAGCGCCCGGCGGCGCGCGTCGGGCCGGCTGTCGATCAGCTCGCCCACGGCGATCAGCGCGGCGAAGATCTGCTCGGCGCTCTCCAGGCGCAGCAGGGCCTGGGCGGTGCGGTCCGAGACGCGCTCGCGGGAGCGGGCGAGGTCGAGGATCATGGTCCGGGCGGTCTCGATGCTCGCCCGCACGCCGCGGCGGTGACCCCGCGCGTGGCCGTCGAAGGCGGCCGTGTCGGGCTCCGGCAGGGCGACGAGCCGCTCGAGGTCGCCGCAGAGCCGGGCGAGATTGTGCCAGACCTCCGCCACCGCCCGGTGGGCCGGGCGGTACGGGTGCAGCCGCCAGATCACCAGGGCCAGGAAGGTCGCCCAGAGGCCGCCGGCCGCGAACATCGCCGCGGTGACGGCGGCCTGCGCGCCGTCGAGCGGCCGGTCGAGGGCGATGCACAGCACCACGACGAGCACGTTGCCGGCCGACTGGGCCTGCACGCTCCAGACCCGCGCGTACGAGCAGGCGAAGATCAGCGCGCAGGCGACGGGGACGACCACCGGCAGGCCGAGGGGCTGGATCAGGCCGAGGCCGGCCCAGAGCAGGCCGCCGAGGACCGAGAAGGCGGTGAGGACGCGCAGGCGCGCGCGCATCGGGCCGCCGTTGTCGCAGAAGCAGGCGAGGTTGGCGGCGAGCGCCATGGTCAGCAGCGGCGACCACTGGATCCAGAGGTTGAGGAGGATGACGACGCCGAACGCGAAGGCGGCGCGCACGCCCTCTACGAGCCGCACGTTCCGGAGATCGAGGCCCGTGGGCAGGCGCCGCAGGTCGCCGCCCGGCCGGCTCAGGCTGCCCCGGCCGGCGGCGAGGCGGCGCCGGACACGTCCGGGGGGCGAGGCTGTGGGACTCGGCGCGGTCAAGCTCGGTCTCCCGGCGGGGCGCGGCGCCCCGGCATGAACCGCGCTCCGGCCTGACCGGATCCGCGGCGGCGCGCAACCCCGGCTTGCGGCCGGCGCGGGCGGCGTGTCCCGGGCATCGCCGCACGACACCCTCTCCGCGTCCCAGGCCCGACCGGGGATGCCGGGCCGGTCCACGTCCCGCGCGCTTGACCCTCGGGCGAGCCCGTGGCTTCTGGGGCCGCCTGGTCCCGACTCCGTAGCTCAGCTGGATAGAGCAGCCGCCTTCTAAGCGGCAGGTCGTAGGTTCGAGCCCTACCGGGGTCGCCAGGTGTTTCAGCGACTCGAAGCTCCCTAACGGGTGTGGCGTTTGACCTGGAGGCTGTTGCGGACTGCAGCGAAGTCGGCGGCCGTGCGAAGGAGCAGGACGCTGAAGGCGACGCGATGCAATCCGGCCGGAGTCCCGGGCAAGCGCTCGTAGTCGCGAGCCAGTCGGCGGAAACGGGCCATCCGGGCGAAGGCGCGCTCGACGACCCATCGGCGTGGCAGCAGCACGAAGCCGCGCTTGGCCTCGGGTAGCTTCACGACCTCCAGGGCGATGCCGTGATCGACGGAGGCGAGGTCCAGGCTGTCGCCGGTCGCCTCCTGCACGGCATCAGCCAAGGTGGCCACGGCGGCGCGGTCACCGGCATCGGCGGGCGTGACGTGCAGCGCCGGCACCTGACCGCGCGTATCGACGGCCGCGTGCGGTTTGGAGCCCCGGGTGCGCCTATGTCCGTCCCAGGCGGCGCGGGCCCCACTCTCGGGCGTCGAGCGCGGCGTCCGGCTGTCGAGCACCGCGGCCGAAGGGCCTTCGGCACGGCCCCGAGGCCGAGCGCAGCACGGCGCGGGCCGGCGCGAAGTTCTGCACCTGCCGCACACTGAAGCGGACCTACGGGCCTATGCTCGCGATCCTGCGGAATGCATGATCCGAGTGGGCCGCCGGCTCGGCCCGGATCGGATGGCGGGTCGCCCACTCGACCCTGACCCGGCCGACAGCGCCCTAGCCGTGATCGGCCCGCCGGATGCGCTGGCTCTGCTGCCCGAGGCCCTCTATCCCTAGCGAGACCGTGTCGCCCGGCTGCAACCAGACGGGCGTGGGCTTGATCCCCATGCCGACGCCCGGCGGCGTGCCCGTCGCGATGATGTCGCCGGGCAAGAGCGTCATGTATCGGCTGCAATAGGCGATGATCTCGCGAACGCCGAAAATCATCGTGCGCGTATTGCCCGTCTGACGGCGGGTTCCGTTCACGTCGAGCCACATGTCGAGCTGCTGCGGATCGTGGATCTCGTCCTTCGTCACGAGCCAGGGTCCGATCGGACCGAACGTATCGCATCCCTTGCCCTTGTCCCATTGGCTGGACTGAAGCTGGAAGGCCCGCTCGGAGACGTCGTTCACGACGCAGTATCCGGCGACATGGTCGAGAGCCTGTTCCTCGGTGACGTACCGCGCCGTCGATCCGATCACGACGCCGAGCTCCACTTCCCAGTCGAGCTTCGTGGAGTCGCGGGGCTGGATCGTGTCATCGTTCGGCCCGCAGACGGCGCTCGGAGCCTTGAGGAAGATGATCGGCTCGCTCGGGATGGCCATGCTGGCCTCGGCCGCGTGGTCCGAGTAGTTGAGCCCGATGCAGATGAACTTCGAGAGGCCCGTGAACGGAACGCCGAGGCGGGGGCTTCCTTCTACCTGGGGCAGGCGCGTCGGATCCGTCTGCGTGATCCTGGCGAGACCGTCGGGGGTGAGTTCGGACGGGCCAAGATCGCGGCACACCGACGAGAGGTCGCGGAGGACGCCCGCAGCATCGACCAGAGCAGGCCGCTCGGACCCGACCTCACCGTAGCGACAGAGCTTCATCGATCATCTCCGGATCAGGGGCGATTCAGGTGGGCGGAAACCGGTCCAGCAGGTACCCCTTCAGCGAAGGAGCCGAGCCAGTCGCGGGCGAGGGTCACGTCGGCCGCCGTCAGGTCATGGCCGCAGGGTAGGACATGGTGGGCCGCCTCGGCGCCCTGCTCGGACAGGCGAAGCGTCAAATCAGCCCCGAGTTCCGGCGGCGCGATCGAATCCATCTCGCCCGAGACGACGACGGCGCGCCGCCCGACGAGGGCAGCGGGCGCGGTACCGGTCAGCGGTGGAACGGCGCGCAACAGCATCGCGCCCGTCAGAAGAGCGGGATGCAGAAGCATGAGTGCGGCCGCGATGTTGGCGCCGTTCGAGAAGCCGAGGGCAAGCGGGGGCCCGAAGCCGTAACGGTCGCGGGCGGCCGCGACGAAGGCCGCCAGCTCATCGGCTCGGCGGACGACCTCGGATGAATCGAAACGACCGTCCGGATGGCGGGCGAAGTGGCGCAGCTTGCCGCCTTCCGATACGGCCCCGCGGACAGCCAGCATCGGCGCGCCGGAGGCCGCTGCCTGAGCAAAGGGCACAAGCTCGTCTTCGTCACCTCCGGTGCCGTGCAGGAGGAGGAGCGGCGACCCACCCCCTTCCGACGCATGCCAGCGGTGGGCCAAGCTATCGAGGCTCACCGGCCTGCCTCCGGCCCGAAAGCGAGCCCGGAGGTGGCGGGGTGGGGCGTGACTCGCGTGAACGGGCGGCGTGTCGCCAGGAGTAGCACCAAGATGCCCGTCAGCATCAGGCCCGTCATGAACCACAGGCCGGGCGTCAGGCTCCCCGTCGCGTTCCGGATCCAGCCGAGCAGGAAGGGGCTCACGAAGCCACCCGTGAGGCCAAGGCAATTGATCAGCGCGAGCCCGCCCGCGGCCGAACGCTCGGGAAGATAGGCCATCGGGATGCCGTAGAAGATCGGCATCGCGCCGAAGAGCGTCGCGGTCGCGACGGAGAGCAGTGCCAGGACCACTGGAAGGTTCGCGCCGGCGAGGGACGCCCCGACCAGCGCGCAGGCACCGACACCGACACAGACGGCGTAGTGCCACCGCCGCTCCTGCCGCCGGTCCGAGCGTCGGGACAGCCACACCATGCCGATGCCGCCGACCGCATAGGGGATTACGGACCATAGGCCGATCGCGGCGGCTCCCTGGACTCCGGCGGCCTGCATCATCACGGGCATCCAGAAGGTGATCGCGTAGAGCCCGCAGACGAGGGTGAAGTACGCCAGCGCGAGGACGTAGATCCGCGGGTCGCGGAACGCCGCACCGAATGCGTGACCGCCGGCAGCCAAGTTCGCGTCCCTGTCGATCTCCGCCAGGAGGCGCGTCTTCTCAGAAGGTGTCAGCCAGGGAGCATCCTGAGGCTTATCGACGAGGATCCGGAGTGCGACGAGCCCGAGAAGCACGGCCGGCATGCCCTCCAGAAGGAACATCCACTGCCAGCCCCTGAGCCCGAGGACGCCCTGCATGCCTTCGAGGATGAAGCCCGAAACGGGTGCGCCGATCACGCCGGCGAGCATGCTGCCGCTCAGGAAGATCGCGGTCATCTCCGCCCGGCGCCGGTTCGGATACCAGAGCGTCAGGTAGTACATCACCCCGGGAGCGAGGCCAGCCTCGAACGCGCCCAGGATCAGCCTCAGCGCGTAGAACGAATGGGGCCCGGTGATGAACATCGTCGCCGAGGAGGCGAGCCCCCACAGGATCAGGATGCGCGCCAGCGTCCGCCGGGCGCCGACGCGCTGAAGGACGACATTGCTCGGGACTTCGCACAGAAAGTAGCTGACGAAGAACAGCCCGGCGGCGAGGCCGTAGACCGCGTCGTTGAAGCCCAGCTCCGCGCGCATGTGCAACTGCGCGTAGCCGATGTTCACCCGGTCGAGATAGGCAGCCACGTAGCACGCGAAGAGGAACGGCAGCAGCCGCCACTGCAATTTTCGATAGAGTGCGGCGCCATCCACATCATCCGTCGCGAATGACTCGGCCGGCGGTCGGCCGAGCACGGGCGGATCACCTCCGGGCGTCACGTCCATATTAATGATCTCCCTATCCTGTTCCGGAACTTCCGTCCGGTTCGAGGGCGCGCCGGGCGCAAGCTCTCTCGCGCACGCCCTCAGAGGCGTGAGAACCAGTCCTCCAGTTCGATATTGAGGGGGAGGAGGATGCGAACGACGCAGTTGTACCAAGCCGTCGTCAGGACCAATTCCAGTCGCTCCTGCTCGTCCAGGAATCCGCACAATTCGGCCCAGAGGCCGTCATCGACACGGCCGGTCCGCGTCACGTCCCGGGCGAACCGCATGACGGCGCGTTCGGAAGTGGTGAACTGGTCATCCGTCTCAAACTCCGCGAGCTGCTGCAGCTTGGCTCGGGGCAGCCCGGCCTTCACCGCCGAGTTCCAGTGATGCGCGACCTCGTAGTCAGCCCGCGTCTCGAGCCCGACGGTCAGGACGGCCAGTTCGCGAAGTTGCCGGTCGAGCAGAGTGCTCTGGCGCAGCGACATCGCCATCGCGAGGACCCCGTCACACAGGGCAGGCGCGTTCGCGACGGCGAGAAAGACGTTCTCGACCGGCTTTCCCCGCAGCGCTTCCAGGCGGTCGAACAAGCCCTGGTGATCTGGTCCGACGCTGTCCCGGCTCGCGTTCCCAATCCTCGGCACTTCGAGCTCCCAATCAGGGCGTTGCGCGGGGTGGCGGGCCATGAGGGAGGGGGCCGCCGGCCCGGCACCAGCACCGTATAGCGCGCCGGGTTGCATCGATATAATGATATCGATGCATTCAATTGATCGATGCCGTCGATCGAACGGGCAGACCGATGGAACTCCGTCACCTGCGTTACTTCGTGGCTCTGGCCGAGCACCTGAGCTTCACCCGGGCCGCGCGGCAGACGCACATCACCCAATCGACCCTGTCTCACCAGATCCGGCAACTGGAGGATCAGGTCGGGCAGCGCCTGTTCGACCGCGTCGGCAAGCGCGTGTTCCTCACTGAAGCCGGGCAGAACCTGCTGCCCCGTGTCCTGCGGGCCCTCGGCGAACTGGACGAGGGGCTTCGGGCGCTCTCCCCCCAGGATCAGGTCCTGACCGGTTGGCTCAGGATCGCCGCGACGCATACCTTCAACGTCAATCTCGTCCCCGCCTGCCTGACCGAGTTCCTCACCCGCAATCCCTCGATGCGCGTCGTCGTGGAGGAACTCGCCGCGAGCGTGATCGAGGAGCGGCTCCTGGCCGGTGCCCTCGATCTCGGTATCTCCTACAGGCCGGACCACCAGCAGGATCTCGCCTTCGAACCCCTCTATGACGAGCCTCTGGATCTCGTGCTGTCGCCTGACCACCGATGGGCAACCAGGAAATGGGTCCGGATGGCGGAACTCCACCATCAGCCGGTCGTGTTGCTCTCACCGGAATTCACCACGCGCAGGCTGCTGGATGAGTGCTTCCGGCAATGCGGTGCCGTCCCGCACGTCTTCGCGGAGATGAACACGATCGGTCCGATCCTCGGTCTCGTTCGGCGCATGAACATCGTCGCGATCCTGTCGAGACAGGCCGTCCCAGAGGATGGGACGCTTCTGTCGGTTCCTCTGGAAACGCCCACGCCTGTGCGGAGCCCCGGCGTGCTACTGCGCCGGAACGAAGTGCCGCCTCCGCACGTCGCATCCTTCCTGCACACGCTCCGTCGAGCCTGCGATAAGATTTCTCGCCCGCCACGTCAGTTGTAACGGGGATGTCCTCGCGGGGGCTCGCAAGTATGTCCACGACCGCTACGGCGAACGAGCCCGAATTGGAGTGAGATATGGCAGCCAAGCAGGTCACCCTTACCTTCGACAACGGCCCCACACCACATGTGACGGATCGGGTCCTGGAAATCCTCGACCAGGCCGGCATCAAGAGCACCTTCTTCGTGATCGGGCAGAGGCTCGACGACCCCGCTGCAGCCGATCTCATGCGGGCCGCGCATGCAGCGGGGCATTGGATCGGGAATCACACCTTCACACATTCGGTGGCGCTCGGGGACCGGACGGACCGGGACTACGCGCTCCGAGAGATCGAGGAGACGCAGCGAAGGATCGGTTCGCTGACGCGACCGGAGAAGCTCTTCCGCCCCTACGGGAACGACGGGCTGATCGGCCGGCATCTGCTGAGTCGAGCGGCGCTCGACCACCTCCTCGCCGAACGCTACACGACGATCACCTGGAATAGCGTTCCCGGTGACTGGAAGGACGCGGACGGCTGGGTCGAAACCGCGATGGCCCAGGTGTGGGTGCAGGACTGGAGTGTCATGGTCATCCACGACATCGAGGCCGGATGCCTCGCCCGGCTGCCCGAGCTGATTCGACGTCTGACGGATCTTGGGGTGACCTTCGAGCAGACCATTCCGCGCTCGGTGATCCTCACCCAGGCCGGACGGCCCGTATCGATGTCTCCGGACTTCATCGCCGATTGATCGGCGCGCACCCACAGGACACGCGACAGAGTTGCCGGCATCATCGATCGAAGGCGTCGATCGAAACGATGCAAAGATATCATCGCGACACTGCAAAATCGCCTGCTATGCTTCTTCGCGAGACTTGGCTCGGTCGGGACGGCGCGAACTCCTCGAACACGGTAGCGCCGCTGAAGCCAAGCTCGCGACGGGGGATTCGGAATGGCCGATGCGTCCGCGACGCGCGTCGCTATCGAGCAGGTGTCTGAAAACGAGCGAGCCATGATCTATCGAAAGATCGGCTTTCGGCTGATCCCGGTGATTTTCCTCTGCTACGTCCTGAACTACATCGATCGTGTAAACGTCAGTTTCGCCAAGTTGACGTTCCAGAGCGACATCGGCCTGTCGGACGCGAGTTACGGCTTCGGCGTCGGCATCTTCTACGTTGGATATATTCTCTTCGAAGTGCCGAGCAATCTTCTCCTGGGCCGCATCGGCGCGCGGAAGACGCTGACGCGCATCATGTGCCTGTGGGGCCTCGTGTCCTGCTCCATGGCGTTCGTGACGACCCCGGCGACCTTCTACCTGGCTAGGATCCTCCTCGGTGCGGCCGAAGCTGGCTTCTTCCCGGGCATCGTCCTCTACCTCACATTCTGGTTTCCCCATCGCGTGCGTGGGCGGGTGATGTCGCTGTTCGTCCTCGCCATCGCGGTGTCGGGCATCGTAGGCGGACCAGCCTCCGGTTGGATCATCCAGAACCTCGCCGGGGCGGCCGGCTTCAAGGGCTGGCAATGGTTGTTCCTCGTCGAGGGAGCGCTGCCGGTACTCGCGGGGGTCGGCGCGTTCTTCGTGCTGAGGGACCGACCCGCGGATGCCGCTTGGCTGACGCCGCGGGAGAGGGCGATCGTGGCGGCCGATCTCTCGTCCGGGACCGCCGAACAGGGACATGCGCCCGCGAGAGCCTTCCTGTCGGCGCTGCGGAATCCGAAGCTGTGGATCGCGACCTTCGGATATTTCTCCATCACCTGGGCTGGGACCGTTCTGAACTTCTGGGCGCCGACGATCATTCAGCGATCGGGCGTGGCCGACGTGTTCAGCGTCGGGCTTCTGTCGGCGATCCCATATTCCGTGGGTGCCGTCGGCATGCTCCTGTTGTGCCGCAGTTCGGACCGACTGCTCGAGCGGCGCTGGCATTTCGCCCTGGCCGCCTTCCTGGCCGCGACGGCCGCCCTCGCCATCTCGATCGTCGCGCAGAACGTTGCGGCGGCCATCGCCTGCCTTGCCTTGCTCGCCATCGGTTATCTGTCGGCGACCGCCCTCTTCTGGACCATACCGGTGCGCTTCCTTTCCGAAGCCGAAGCCGTGGGAAGTCTCGCCTTCATCAGCAGCATGGGGCAGGTCGGAAGCCTGACGGCGCCGGTCGCGTTCGGATTTTTCGCGGGTCTGACCGGCGGTCTCGCCGTCTCGACGGGCCTCGTCGCTTTCGTCCTCGCCGCCGGCGGAATGGCTATTCTCTCCCTCCGCAACCCGCGTTTGGTCGAAGGGCCTTCGTCATCGAAGGCGATCAGCACGCGCAGCGATTTCGGCACGCGGTCGTGACATCGCTCTCATCGCGAGTGTCCGATTCTACAGCGGGCATACTCTGAGGCGGACGCGCCGCTCTCGGCCAGACTGCGTCATGCCGATCGTCGACGTGCGCAGAGCCGGACGCTCGGCTTCGCACCCGTCTCGGCCGTTCAATGGCGCTCGGCGACTTCTCCGGAGCAGACATCGGCTCAAACCCAACGGAACGCCTGCATCTCGTCACGTCCGGTCCTCCGCTTGGAGCCGACAGAATGGCCGCTCGGCACGCAACAGCTGCCGCTCGCGCGAAGATGGCTGCGTACGATGCGCCCGGCCCGATCAAAGCCGACCGTGAGGAGTGCGGGAGCCATGCCACATTCGCCTCCAATGAGCGACTTCAGCACAAGAGATGAAGAACGATCGATAACGGAATTCAGCAAGACATTATATTTTCAATATGGCGACGTTATTTGCGCACCAACCAGTCAATCGGGTGCAGATTTTTGGATTGCTGCCCCTTCGATGGCGCATTGAACGGCGCGCCTTCGATGCGCCATCATAGGGATGCGGCAAGGGTGCTGCGCCTCTCTGCTCGCACGGGCCTTGCAGGTTGTCGGCGGCAACCGGGTGATCGAGGTGCGTCGAGGAATGGAGGGGCGAGCGAGCAAGGCCGCGTCGGGCGCCCATTGGCGCACACAGGAGATGTTCCTCATCCAAGAGGTCATGAATCTGATCGGCAAGGGCATCCGCCTCGATCAGGTCGCCCGCGAGATGCTGCATCTCCTCTCGGAGATCGTCGGGCTCAACCGGGGACGCATCGTCCTGAAGGACCCCGACGGGGACGGTTACCACATCGCCCATTCCTACGGCCTGACCCGCGAGGAGGTCGCCCGGGGCCGCTACGCGCTTGGCGAAGGCATCACCGGGCGCGTTATCCAAGACGGCCATCTCATCATCGTACAGGACATCGACAAGGATCCGATCTTCCTCGCGCGCGCCGTCGAGCGGGCGAAATTGCCCCGGGGTGCGGTGTCGTTCTTGGTGCTCCCGATTCGGGTCGACCAGAAGACGGTCGGCGCTATCGCCTGTCACCGGATCCGCCATCGGGAGCGGGCGCTCTCCGACGATCTCGCCATCCTGCGCATCATCGCGACCATGGTCAGCCAGTTGCTGACCCTGAACGAGCGCGTGGAGCGGAAGACGCGCGCGCTCGAGGAGCACAACGACATGCTCGCGCGCGAGCTGCGCATCAAGCGAGCCCGGTACGGCATCATCGGCACCTCGCCGGCCCTGCTGCGCGCGCTCGTCCAGATCGAGAAAGTCGCGGATGCGACCGCGAGCGTGCTGCTGCTCGGCGAGTCCGGCTCTGGCAAGGAACTGTTCGCCCGGGCGCTCCACCTCGCGAGCCCACGTCGCGACCGGCCCTTCATCAAGGTGAACTGCGCGGCCATCCCCGACAGCCTGTTCGAATCCGAACTGTTCGGCCACGAGCGCGGCGCGTTCACTGGGGCGGTCGAGGCACGAGCCGGCTGGTTCGAGCAAGCGAGCGGCGGCACCATCTTCCTCGACGAGATCGGCGAGATGCCGGCGATCCTCCAGACCAAGCTGCTGCGCACCCTGCAAGAGGGGACGGTCGTGCGCCTCGGCGGGAAGCGCGAGATCCGCGTCGACATGCGCCTCGTGGCCGCGACGAACCGGGATCTCGCCACGGAAGTCGCCCACGGCCGCTTCCGGGAAGACCTGTTCTACCGGCTCAATGTCGTCCCGATCACCCTGCCGCCGCTGGCCGAGCGCCGGGGCGACATCCCGGATCTCGTGCTGCACTTCCTGACCCAGGCCAACCAAGCCAACCAGCGCAACGTCAACTTGACGCAGTCCGCCATCGCGCACCTCGCCCGCCAAGCTTGGCCGGGCAACATTCGCCAGCTCGCCAACTTCATCGAGCGGCTCGTCCTGCTCGCCAGCGAGGGCGTCCTCGACGTCGACGATCTGCGCCCCATGCTGGGAGGCGCGGCCGCAGGCAAGCCAGCCATGCCGAGTCCAGGGCTGTCACAGTTGGGCCTGCCTGGAAGAGGCGCTTCGATCCAAGCGGTCGGTACCGTCCGCCCGTATCTATCTGCCGACTCGCACGATCCCGAACAGCTGCGCGTGGCCCTCGCGCAGGCCGGGGGCAACAAGACTCGTGCAGCCCAGCGGCTCGGCCTGACTGAGCGACAGTTCTCCTATCGTTGGCGCAAGCTGCGGACGGAGCCGTGAACGGTTTCGACAAAGACCGACAATGTCGACATATTGTCGACATTCGTAGCGGCAACAGAGACGCGAAGCGATCGTGAAATCGACGTAAACACTTGATGGGCATCGGGTTTCTAAAATAAACCTTCGCCGGCCTGCTCTGGCACCTGCCTTGCGCAACTGTCTTCGAGCCGAAACCGCCGATCGCGGGGTCGAGCCGGAAGAGGAGCAAGACATGAGCGCCAGCGCCGCCCCGAAGACCGTGACTACCTACCTGCGCCCGATCGACCGCGACGGCCTGATGCAGTTCGCCGAGAAGGGCCGCGGCAATCCCGGCTCGCGCGGCACCAACAAGGTGCACACCGTGGTCGACGGCCAGTACCGCACCCTCAGCTACGTCGGCGACCACGCGCCCGTCGTGGTCGACGAGCCGCTGCACCTGTTCGGCGAGAACACCGCGCCGGCCCCGGGGGAGATCGTACTCTCGGCGCTGGGCGGCTGCTTGGCGGTCGGCATCACCGCGGTGGCGACCTGGAAGCAGGTACGCCTCTCCCGCCTCGAGCTGCACCTCGAAGGCGACATCGGTAACCCGGCCGCCTGGGGCGCCGGCGGCGCGGAGAAGAAGCCGGAGGACATGGGCTTTCAGGAGATCCGGGTCGCCGTGACCATCGAGGGCGACGCGACCCGCGAGGAACTCGACGCGATCGTGCGCCACGCGAACCACTTCTCGCCCGTGGCCAACACCATGCGCAACCCGGTCCCCTTCAAGATCGGCCTGGCCGACTGAGGTCGGTGGCGGGACCCGGCGGCCCCGCCCCCTTTCCCCTTCCTGAGGAGATTGCACGATGTCGAGCGCCCTCGCCCTTCGGCCGGCCGAGCCCCCCGTGACGGAGACGCCGTTCGCGACACCGGTCGGCGACGCGTGGACGGACGAGGCCGTCCTCGCCGAGACGATCGCCATCGCCGACGGTCCCCTGGCCGCGGCGGCAGCCAAGATCGACCATGGGGCGTACCCGCTCGACATCATGGGCCGGCTCGGGGGTGCGGGCGCGCTCGGCGTCCACCTCGACCGGCACGGCGGTCGGGTCGGCCTCGCGATCGCCGCCATGCAGGCCGCGAGCCGGGCATGCGGCGCCACCGGCTTCCTCATGTGGTGCCACGACGTCTGCGGCCTCTACCTGGAGCGCTCGGGTAACCCGGCGCTCTCCGGCGCCGTCCTCGACGACCACGTCGCGGGCCGCAGCTTCGGCGGCACGGCCCTGTCCAACCCGATGAAGGCGTTCGCCGGGATCGAGCCGATCCTGCTCCGCGCCCACCGCGTGCCCGGCGGCTACCGGGTCAGCGGGATGCTCCCCTGGGTCAGCCACATCGGGCCCGGACAGTACTGTGGCGCCATAGCGGGCGTGCTCGGCGCCGGCGACGCGATCAGCCACGAGATCATGTTCCTGCTGCGCTGCGACCGGGCGGAGCTGCGGCCCTGCCCGCAATTCTCCGGCATGGAGGGCACCAGCACCTGGGGCGTGCGGCTCGACGCGTACTTCGTCGGGCAGGACGACCTCATCGCCGACCCGGCCCGCCCATTCATCGGCGGGATCCGGGGCGCCTTCATCCTGCTCCAGTGCGGCATGGGCCTCGGCGTCGCCGAGGGCAGCCTCGACGCCATGCTGGCGGTCGAGGAGACCCTCGGGCACGTCAACCAGTTCCTCGACGATCGCCCCGACACGATCGCGGCCGAGCTCGCGGAGCTTCGCGCCCGGGTGATGCGGCTCGCCGAGACGCCCTACGACGGATCGACCGACTACCTGATCGACGTCCTCGATGCCCGGGCCCAGACCTCCGAGTTGGCGCTGCGCGCGTCGCAGTCGGCGCTGCTGCACCAGGGGGCGCGGGGCTACCTGATGTCGGCATCCCCCCAGCGCCGCGTCCGCGAGGCGCACTTCGTCGCCATCGTCACGCCGGCGATCAAGCACCTGCGCTGGGAGATGGCGCGCCTGTCCCGTGAGGTCCTGCCCAGCGGCGCCCACACGGGGGGCCGGGCATGACCATCCAGGAACCCACTGACGGCCTCGGCCCCTGGAAGCAGTTCCTCTGCCGGGCCTGCGGCCTGATCTACGACGAGGGCGAGGGCGATCCCGACAGCGGCCTGGCGCCCGGGACGCGCTTCGCCGATATCCCGGACGACTGGGCCTGCCCGATCTGCGGGGTGACCAAGTCCGACTTCGAGCCGTACCAGCGGCGGGCCCCGATCGCACCGGTGGCGGCAACCGCGGTGCTGCAGCGCCGGCCGGGCGTAGTGATCGTCGGCGCAGGCGTCGGCGGGTGGGCCGCCGCCGAGGCGATCCGGGCCGAGGACGCCCGGGTTCCGATCACGCTGGTGACGGCCTGCAGCGGCGACGTCTACCACAAGCCGGAACTCTCGGTCGCGCTCGGGCGTGGCCTGTCGCCGGACAGGCTGCGGCGGGAGACGGGCGCCGCGGCGGCGGCGCGCCTGGGCGTGCGCCTGATGGCCGACACGGTGGCGGTGGGCCTGACCCCGGGGCGGCACAGCCTGCGCACCACGCGCGGCACCCTCGCGTACACCGCCCTCGTCCTGGCACACGGCGCGCGTCCGGCGCTGCCGGCCTGCCTCGACCCGGCCCTGTGCTGGCGCGTGAACGACCTCGCGGCCTGGGCCGCCCTGCACGCCGAGCTCGCGCGCGGACCCCGCGCGGTCGCGGTGATCGGTGCCGGCATGGTCGGCTGCGAGCTCGCCGAGGATCTCGCCCGGGCCGGTCACGCCGTGACGCTCGTCGGGGCCGGGGCGCTGCCGCTGCCCGAGCTCCTTCCGGACCTGGCGGGCCGCCGGCTCCTGGCGGGCCTCGAGGGGCTGGGCGTGCGCCACCGGTCCAACGCCCTCGTGTGCGGCCTCGACCGCCGGCCGGACGGCGACGTCGCGCTCGCATTCTCGGACGGGACGACTCTGGTCGCCACGACCGTGATCGCCGCGACGGGGCTCGCCACGCCCTCGCGGCTCGTGCGCGGGGCCGGGCTCGCCTTCGACCGCGGGATCGTCGTCGACCCGGCGACCCTGCGCACGAGCGGACCCGACATCTTCGCGCTCGGCGACTGCATCAGCATTGAGGGGCGACCCTGCCGCTTCATCGAGCCGGTCGCCCGTCAAGCCGAGGCCATCGCCCACGCGATCCTGGGCCGGGAGCATCCGGGCTACGCGCACGCCGTGCCCGTCATCCGGTTGAAGACGCGCTCGACGCCGATCGAGCTGCACGGCGCGCCGCTCCCGGGAGAACCCTGGCACGTCGTCGAGCACACCGAGAGCCGGCTCGCGATGGAGCAGCGGCGCGACGGCGAGGTCACCGCCTGGCTGGCAGCCTGAGGAGGGGACGATGACGCACGAACCCCGCGCAACCGACCCCGCCCTGGCGCAGGCGCAGGTCGAGGCGCGCCTCTCGGGCACGAACCCGCGGCCCGCCGTGCACGGCCTCTTCGACGAGCCGACGAACACCGCGACCTTCGTCGTGCGCGATCCCGATGTTGATCCACGTCGTCGGGCTCAGGAACGCGCACGTCGCGGTGGGGACGGGCGCGTTCGCGGTCGCGGCCTGCTCCCTTTTCGACCTCGTCGGCCCTCTCCGGATCGCGCGGTTTCCCTGGGAGGCCGCGGGACTGTTCGGCTGCGCCGGGATCCTGGCGGCGACGCTCGGCGCCGGGCTCGGCAAGCAGCTCGACGGGCACCGGCTGCAATGCCTGTTCGCGCTGGTCATGCTCGCGGCCGCGTCCGTGACGTTCAGGCGGCGGTTCAATCCGGCCTCGCCGGGCTCCGGCCGCGTTCCGCCTGCGCCGCCCGGAAGGACCTGCTCGATACGGTGCTGGCGACGATCATCGGACGTGCAGGCCTCGCACTGTCGCTCCGGCGACTTAGGGCGGTCCGACGATGTCGAGAGTCCGTTGCCGGGTCACGTGCTCGATCTCCGTCGATCCGAAATGCGGTGGGATGCTGATCAGGGCGGACAAGTCATGAGCTAACGCGCTTGGCGCGACAGTTGCTGCGGATTCCAAGACTACGAAGCCGGAGTTTTCGATGGCCCTATTCGACAATCCTTTCGATGCCCGACGGCGCTCCGGCGGTTGCTCCTGCGGCGCGCACGCGGACCAAACCGAGCACGAGGCTTCCGTCACGTCGGGCGACGCCGCGGTGGTGCGCGTCGTCGAGGCGGCGATGATGCGGGCCCTGTTCCCGCACGCTGGCAGGCGCCGCGCCTTCCTGAGGAGCGTCGGCGCGGCAACCGCCGCCGCGGCGGTCGGCCAGTTCCTGCCGACGCGGTTCGTGGCCGAGGCCCTCGCCGAGGCCGGCAGGCCGGAGAAGGCGGATCTCAAGGTCGGCTTCATCCCGATCACCTGCGCCACGCCGATCATCATGGCCAAGCCCATGGGCTTCTACGAGAAGCAGGGACTGAACGTCGACGTCGTCAAGACCGCCGGTTGGGCGGTGGTGCGCGACAAGACCCTGAACAAGGAATACGACGCCGCCCACATGCTGGCGCCGATGCCGCTCGCGATCACGCTGGGCCTCGGCTCGAACCCCGTGCCCTTCGCGGTGCCGGCGATCGAGAACGTCAACGGCCAGGCGATCTGCCTCGCCAACAAGCACAAGGACAATCGCGACCCGAAGAACTGGAAGGGCTTCAAGCTCGCCATCCCGTTCGACTACTCGAACCACAACTACCTGCTGCGCTACTACCTGGCCGAGCATGGCATCGATCCCGATACCGACGTGCAGCTCCGCTCGGTGCCGCCGCCGGAAATGGTCGCGAACCTGCGCGCCGACAACATCGACGGCTTCCTGGCGCCGGACAACATCGTCCAGCGCGCGGTCTACGACGGCGTCGGCTTCATCCACGTGCTGTCGAAGGAGATCTGGGACGGGCATCCCTGCTGCTCGTTCTCGGTCGCGCAGGACACGATCCGCGAGATGCCGAACGCCACGGCCGCGCTCCTGCGCGCCATCCTCCAGGCGACCGCCTACGCCTCGCGGCCGGAAAACCGCAAGGAGATCGCCGCCGCGATCGCGCCGGCCAACTACCTCAACCAGCCGCTCACCGTCGTGGAGCAGGTTCTGACCGGCACCTACGCGGACGGCCTCGGCAGCGTGAAGAAGGATCCGAAGCGGGTCGCCTTCGACCCGTTCCCGTACGAGAGCTTCGCGATCTGGACGCTCACCCAGATGAAGCGCTGGGGCCAGATCAAGGGCGACGTCGACTACGCCGCCGTGGCGCGGCAGGTCTACCGCGCCACCGATGCCGCCAAGCTGATGCGGCAGGACGGCCTCGCGCCGCCGGAGACCACCACGAAGACGTTCGCGGTGATGGGCAAGACGTTCGATCCGGCCAAGCCCCAGGAATACCTGGATTCCTTCAAGATCAAGCGCGCGAGCTGAGCCATGCAACGCCCCCTCTCCCTGCGCGCCGGAATCCTCTCGCTGGCGCTCCTCACGGTGATCCTGCTCGGCTGGCAGATGGCCGTGAGCGGAACCGCGAAGACCGAGGCCATGGACCCGGAATACGCGGCCCTGATGGGCCAGACGGCCACCACCGGCAAGTCGGCCATGCCCGGCCCGCTCGATGTCGGGGCGACGATCTGGGGGCACCTGAAGGATCCGTTCTACGACCGTGGCCCGAACGACAAGGGCCTCGGCATCCAGCTCGCCTACTCGATCGGGCGCGTGGCGCTCGGCTACGGTCTCGCGGTTCTCGTGGCGATCCCGGTCGGCTTCCTCATCGGCATGTCGCCGCTGATGAGCCGGGCGCTCGATCCGTTCATCCAGATCCTCAAGCCGGTCTCGCCGCTCGCCTGGATGCCGCTCGCCCTCTACACCATCAAGGATTCGACGCTGTCGGCGATCTTCGTGATCTTCATCTGCTCGCTCTGGCCGATGCTGATGAACACGGTGTTCGGCGTGTCGAGCACCCGGAAGGAATGGCTCAACGTCGCCCGGACTCTGGAGGTCGGGCCGGTGCGCCGCGCGTTCACGGTGATCCTGCCGGCCGCCGCGCCGACGATCCTCACCGGGATGCGCATCTCCATCGGCATCGCCTGGCTCGTGATCGTCGCGGCCGAGATGCTCGTGGGCGGTACCGGCATCGGCTACTTCGTCTGGAACGAGTGGAACAACCTCTCGATCACCAATGTGATCACCTCGATCCTGGTGATCGGCCTCGTCGGCATGGCCCTCGACCAGCTCCTGGCGCGTGCCCAGCGCCTCGTCACCTTCCCCGAGTGAGGCACCCGATGAGCAAGCTGCTTCCGTTCGTGCGCCGCTCCGGCCGCGCCGCTCCCGACACCGTCCAGGGCGGGCCCAGCCGCATGTCCAACTCCGAGAGGTTCATCTCCATCGAGGGCATCGCGCGGCGCTACCCGGCACCGGGTGGCAAGACGAGCACGATCTTCGAGGACCTGTGGCTGCCCGTGCGGAAGGGCGAGTTCGTGTGCATGATCGGGCACTCGGGCTGCGGCAAGACCACGGTGCTCAACATCCTGGCGGGCCTCGAGACGCCGTCCGAGGGCGTCGTCATCGTCGACGGTCGGGAAATCGACGGCCCGAGCCTGGACCGGGCGGTGATCTTCCAGGGCCACGCCTTGCTGCCCTGGCGCAGCGTGCTCGGCAACGTCGCCTACGCGGTCTCAGCCCGCTGGCGGAAGGCGGGCAGGGCCGAGGTCGAGGCGCGCGCGCGGAAGGCCATAGCCACGGTGGGGCTGGCGGGCTCCGAGCACAAGCGCCCGTCCGAACTCTCGGGGGGCATGAAGCAGCGCGTGGGCATTGCCCGGGCGCTCTCGATCGAGCCGAAGATCCTGCTGATGGACGAGCCCTTCTCGGCCCTGGACGCACTGACCCGTGGAACCCTGCAGGACGAGGTGCGCCGGATCTGCGTCGAGACCGGGCAGACGGTGTTCATGATCACCCACGACGTCGACGAGGCGATCTACCTCGCCGACCGGATCGTGCTGATGACGAACGGACCGCAGGCTAAGGTCGCCGAGATCGTCGAGAACCCGCTGCCCAAGGACCGGAGCCGCACGCAGCTCCACCATGCGCCCGGGTACTACGCCCTGCGCAACCACCTGATCGACTTCTTGGTGACCCGCTCCGCGACCCTGCGGGACGCGATGCCGGACGGGTACGATCCGCGCCATCCGCCGGTCGTGCGCCCCGCCCTGAGCGAGGCGGACGCGGCGGCCATCGCCGCCGAGCCGCCGGCCAGGCGGGCCTGACCCGCGGACCAACCCGCCACGGGGAGGGTGCTCGCCGCCGGATCGCGCGGACGGCATCGGCAGTCCCTCCGACAGATCGCCACTCCCGAATCCCTCTCTGACGGAGAGGGCACGATCCCCCGACACCCGCCGTTGATCCGGCGGCCACGTCATAGAGGGCCGCCGTACGATTCTGCCGTCCCAGAGGTCCGGGGCCGGACAGATCACCGGCCCCGGTCACATCCGTCAGAGGCTCGGATGCAGCCCGCGGACCGGGCTCACGCCCTCGAGCACCGATGCCGCGTGCAGGAGTGTCGTCTCGGCCTGCCAGCTTCCCACCAGCTGCACGTTGATCGGCAGGCCCTCGCGGCTCGTCCCGAACCGCATCGACAGCCCCGGCAGGCCGGTGACGTTGAGGGGCACGGTCGCGCCCTGCAGGTAGGTCAGGTCCACCGTCTCGCCGTTGACGACGAGTTCCTCGATGCCGTGCTTGTGCGCCGGCACCGGCAGCACGGGGGTCAGGAGCACGTCGAAGTCCCGGAAATAGGCCGCGTAGCCGTTCCGGAGCCGCTCCGCCGCCTGCTCGGCCGCGACGTAGTCCTCCACCGTGGTGTCGGGCAGCGACAGCATCGTCTTGGCCATCCTGTACATCTCGTCCTCGTGCCCGGCCGTCGCCTCGCGGAAAGCCGGCTTCATCTCCATGACGTGGAGCTTGTTGAACACGTCGAGGGCGAAGTCGCGCTCCAGCGCCGGGATGCGGACTTCCTCGACGTGATGGCCCTCGCCCTTCAGGGCCTCGGCGGCCGCCTTCACCGTCGCCGCGACCTGGGTGTCGATCGGTCCGAAGCCCGGCCCGACCATCCAGCCGACGCGCAGCTTGCGGTCGGGCGTGGCGCCGAGGCCGGCGTCGAACGGGACGGTGCTGGTCGCGAACGCGTCCTGCCCGTCCGGGCCGGCCAGTTGCGAGAAGGCGAGCGCGAGGTCGCGGATCGAGCGGGCCATCGGGCCGACGTGCCAGAAGCGGCGCGGCGCCCGCGGCCAGATGCCGGTCATCGGCACGCGCCCGTGGGTCGCCTTCAGCGAGACGATGCCGGTCTGGGCGGCCGGGCCGCGCACCGAGATGGCGAGGTCGGTGCCGAGGCCGAGCGGCGATAGGCCCGCCGCGATGGCCGCCGACTCGCCGCCGCTGGAACCGCCGGGCGTCCGGTCGAGGTCCCACGGGTTGTTCGAGCGGCCGGAGAGCAGGTTGTCGCTCTCGATCCAGTAGGAGAACTCGGGAAGGTTGGTCTTGGCGAGCAGGATGCCGCCGGCCTTCTTCATGCGGGCGACGCTCGTGGCGTCGGCGTCGGGGGTACGGCCCTTGAAGATCGGCGAGCCGCGCTGGGTCAACACCCCGGCGGTGTCGATGGAGTCCTTCACGGTGAACGGCACGCCGTGGAGCGGCCCGATCTCCTTACCGGCCATGACCGCCGCCTCGGCTTCCTTCGCGGCGGCGAGTGCGCCCTCCGCGACGGTGACGATGGCGTTGACCTTGGGATCGACCGCCGCGATGCGGTCGAGATGCGCCCGCACGACCTCGACGGGCGAGAGCTGCTTGGTCCGGACCAGCTCGGCGAGCCGGGTCGCGTCGGAGAAGATGATGTCCTGGGTCATGGCCGCTGTTCCTGCCTAACGTTCGGTAGGCTGAGAGTTAGAGCTGGATTTTCCGGTCGTCAACCCCTAACTAACGATTGGTAGGTCATTGAGCCCGGAACGGAGGCAGGGGTGAGCACGAACGCGAAGGAGACGATCTTGGCCGCCGCGCGGAGGACCGCGCAGGCGCACGGCTACGGCGGGTTGAGCTACCGCGACCTCGCCGCCGAGGTCGGCATCAAGGCGGCGAGCATCTACCATCACTTCGCCAGCAAGGCGGACCTCGGCGCGGCCGTGGCGCGGCGCTACTGGGAGGACATCGCGGTCGAGCTCGACGCCATGCTGGAGAAGACCGGCGACCCGATGGAATGCCTGCGGCTCTATCCGGGCACCTTCCGCCGGTCGCTCGAGGACGGGAACAGGCTCTGCCTGTGCAGCTTCATGTCGGCCGAGTACGCCAACCTGCCGGAGGCCGTGCAACGGGAGGCCCAGGGCTTCGCGGACGTCAACGTCGCCTGGTTGGCGAAGGTGCTGGTGATGGCGGGGGCGGTGCAGCCGAAGGAGAGCGAGGCGCGGGCCCGGGCCGTCTTCGCCGCGGTGTCCGGCGCCCAGCTCTATGCGCGGAGCCGCTCGGACGTCGCGGAGTTCGACAGGTTGGTCGAGAGCTACCGCGCCTCGGGGCTCCTGCCGGCCTAGGGCGATCCTGACCTTCGGGGATGGACCGGACGTTCCGCATCCGACCCGGCGTGGTCGTTCACGCACAGCCGCGCCGTCCCTGGAAACGGGCGCCCGTTCCACCGCCTCTATGGCAGTGATGCGGTGGCCTCGGCCGTTCAGCCCCTGTCTGCGTAGTGCTTCCTCAGGGCGGCGAGACCTTCCTCGTAGATGCCCTGGAAAAGCTTCGCGATCTCCGCGTCGCTGACCCCGACCGGCTGGAAGTCGCCGAACCACTCGACGCGCGACCGCTGCCCGTCGCCGGTCTCCCGGACCCGCAAGGTCGAGAGGTAACCCTGTTGCGGAAAGGGGGACTGGAGGATGTGGTAGCTGTAGCTCCGTCCGGTCTCATCGAAGGCCATCAGCCGCTCGACGATGAGGCCGCCGTCGGGGTTCGCCAAGTGCCGGACGCGGCCGCCCTCGTGCAACTCGGACTCGGGGATGTAGGGCAGCCAGTCCGGCAGGGAGCCGAACCCGCCGATGAGCCGCCAGACTTCGGAGGCTGGAGCCGGGATCTCGACGCTGGCCGATGCCGTCGCCATGGCCGCGCCCTACTGACCGGACGGGAGGGGCGCGTCGGGCGCCACGACCCCGCTCCGGCGCAGGTCGCGCCAGAAAACCCCGGGCACCTCGAAGCTGATGGCGGCATGGTCCTCCGCGATCCGCTCCGGGCGGCTCGCCCCGGGGATGACCGCCGCGGAGGCCGGATGAGCGAGCGAGAAGTGCTGTCCTCGATGGACCGCTTCGCGCCGTCGGCCGTGTAGTCGTAGACGACCTTGTTCGGGCGACCGTACTTGAAGATCTCGCCCTTCTCGCCCTGGTCGCGCACGCCGGTCTCGACCTCGTCGAGGATGATGCGGCCCACCTTGGTGCTGAGGCGGTAGGCGTCGCGCGGGTAGTTCGACAGGGCCTTGCCGAGCCTGACCTCGGACAGGCCGCTCCCGTAGAAGGGCGCGGTGTCGAAATAGCGCGTGCCGGCCTGCCACGCCGCGTCGACCGTGGCGTCCGCCTCGTGGTCGGGGATGTCGCGGAACATGTTGCCGAGCGGTGCGGCGCCGAAGCCGAGCGGGCCGGCGAGCAGGGCGTCCCTGATGGTCATGGCTCCTCCAAGCGTGGGGAAGTCGGCGCGACATCGGGGCCTGCGTCTGCGAGCTGTCGTCGCGAGCCGTACCGCGTGACCGTTCTGCCAAGCCCCGCATGACGGCGTACAGTCTCCGGGGCGCTGTCGTATCGGCCGTTCTTGCGGGCCTTCCGGCCACAATTGCGGTGTTTGCAGCGAACGACGAGGTTATGTGCCGTCTCAGCGGCGGAACATGGCCCGGTACTGCCCAGGCGTCAGGCCGGTGCTCCTGCGGAACACCCTGGTGAAATTGTCCTGGGAGCCGAAGCCGTGCTCCACCGCGACCTCGGAGAGCGTGAGTTGGTCGCGCGCCAACGCCTCTCGCGCGGCGCGAACCCGTCGCTCCGTCACGTAGCGATGCGGGGTCAGGCCGGTCGCCTCCCGGAACAGGCGCGAGAAGTGGAAGGGGCTGAGGCAGGCCTCGACCGCGAGGCGTTCGAGCGGGATGGGTTCGGCGTAGTGGGCATCGACGTAGTCGGTCACCCGCCTGAGCCGTCGCTCGTCGAGCCTTCGCGCCGTGCTGGACGGCTTCCAGCGGTCGACCGTGTAGTTGGCGATCAGGTGGGCTGCCAGCGCGGCCGTCAGACCGTCGACGAACAGCCGGTCCGTCGGCAACTGCGGCCTGCCCAGCATGCCCTCGAACGCCCGTGCGAAGCTGACGAGGAGCGGGTCGGCCAAGCCGCCGACGAAGGCGCGTTCGATCAGCGAGGCGTCGATGCCGTAGTCCGCCAGGGCACTGTGCTCGATGAGGGCCGGCGGTAGGCACACGTGGAGGCACGAGATGGCCTCCGAGAGTTCCGCCTTCTCCACGAAGCCGACCGGTCCGGTCCAGGCCGTTCCGGCCCCGGCGAGGCACTTCTCGTCCTGACCGTCACCGGTGCGTCGTACGACCGCGCGGCCGCTGAGCATCACGATGAGCTCGTTGCAGGGATAGGCTTGCCTCGGGTGCGATCCGGCGCCGTTGATCCGGCGTTCGACGACCAACCGGGCCCGATGGTCGATCCGACCGAGCACCTGGCATGTACCGCGCCGCTGGTCCCCCATCGTCTCGAACGACATCAAGGCACCTCGGGTCGGAGCGCTGGCGCATCGAAGCCGCGTACGGTCTTCCGGGCCGATCCTGACCCATCGCGAGCCGTTACGGCAAGCGTGCCCGCGATCGTGGGCCGACCGCCGCGGTGAGCGTCTCGGGCCGGCCGGCGCAACCATCCTGCCCGGGATCCGATAATTCGCAGAGCAGGTGGAGCGCCCGGGGTTCGCCGGCCGCTTGGCCATCGCCGATCAGGCAGCCAAGCTCGCGAGTACGAGGGACTGGTGGACCGGGACACCCGCCGTGCCCCCGTCCGCCACGGCCCAACTCACGCCGTGGGGCGCCCCTGCGATGTCGCCCGCCGCGGACACCCCCGCGACGGTCGTCAGCTTGGAGGCATCCGTGTGGATGACCGGACCGAACGGCCCGTCGTCGAGCTGCCGTCCTGGCCGAGGAATCCGTGGGAAGCCGCAGCGAACCGGTTGCGCGGGCTGCCCGCGTCGATACCGGTCGGTGCGGGCAGTCAGCCCTCGCGGAGATGCGTCAGGAGCCGCTCCGCCGCCGGCCCGGACGAGGCCGGATTCTGACCGGTGATCAGCAGGCCGTCGGCCACGACGTAGGGCTCCCAGTCGCCCGCCTTCGAGAACGCTCCGCCGTTCCGCTTGAGCTCGTCCTCGACGAGGAACGGGACCACCGCGGTCAGGCCGACCGCCTCCTCCTCCGTGTTGGTGAAGCCGGTGACGGCCTTGCCCTCGATCAGCGGCTTGCCGTCGGCCGACCTGGCATGACGCAGCACGCCGGGCGCGTGGCACACGAGGGCGACGGGCTTACCGGCGCCGAGGGTCGTCTCGATGAGCTTGATCGAGGCGGCGTCCTCGGCGAGGTCCCAGAGCGGACCGTGCCCGCCGGGGTAGAACACCGCGTCGAAGCCGTCGTGAGTGACGCCGTCGAGCCGAGCCGTGTCCGCCAGAACCGCGTTGGCCTCGGCGTCCGCCTCGAAGCGGCGGGTCAGGTCGGTCTGGAAGCCCGGCTCGTTGCTCTTCGGGTCGAGCGGCGGCTTGCCGCCCTTGGGCGAGGCCAGGACCACGTCGGCGCCGGCGTCCTTGAACACGTAGTAGGGCGCGGCGAGCTCCTCCAGCCAGAAGCCGGTCTTGCGGCCGGTGTCGCCGAGCTGGTCGTGGGAGGTCAGCACCATCAGGATCTTCATCGTCGTTCTCCGGGGTCGTGGGGGTTGGACGTTCGGACGGTCGCGGCCGGGCTAGTTGTGACGGGCCGCCGTCCTCTCGATCGAACGCTCGGCGCTCGCGTCGCGCGCCTGGGTGCGCTCGGCCCTGACGGACGTCGCGTCCGTCTGGCGGATCATCTCAGGACCGGCCATGCGGACGGCCCCGATGATTTCCAGGGTGATGCGCTCCTCGGCCGAGGCGGCAGTGCCGCCGAACAGGGCGGCTCCGAGCTCGGCGAGCAGCAGGTAGGGGGCGACGGGATGTGCGGTTCGGGGTGTCATGGTCTTCTCCACGGGTCAGATTTGAGTAGACTGGTCGTCTATGAATTGCCGACGGTCATGCCTGGCTTCACCGTCGGCTCGCCCAGTCAGGCTCGTTGCGGGTTCAGGATGCGGCGCGTCATTCTCATCGCGGCGTCGAACGGGGCATCGTCGCGCTCGATCTTCGCCATGAGGCTGGCACCGAGCCACAGGTGGTAGAGGGTCTCGGCCGCGGCGCGCGGCTCGCCGTCGACGGTGAGCGACCCCTCGGCGACGCCCGCCTCGATGGCGCCCGCCACGCGGTCGATGATCCCGGCCGTGCCGGCCTTCAGGGCCATCCGCATCGGCTCGGACAGGTCCGAGACCTCGGCCGCCAGCTTCACCGCGAGGCACTTGCGCTGGTAGTCGATGCTGCCCTGCGTCGCCTGCCACTTGCGCCAGTAGTTCATCAGGCGGTCGGCATGGCTGAGGCCGGGCTCGGCGAGGGTGGCGTCGATGTCGGCGAGGTACGCCTCGAAGTAGTCGGCCAGAAGCGCCTCGCCGAAAGCCTCCTTCGAGCCGAAGTAGTGGTAGAAAGAGCCCTTGGGGACCCCAGCCGCGGCCAGGATCTCGTTGAGGCCGACACCCGAGAACCCCTTCGCGCCCACGATACGGTGGGCGGTGTCGAGGATGCCTTGCCGGGTGTCGGTGTTGCCGCTGACATGTGCCATGATCCAGACATAGGCCGGATTAGACCGGTCGTCTAGTAGGGCGTAGCGACTTTCTCGAGGCGATCGCAGAGCCGGATCGAGAGGTCGGCGTGAGCAAGGCCACGTGACCTTCGTGATCGCATCCCCAGACAATATCCCGCTCTCCGGAGTTGGCTTCTGACTGGTAGCCGGCGTCGCCCGAAGTCGCGGGAGAGCAGAGGCAGACCGCCTCCGTTCGCGTTCTCAAAGCTTAGACCGCACAATGTTGCTTGCTGGCGCAGCACCCCACACAGTCGCCAGGAAGGTGGTGAAGGCTTCGAGGCTGGTGGATCGGGCCGGCTTCATCCAAGTGGCGTAGGTTGCGATGGTATCGGGGACATCGTCGAGGGAGCGGATCACGATCCCGCGCCGCTGCACGTTGCGCACACAGCTCGCATAGGTGCTCACGCCGGTTCCCGCCGCGACGAGACCGAAGATACCCTCGCTCGACGAGGCCTCCTGGCTGATGGTCGGGTGAAAGCCGCGTCGATGGCAGATCGCGAAGAAGGCCTCGCGATAGGCGCTCCAGCTCCCGCCAGACCCCAGCACGAACGGCTCGCCGGCGAGATCCTTGAGGGTCAGGCTGCGCGCGTTCGAGAGTGGATGGGTTACCGGTAGCAGGGCCACATAGGAGTCGCGGTCGAACAGCAGGCTCTCGAAGTGCTCGTTCTCGACCGCGCTGAGCGTGAAGCCGACGTCGATGCGGTCGTTGAGCAGGGCCTCGCGCTGGGATTGCGAGGGCACGTGCGACAGCTCCAGCCGGATCGCCGGTCGCACCTCGCTGAAGGCGCGGACCAGCTCCGGCAGACGGCCGTTGATCGCGAAATCCATGTAGCCGACGCGCAGGACGCCGGCCATGCCGGTCGCCGTGCGCCGCGCCAGCGTCACGGCCCGCTCCAGATGGTCGATCCCGATCCGGCACTCGGCCAGGAAGGCACGCCCGGCCTCCGTCACCTCGACCGTTCGGGTCGTACGGCGGAACAGCTTCACGCCGACCTCCGCCTCGAGGTCTGAGACGAGCCGGCTGAGACCCGGCTGCGTCGTCGCGAGGCGCTGTGCGGCCCGGCCGAAGTGGAGCTCCTGCGCAAGGACGAGGCAGCTCGAGACGTGCCTGAGGTCAAACCGCATTGATGCCGTATCTCGTATCAATCACGCTGGATTCATCATTTCACACCGGGGGCCGTCTGCAACATCCTCGCCTCGATCCCGCTGCGGCGGGCTGGAACGAACGATGCAAGGGACGCGACAGATGGCCTTCAACACCGAACTCGACAGCGCTCTCGAAGCGGCGTTCGCGGAGGCGAGCGCGCTGTACAAGGAGCGCGGTTTCCAGCGCCGCGTCGGGTTCGGCCGGCGCCCCGCCCTGATCAACGTCGATCTCGCCAATGCCTGGACGCGGCCGGGGAATCCCTTCACCTGCGAGAACATCGACGACCAGATCATCCCCGGCGTCCAGGCGCTCCTGGCCGCCTGCCGGCGCAACAACCACCCGGTCGTGCACGTCACCACCTGCTATCAGGTCACCGACGTCGACAGCCCCAAGACCGACATGGGCCTGTGGCACCGCAAGATCCCGGTCGAGGTCGTGGATCAGAACAAGCCCGAGCTCTGGGCGATCGACAGCCGCATCGAGCCGGTGCCGGGCGAACAGGTCCTGGTGAAGAAGCGGGCGAGCGCCTTTCACGGGACCTACCTTGCCGGGTTCCTGCGCGCCAACAACGTCGACACGATCCTGGTCACGGGCGTGACCGCCTCGGCCTGCGTGCGCACCACGCTCTGCGACGGTCTCGCCGAGGGCTTCCGGACCATCGCGGTGCGCGAGTGCATCGGCGACCGCGTGCCGGGCGCCGTCGCCTGGAACCTCTTCGACATCGACGCGAAGTTCGCCGACGTCGAGCCGCTGGAGCGCTGCGTCGCCTACCTCGACGAGGTCGGCCTGCGCAACGCCGCCTGACGACCCGGGCCATCGCCCGACGCGATCCGATCCTCGACCCGCCGCCCATGCAGGAGTGTGAGCCGATGCGTGCTGACTTGTCTCTCGATCGATTCTCGCCGACGCGCCGGCAGGCGCTCCTCGGCGGCGCGGCGGCCGTCCTCACGGCGGGGGCGGGACGCGAGGCGCGCGCGGCGGCCGGAACGGTCGTCGTCTCCAACTGGGGCGGCGACTGGAACCAGCGCACGGTGCGCTTCGTCGAGACGCCCCTGGTGGAGGCGCAGGGACTGACCGTCGTGCGCGATCTCGGCATGGAACCGGAGCGCAAGGCCAAGCTCCTCGCCGAGCGCCGCCTGCGCCGGGGCAGCATCGACGTGATTCATCTGAACGACTCGGACGGGTTCGAGATGATGAAGCAGGACGTGCTGGCCGACCTCGACCGGTCGCGCATCCCGAACTACGGCGACGTGGTACCGGCCCTGCGCAAGGATTATTTCGTGCCGTGGCTCTACAGTGGCGTGGTGCTCATCTACAACAAGGACAAGATCAAGGATCCGCCGAAATCTTACGCGGAGCTCTGGGACAAGAAGTGGGCCGGCCGCCTCGGCCTGACCAATCAGCTCTACTTCAACTACATGATGATGTCCGGCCTGATCCAGGGCGGCAACATGACGAGCGTCGAGACCGGCCGCGAGCGGCTCGTCGCGCTGAAGGAATTGGTCCAGCCCCGGCTCTACGCCGCGCATCAGCAGCTCGGCGCGGCGCTGGCCACCGGCGAGGTCGACATCGCCCTGAACTACAAGGCCCGCGGCCTGCAATGGATCGGCGAGGGCTCGCCGCTGGCCATCCAGTATCCGAAGGAGGGCGCGATCGCGATCACCTTCGGCGCCGGGATGCCGAAGCGCGCGCCGAACCCGGACGGAGCCTACGTCTACCTGAACGCGATGCTCGACCGGAAAGCGATGGCCGAACTCGCCGCGGCGAGCTTCTACGCGCCGGCCAACGGCGCGGCCGAGCTGAGCCCCGAGCTGCGCGCCCGGATCGACTTCTCCCCCGAGGAGCGCGAGCACCTCAACTTCCCGGATTATGCCTACGTCTCGAAGAACACCGCCGAGTGGCTCGAGTGGTGGAACAAGACGATGGCGCGCTGATCGATGGCCACCCTCGCACGCTCGGAGGTCCTGGCGCCCGATCGCGCGGCGCGGGCCCGGCCGCGCATCCCCCCGGGGGTCGGCGGCGTCCTGCCGGGCACGCTGCTGGTCGTCCTGGCGCTTCTCGGGCCGCTCGCCCTGATGCTCCGCTACAGCTTCAACCGGTTCGTCCCCGGTGAGCTGATGGTCGAGGGGCTCACCCTCGCCAACTACGCCAAGTTCCTGCACGACAGCTTCTATCGGGACGTCCTGCTGACGACACTCTGGGTGGCGGCCCTCTCGACGCTGATCTGCCTCGTGCTCGGCTTCCCGGTCGCCTATGCCCTGGTGCGGCAGGTCGGGCCACGCTGGAAGTCGAAGCTCCTGATCCTCATCATCCTGCCGCTCCTCATGGGCAACGCGGTCCGCACCGCCGCCTGGATGGTCATTCTCGGCGACAAGGGCCTTCTCGCCGCCCTGCTCGCCGGGATGGGGCTCACGCCGCCCCGGTTGATGTACACCCCCAGCGCCGTGGTGATCGGCCTCGTCTCGGTGACGCTGCCCTTCATGATCGTGACGCTGCAGAGCGTGCTCGAGCGGATCGATCCGGTCCTCGAGGAGGCGGCCGAGAGTCTGGGCGCCGGGCACCTCACGATCCTGCGGCGGGTCGTGCTGCCCCTCGCGCTGCCCGGGCTGCTCGCCGGCACGATGCTGTGCTTCATCCTGTCGATGAACGCCTACGCCACGCCGGTGCTGATCGGCGGACCGCAGTTCCACATGATGGCGCCCGAGGTCTACCAGCAGGTCGCCAAGGCGATGAACTGGCCGTTCGGTGCGGCCCTCGCCTTCGTGCTGATGACGGTCACCCTCGTGCTGACCACCACCGCCAACGTCCTCGTACAGCGCCGCTACCGGCGCTGGTCGGAGTAGGGCCATGTCGCGCGCAGGCATCCGCCGGACCTACGGCGCCATCTCGGGCGCGGTCCTCGCCTTCATCGTGCTGCCGCTGGTGGTCATCGTCTGGGTGTCGTTCTTCGCCAACCGCATCCTCGCCTTCCCGGCGAGCGGCTACACCCTCGACTGGTACGCGCGCGCCCTCGACACGGACGCCTTTCGCGACGGCTTCGTCACCAGTGTGGAGACGGCGCTGTTCGCCACGGCGGCGAGCCTCGCCCTCGGCGTGCCGGCGAGCCTCGGCCTGGTGCGCGGCCGCTTCCCCGGCCGCGACGCCGTGCAGGCCCTGCTGCTCGCACCGATGGTCGTGCCCGGCATCGTCGGCGGCGCCGCCCTGTTCATCGCCTTCATCGAGGTCGAGGCGCTGCTCGACATCCAGGTGGCCGGCACGCTCGGCGGCCTGCTCGTGGCGCACACGCTGATCGCGCTGCCCTGGACCATCCGTCTGGTCAGCGCGTCCCTCGCGTCGGCCGATCGGGCGATCGAGGAGGCCGCGGCGAGCCTCGGAGCCGACCCGCTCACCGTGCTGCGGCGCGTGACCCTTCCGGCGATCCGGCCCGCGATCGTCGCGGCCGCCCTGTTCTCCTTCGTGATCTCGTTCATCGATCTGGAGAAGTCGATCTTCCTCGTCGGGCCGGGCCGCACGACGCTGCAGATCGCCCTGGTCAACTACCTCGAATGGAACCTCGACGGGACGGTCGCGGCCGTCGCCGCCGTCCAGATCCTGATCGTCGGGACGGCGCTCCTCGTCAGCGACCGCTACGCGCGTCTCGCCCAAGCCTTCTGAGACGGCCGTCTGAGACGGCCACCTGACAGCCCGGAGATCGGACCATGTCGACGACGGTCGTCCTTCGCTCCCTGATCAAGCGCTACGGCAGCTTCACGGCCGTGGACGACATCACCCTCGATGTGCCCGAGGGCCAGCTCGTCGCCCTGCTCGGACCCTCGGGCTGCGGCAAGACCACGACGCTGCGGATGATCGGCGGGTTCGTCGAGGCGGATGCCGGCAGCATCCTGATCGGCGGCCGCGACGTGACCCGTCTGCCGCCGGCCAAGCGCAACATCGGCTTCGGCTTCCAGAGCTACGCCCTGTTCCCGCACATGAGCATCGCCCAGAACGTCGCCTTCGGCCTGGAGATGCGTCGGCTTCCCCGGGCCGAGATCGCGTCGCGCGTGGCCCGGGCGCTCGACCGGGTGCGCCTGTCGGCGATGGCGGATCGGCTGCCCAAGCAGCTGTCCGGCGGTCAGCAGCAGCGGGTCTCGCTCGCCCGCGCCCTGGTGATCGAGCCCTCGGTGCTGCTCCTCGACGAGCCGCTCTCCAACCTCGACGCGCAGCTGCGCGGGGAGATGAAGCTCGAGATCCGCCAGATCCAGAAGGCGATGGGCATCACCACGATCTTCGTCACGCACGATCAGGACGAGGCGCTCTCGATCGCCGACCGTATCGTCGTGATGCGCGCCGGGCGGATCGAGCAGGACGGCAGCCCGGAGGCGGTGTTCGGTGCACCCCGCTCGCGTTTCGTGGCGGAATTCATGGGCGTGACGAACCTCCTGCCGGGGACGGTGGAGGGACCGGGCACGTTCCGGCTCGCCGACGGCAACGCGATCCGCGTCCCGGTCGCTGGCGCCGGCCGCGGGGCGACGGTCCTGGCGATCCGGCCCGAGCGCGTCCGGATCACGCCCTCCGGCGCGGACACCGAGCCCGACACGCTGGATGCCGAGATCGAGGCGGCGACCTACCGGGGTCTCTCCGTCGAGTACCGGCTGCGGACCCCGTCCGGCCTGTGTCTGACGGCGCGCCGGGCGACCCCTGCAACCGGCGGTCCGGCCATGCTCGAACCCGGCGCGCGCGTTCACGTCGCCGTCCCGCCGGACGCCTGCCACTTCGTCCCTGTCGAACTCTGAGAGGACCCCCCATGGCCATCCGGCACGACGACCTGATCGTGATCGACGGGCTGATCGTCTCCGACTTCGGGCCCGAGGTCTTCGCCGACATGCGACGCGGCGGCATCACGGCGGCCAACTGCACCTGCTCCGTCTGGGAGGATTTCGCCACGACCATGCGGACGATGGCGCGCTGGCGGCGCTGGTTCCGCGAGCACGCCGACCTGATCGCTCCGGTCCACGGCGTCGCCGACATCCACCGCGCGAAGGCGGAGCGCCGCACCGGCATCATCCACGGCTGGCAGAACACCAGCGCGATCGAGGACCGGATCGAGTACCTGGAGCTGTTCCACGCGCTCGGCCTACGGATCGTCCAGCTGACCTACAACACCCAGAACCTCGTCGGCTCGGGCTGCTACGAGTCCCGCGACGGCGGGTTGTCCGATTTCGGCCGCGACGTGCTGGCCGAGATGAACCGCCTCGGCATCCTGTGCGACCTCTCGCATGTCGGACCCAAGACCAGCGAGGACGCGATCCGCGCCTCGCAGCGACGCGTCGCCTACTCCCACTGCCTGCCCGCCGCCCTGAAGGATCATCCGCGCAACAAGACGGACGCGCAGCTGCGCTTCATCGCCGAGCGGGGCGGCTTCGTGGGCGTGACCATGTTCCCGCCGTTCCTGGCCCGGGGCGCGGCCGCGACGATCGAGGACTATCTCGACGCCATCGCGTACGTGATCGATCTGGTCGGCGAAGAGAACACCGGCATCGGCACTGACTTCACCCAGGGCTACGGACAGGCCTTCTTCGACTACATCACCCACGACAAGGGTGACGGTCGCAAGCTCACGGATTTCGGTGAGGTCCTGAACCCCGAAGGCATCCGCGTCATCGGTGACTTCCCGAACCTTACCGCCGCGATGGAGCGGCGCGGCTGGCCCGCCGCCCGCATCGAGCGCGTCATGGGCGGCAACTGGCTCGCCCTGCTCGGCGACGTCTGGGCCTGAGCGCGTCTCGCGCAACTTCGGAGATCTCACGATGTCTGCGAACACCTACGACGTCATCGTGCTCGGCGTCGGCGGCATGGGATCGGCCGCCTGCTGCCATCTCGCCCGCCGGGGCGTCCGGGTCCTGGGCCTCGAGCGCTTCGACATCCCGCACGCCATTGGGTCCTCGCATGGCTTCAACCGGATCATCCGCCTCGCCTACTTCGAGGACCCCTCCTACGTGCCGCTGCTGCGCCGCGCCTACGAGAACTGGCGGGACCTGGAGGGACGCTTCGGCGAGCAACTCCTCTTCATCACCGGCTCGATCGATGCGGGGCCGGAGGGCAGCGCCATGGTCGAGGGCTCGCTCGCGGCCTGCCGGATGCACGACCTCCCGCACCGTCTGCTCGACGGCGCCGAGCTGCGGCGCGTGGCGCCGGGCTACAACCTGCCCGACACGCACCGGGCCGTCCTCCAGCCGGACGGCGGCTTCGTCTCGGCCGAGCGCGCGATCGTCGCGCACGTCACGCAGGCGCAGGCGGCCGGCGCCGAGATCCGGGCGCGGGAGCCGGCGCTGAGCTGGGAGCCGACGGCCTCGGGCGTGCGCGTCCGGACGG
Source organism: Methylobacterium sp. C33D (assembly GCF_053345825.1). Classification (NCBI taxonomy): domain Bacteria; kingdom Pseudomonadati; phylum Pseudomonadota; class Alphaproteobacteria; order Hyphomicrobiales; family Methylobacteriaceae; genus Methylobacterium; species Methylobacterium sp. C33D. The sequence continues at coordinate 40,597 of NZ_JBKFAV010000026.1, forward strand.
AGCGGGGCACCTACGAGGCGGGGCACCTGATCCTGTCGGCGGGCTCGTGGATGGGTGAGTTCGTGCCGCAGCTCAGGACGACCGCGGTGCCCGAGCGGCAGGTGCTCGGGTGGTTCCAGCCGCAGGACCCCGCCCTGTTCGCGCCCGACCGCTTCCCGGTGTTCAACATGGAAGTCGACGAGGGCAAGTTCTACGGCTTCCCGATGTGGCATGTGCCGGGCTTCAAGATCGGCCGCTGGCACCATCTGGGCGAGACGGGCAGCGCCGACGGGCTGTCGCGCGAGTGCAGCGCCCGCGACGAGGAGGTTCTGCGCCCCTGCGTGAGCCGCTATTTCCCGCTCGCGAACGGTCCGACCATGGCGCTTCGCGCCTGTTTTTTCACAAACACACCCGACGAGCACTTCGTGATCGACACGCTGCCGGACCTGCCGCAGGTGGTCGTCGCTTCGCCCTGTTCAGGCCACGGCTACAAATTCTGCAGCGTCGTCGGCGAGGTTCTGGCCGATCTCGCCACAGGCAAGACGCCGGGCTTCGACCTCAGCCTGCACGCGCTCGGCCGATTCTGACCAAGGCTGCAGACGCGCGCTGAGCGAAGCTCTGTGCGGTCAGCGTGACGCGCTCAGACCTCTACGATCCCGTTGCTGGAGAGGTGCGCACCCCTGAATTCGGATTGCCGTCCGCTTGAACCTGACGCCCGTCTTCGCGAGGTCGGCTGCTCATGAGCAGCGTCGTCGTCGCGCCATGAATCGGCTGAACCCGCGAACGTCCGCTCCCGCCCCAGCTACGGGCGGAAGCGGACCGGCGGAAATCCACCCCGAGCGGTCATTCCGCATGCCACCCGACGCGGTCGTTCGGACCGCTATCGGCGTTGCCCGGACGCGGCCGTGTCAGCATAGCAACGATGCATTAGTCGATTGTGTGCGACTTATGTGCGGCGTGGCGCACCCGGCCGCCCCGAGGCCAGCCGCAAGATGGCTCGGATGATCATCTGCCAGAGCCGGTCGCCCTGCTCTGTTTTCTGACGCGGACACGACGACCAAGCTCCACGCGCTGGACGGCAAGAGCCTGAACGTGTGCGAAAGCCTGGAAATTGCGCGCCCAATCGGATCATGCCCCAGTTTTCGCTTCCGTCTTTCGCTTCCGCGCCGGAGAAGTTTGCATAATGAGGGCCGGCACCGCAGTGATGTTCGGATCGCCCGATCGGTCATACGCCGCCCTCGTCACGTCGCTTGTCGTTCTCGCCATCGCGATTGCGTCAGGCGGGATCGTCTTGATCGCCGACATGTACGGTCAGGCGCTGCAGGATACCGAACGCAACCTCGTCGGCCTCTCAACGATCCTCGCTGATCAGGCCGATCGCTCGCTCCAAGCCCTCGAAATCGTTCAAGAAGCCATCATCGGGGATATGGCCGGCGCACAGGTCGCAACGCCCTCAGAGTACGCGGCAGCGGCGAGCCGGCACGACTTACACGAGGCCCTCAGAGCCCGCGTGGCGGCCTTGCCGCAGGTCAACGCGGTCACGATCGTCGATCATACCGGCCGGCTCCTGAACTTCAGCCGCTTCTGGCCGATCCCGAACGTCAACATCGCAGATCGTGATTACTTCAAGGCGCTCGCTTCGGACCCGAAGCTGCAACGGTTCATCAGCCAGCCGGTTCGGAACCGCGGCGACGGTGCCTGGACGATCTACATCGCGCGGAAGGTCACGGCGCCCGACGGGACGTTCCTCGGCCTCGTGCTCGGCGCGATCGAACTCGGTTATTTCGAACGCCTGTACCGGCAGATCGCGCCGACCGACGACGCGGTTGTCTCGGTCTTCCGCCAGGACGGGATGCTGCTCGTCCGCCACCCCTCTCGGGAAAACGTGATCGGAAAGATCCTGCCGACCACGGGGGCCGCGCTGATCGCCCAGAAGAGTCCCCAGGGCGGCGTGATGCGCAACGTGAGCCCTGTCGACGATCAGGAACGCATCATCGCGACGAAGGCGCTGGCCAGCTACCCGCTCATCCTCAGCATCAGTCGCACGACGAAAGCGTGCTTGGCCGCCTTCCGCAGGCAGGCGCTCGCGGTCGGTTCAGCAACAGCCCTCCTTCTGGTTTGCATCGCGGCCCTGTTTCGGCTCTTTCTTCGGGGCGCGAGCGCCGAGCGGCGGATCGCGAGCGCCGAGGAACGCGCCCGCAGCGAGCGCGACTTGCGCGCCCATTACGAACGGTTCGGCGTCGCGCTCGACAACATGGTCCAGGGACTATGCCTCTTCGACGCCGACGCACGGCTCGTCATCTTGAACGAGCGTTTCGCCGGTCTCTACGCGATCCCCGATCACCTTCGGCAACCCGGCACGAGGGCCGAGGATCTGCGCAGTTTCGTCCTCGCGCAACACCGCGGCGCGGGGGGGGCCTGGGATGCGGTGCTGACGCCACCCTTACCCCGCGTACCTTCGGACACGGCGAGCGTCGTTCATATGACCGACGATCGGGACATCAGCGTTCTCCGTGTGCTCCTCCCGGACGGAGGCTGGATCTCGACGCATGAGGACATCACGGAGCGCCGTCGGAGCGAAGCGCGTCTGCGCTTCCTCGCGCGGCACGACGTTCTGACCCAATTGCCGAACCGTCTGCATTTCGAGGAGGTCGTCGAGCTCGAACTGGCCGCCAGCGCCGATCGGGCCGGGGATGTGGCCCTTCTCTGTCTCGATCTCGACGGCTTCAAGCAGGTCAACGATCTCTTCGGCCATCCGGCCGGAGACCGCCTGCTGGTCGAGGTCGCCGGACGCCTGAAGGACTTGGTCGGCGCGCGCGGCGCGGTCGCCCGCCTCGGTGGCGACGAATTCGCGGTGCTGGCGACGGATCTCGCGACCACCGGGCAAGCTGCCGCGAGGGCCCAGGCTATCATCGAGGCGATCTCAGCGCCCTACGCCGACGGTGAGCTGCGGTATTCCGTCAGTTGCAGTGTCGGCATCGCCCTCTTCCCGCACGATGGCGACACTTACGAGGCGCTGCTATCCGCTTCCGATATGGCGCTCGTGCGCGCCAAGAAGGAGAGCAAGGGCACCTACCGCTTTTTCGAGGCGGAGATGGATAAGGTGGCCTTCGAGCGGCAACGATTGGCTCTGGACCTGCGCGCGGCCATCGGGACGGGTCAGTTCGAACTGCACTACCAGCCCCAGTTCAGGGTCGCCTCGGATCGCGCCTGCGGCTTCGAGGCGCTCCTGAGATGGACCCACCCGACCCGCGGAACGATTTCGCCGGCGGAGTTCATCCCCCTGGCCGAGGAGACAGGGGCGATCCTCCCGCTCGGCGAGTGGGTGCTCCGTGAGGCTTGCCGAGAGGCGGTGCGTTGGGCCGTTCCCCTCGGCATCGCCGTCAATCTCTCGATCGCGCAGCTCCAGCAGGCCGCCCTGTGCGACGTCGTCGCTGCAGTGCTCGCGGAGACCGGGCTGGAGGCCGACCGTCTCGAGATCGAGGTGACCGAAAGCCTGTTCCTGAAGGGCTCGGCGCGCGCGCAGGAGATGCTGCGCGACCTGAAGGCGCTCGGCGTGCGCATCTCGATGGATGACTTCGGAACGGGATACTCATCACTTGCCACATTGGAAGCTTTTCCGTTCGACAAGATCAAGATCGATCGGTCGTTCGTGTGGCAGATCGGCGTGACCAGCAAGGGCGGGGCGATCGTCCGGGCAATCCTCAGTCTCGGCGAGAGCTTAGACATTCCGGTCATTGCGGAAGGCGTCGAGACCGAGGGGCAGCTGACCTTCTTACGGCAACACGGTTGTGCGGAGATCCAAGGCTATCTGCGCGGCAAGCCGCAACCGATCGCCTCTTACCGCCCGCTGGTCGACCTCGCTTGTGACCTCCAGGTCGCCTAGCGGAGCTCCGCGTTGCGCCGCCCCAATCAAAGATGGCGTGCGCGCAAGCCAGATCGACTGGCCGATTCACGGATCGCGATGCAGAAGATCTCGAAAGATCTCGAAGCGGCGCTCAATCACGATCTATGTACGCGTCACGATCTCGATTCCCGCAATCTCAACGACGCGTTGAGCCGGACGCCGCCTGTCGGATCACGCTGAGAGCGATCGACTTGCCGATGGACGGCCTGCCCAGATCGGCGTGGAGCGGATGTGGATGCCCGTCGGCTTCCCAGCATCGTGGCCCGGAGCGGGCCGACGGACCAGGCAGGAGACGGCCGAGAGCCGCCGGTCGCTCCGGAGCGGACCCTTCGCGAGGGCGGGCACCGCCTTCGGAGCGGCGCCGCCGCTCTACTCGGCAGGCTGAGCCGCGACTCCGCTCCCAGGCGTCTCCCCGGCAGCGTCGCCGCGCCCGAGCAGCCGCTCGAAGGCGACGTAGAAGGTCGGCGTGATGAACAGGGTGATGAAGGTTGCCACGACCAGCCCGCCGATCACCACCGTGCCCATGGAGACGCGGGCATGCGCTCCGGCACCGCTCGCGATGGCCAGCGGGATCGATCCGGTGATGAACGCGAAGGAGGTCATGAGGATCGGGCGCATGCGCAGGCGCGCCGCGTCCTGCGCCGCTTTCAGGGCGTCCTCACCCTGGCGGCGCAGATCCTCCGCGAAGGAGACGAGCAAGATCGAATTCTTGGCGGCCAGCCCCACGAGCAGCAACAACCCGATCTGGCCGAATATGTCGAGTTCGAGCCCGCGCACCGCCAGGAAGCCGATCGCGCCGAAGATCGCGATCGGCGTCGCGAGCAGGATCACGAAGGGCAGGCGCAACGACTCGTACTGCCCGGCGAGCAGCAGGAAGATCATCAGGACGCCGAGCCCGAAGATCAGCGGCGCGTAGCCGCCCGCGACCTTCTCCTGATAGGCGACATCGGTCCATTCCACCGCGTAGTCGCTGGGCAGTCGGCTCTTGGCCAGGGCCTCGACCTCCTTGAGCACCGTGCCGGAACTCGCGCTGGACGCCACCTCGATCGCCACCTCGATGGCCGGATAGGTGTTGTAGGATAGGACCGCGGTGGGCCCGGTGGTGAACTCCGCCCGCACCAGCGAGCCGATCCGCACCGGCGCGCCCCGGCTGTTGAGGACCGGCAGGGCCTCCAGATCCTGGATCGTGCGCCGTCCCGTGGCCTCGCTCTGCACGTAGACCTGATAGACGAAGCCGAAGCGGTTGAAGAGGTTGACGAAGCTCGACCCGACATAGGTCCCGAGCGCGTCGAACAGGTTCTGGAGGGGCACGCCGAGCTGCTCGGCCTTGGCCCGGTCGATCTCCAGGCGGATCTGCGGCACGCCGTAGCTCGTCGTCGGGAGCGCCTGGGCGATGTTGGGGCTTTTCTCCATCTCGTCGATGAAGCGCTGGGCCGCCTCGGCGAGCTTGATGCCGCCCGCGCCGCTGCGGTCCTGGATCTCCAGCGTCAGGCCGCTGCGGGTGCCGAGGCCGGGCAGCGGCGACGGGTTGACCACCCGCACCTTCCCGTCCGGATCGTGCCGGAATTCCTTCTGCACGCGGGCGATGATGGCGTCGGCCGAGGCCGCCCGCTCGCCCCAGGGCTTCAGGACCGGGATCTGGAACCCGTAGAACGGCGCCACCGCGTCGGCGAGGATGCTGCGGCCGACGACGCCGATCGTGTGATCGACCTCCGGCATGTCCCGCAGGCTCCTGCCGAGCCGCTCGACCATCCGGTCGGTGCGCGCCACCGCGGCGCCCTTGGGCAGGGCGACGTCGGCGAAGAAGTAGCCCTGGTCCTCGTTCGGGACGAAGCCGGTCGGGCGCTGCATCACGAGGAGCACGGTGAGCGCCGCGAAGACCGCGAAGGCGAGGCCGACCAGCGCCAGGTGGCGGGTGAGCCGGCCGATGATCGCGGTGAGGAGGCCCGCGGCCCGCTCCAGCATCCGGTTGAACCAGCGCAGCGGCGCCCTCCACCGACTCCGGTGGGCCCCGGCGCCCTCAGGGCGGTGCTTCAGGATCAGGCCGCAGAGCGCCGGCGTCAGGGTCAGCGAGACCACGGCCGAGATCATCACCGAGATCGCGATGGTCAGGGCGAACTGGTTGTAGAGCTGGCCGGTCAGGCCCGGGATGAAGGCCACCGGCACGAACAGGGCCGCCAGCACCAGGGTGGTGGCGATCACCGGGCCGGCGACCTCGTTCACCGCCTCCCGGGAGGCCGGGCGCGGCTCCATCCCCTCGTCCATCAGCCGCTCGGTATTCTCGACAACGATGATCGCGTCGTCGACCACGAGGCCGACCGCCAGCACCATGCCGAGCAGGCTCAGGGTGTTGAACGAGAAGCCGAGCAGCGCCATCGGCCCGAAGGTCCCGACCAGCGCGACCGGCACGGCGATCGAGGGGATCAGCGTCGCGCGCCAGTTCTGCAGGAACAGGTAGGTGACCACCACGACGAGGATCAGCGCCTCGAACAGGGTGTGCACCACCTCGCGGATCGCCTCCCGGACGAACTCGGTGCGGTCGAGGGCGATCTTGTATCTGAGCCCGGGCGGGAAGCGCTGCGCCAGCTCGGCCATGGTGGCCTTCACGCCGTCCATGACGTGGACGGCGTTGGCGCCGGGCGTCTGGTAGAGGCCGAGCGTCGCCGAGGGCTGCCCGTCGAAGCTCGATCGCACGCCGTACTGCTCCGAACCCAATTCCACCCGCGCCACGTCGCGGACCCGGACCACGGAGCCGTCGGGGTTCGCCCGCAGCAGGATGTTTGCGAATTCCTGGGGCTGGCTGAGCCGTCCCTGGGTCACGACCTGCAGCTCGAAGGCGGTGGGCTTGCCGTCGGTCGGCGGCTTGCCGAGGGAGCCGGTGGTGATCTGCTCGTTCTGCTGGCTCACGGCCTTGATGACCGCGTCGGGGCTGATCGCGAGCGCCTCCATCTTCACCGGATCGAGCCACAGGCGCATGGCGTAGCGCTTCTGGGAGAAGTTCTGGATCCGGCCCATGCCGTCGACCCGGCGCAGTGGCTTGATCACCTGGGTCTCGGCCCAGTTGGCCAGGAACAGCTCGTCGTAGGGCGCGCCCGGATCGGCGTAGAGCACGATGTTGCCGAGCCGCTGGCGGGAGCTCTTCTGGATCTCCAGACCCTGCGCGCGCACCGAGGCCGGAAGCTTCGCCTCGGCCCGGTTGGCGCGGGTCAGCACCTCGGCGGCGGCGGCGTCGAGGTCGGAGCCGATCTCGAAGGTGGCGTCGAGGTTGACGCTGCCGTCGGTGTTGCTGGTCGAGGCGATGTAGAGCAGGTGCTGGGCGCCGTTGATCTCCTGCTCCAGGGGCGTCGTGACCGCGTCGTAGGCCTGCTGCGCGCTGGCACCCGGATAGGTCGCCTGGATGTTGATGATTGGCGGCGCGATCTCGGGGAACTGCGCGATCGGCAGGGTCAGGCCGGCCACGGCGCCGATCAGGGTGATCAGCACCGAGATGACGGCCGCCAGGATCGGCCGGTCGACGAAGCGGGCGAACATCGCACCTCGGCGCTGCGGGGAGGGCCACGAGGACCGGGCGTGCAACGCGAGCGCGTTTGGCGTGTTCCCTGTCCGGTCCGGCGCGCGCAGCGCCGCAAAGGGGAGCGGACGGCGTGCGGGCGGGGGTGCGATACGGATTGCTCGGCTGCGGGGCAGCCCTGGTCCTGGCGGCGGGTGGCTGGTTGGCCCTGGGCCGGCCGCAGCCGTCCGCCGTGATGGCCGCTCTGCCGGGGTCGGACAAGCCCGCCGCGACCGCCGAGACCGAACCGACCCTCGCCGTGACAGTCGTGGCGGCGCGGACGGAATCCGTGCCGATCAGCTTCACCTACACGGGCACGATCATCGCGCCCCAGGACGCGGCCCTGCAGGCCCGGGTGACCGGCAACGTCACCGAGCGTCCCTTCGAGCCGGGCAGCCACGTGAAGAAGGGACAGGTGCTGTTCCGGATCGATCCGCGCCCGTTCCAGGTGGCGCTGGCCCAGGCCAAGGCGCAGGAGGCGCAGGCCAAGGCGCAGCTCCAATTCGCCCAGGCCGAGGTGAGCCGCACCGACACCCTGGCCGACAAGGGCTACGCCTCCGAGCAGCGGCTGCAGCAGCTCCAGTCGAACGCGGCCTCGGCTTCGGCGCAGGTCCAGGGGGCCGAGGCCGCGATTGCCCGGCAGAACCTCAACCTCGACTACGCGGTGGTCAACGCACCCTTCGATGGGCGGGCGAGCCTGTCGATCATCAACCCCGGCGACCTCGTCATCGAGAACCAGACGGAGCTGGTCAGCGTGGTGCAGCTCGACCCCATCGACGTGCAGATGGCCCTGTCTTCCGAGGATTCCGAGGCTCTGCGCGAGGCGATGCAGAACGGGCCCGTGAGCGTGGAGGTGCTGGACGAGGCCGGCAAGCCGGTGCGCGACGCCAAGGTCTACCAGCTCGACAATCGGTTCGATCCCCGCACCGCCCGGCGCCTCGTGCGCGCGCTGCTGCCGAACACCGACGAGCGCTTCCTGCCCGGTCAGTTCGTCCGTGCCCGGGTCAAGACCGGCACCGAGGAGAAGCTCTTGGTCCCGACGGTCGCGCTGTCGGCGCGGCTCGCCCAGCAGATCGTCTACGTCGTGGACGATGAGGGCGTGGTGCGCCAGAAGCCCGTGACCACCGGCGACAGCTTCGGCGACGCGACCGCGATCCTGACCGGGCTCAGGGCCGGCGAGCGGGTGGTGACCGATCACCTCCAGGACATGCGAGAGAACCTCAGAGTGGAGATCCGGTCCGCGGATGCCGGGGCTGCGGTCGAGCCTCAAGCGCCGGGCGCCGATCGGCGTGCCGCGGGCAACCCGGGCTGACCGGACGATGCGATTCTCACTCGCTGTCGCACTGGTCTCGGCCCTGCTTCAGATGGCATCCGTCACGCCGATATGGGCCGCATCGCGGACAGGCTGCCGCGTCGACCGCGCGCAGTACGCCTCTCTCGCACGGGGGATGACATATCGGCAGGTGCGCTCCCGTCTGGGGTGCGACGGCCGGCGGGTTTCCCACCTGCTCATCGGGGACGTCCGGCGCGCGACGTATTCCTGGCTCGGGCGCGGATCGTACGGCGCCAATCTCACGATCACATTTCGCAATGACCGGCTCACCGATAAGTCGCAACTCGGCCTGCGCCCGGATTGAGTTATCCTTGCCGTTTTTACTACCTGTCTGCTCGGCCTGGATGGAGCAGGGGGATGGCTTCCGACACCCCATCGCGCACCTGACCGCAAATAATTGCCGGACAGCTTGGCCCATCCCCCCCATCGCGTGAATGATCTCCGGTGGTCAGCGCCATCGGCGCGAGGGTCTGCTGGGAATCTGTGGCGCGACGAGCGGCCTGTCTGGGCATGGGGCGGGCGAAAGCGACGCGGTGCAGGTCCGCCAGTGTGCCGGCACAGCGCTCGGAGTCGTTGACGAGCCTGCGGAAACGGGTGGCTGGCAAAGGAGCGCTCCACGCCCCGACGGCGTGGGTAGACTGCCGTTTGCCGGGTCCGCCGCGGCGCGCCGTGCCGTCCGATGCCCGCCTTCCTCGGGCCGCGGGCGGATCCGGTCACGCTCTCAGGCCCTGCCCGCCGGACGCGCCGGTACCCGCAGCCCCGGCGCGGCCGCGGGCGCCCCTCAACCCCCCGCGGCCGCGCCGTAGAACCAGTGGATCGGCGCCAGGGCGAGCCAGGGCAGGTAGGTGCAGATCAGCAGCACCATGAGCAGCACGCCGATATAGCCGAGATTGACCTTGGTGGTTTCCCAGATGTCCGCCTTGGCGATGGCGCAGGCGGCGATCAGCACGGAGGCCACCGGCGGGGTCTGCTGCCCGATGGCGAGGTTCAGGGTGAGAACCAGCCCGAAATGGACCGGATCGATGCCGACCTGCTGGATCAGCGGCAGCACGATCGGCACCGTCAGGATGATAGCGGCCGCCGAGTGCAGGAACATGCCGAGGATCAGGAACAGGACGTTGAGCAGCAGCAGGACCAGATAGGGATTGGTGGTGTAGCTCTGGATCGACCGGGCGAGGGCCTGCGGCACCTGCGCCTCGGTGAGCAGGACCCCGATCAGCGCCGACGCCGCCACCAACAGCATCACGACCGCGGTCTGGATGGCCGCGTCGACCAGCGCCTTGTAGAGATCTGCCAGGGAGAGTTCGCGGTAGACCAGCGTGGCGATCAGCAGTGCCGCCACGACCGCGACGGCGGCCCCCTCGGTGGCCGTGACGAAGCCGCCGAAGATCCCGCCCAGGATGATGACCGGCAGCATCAGCGCCCAGAGCGCCTCGCGCAGGGCTGTTCTCAGCACCGCCAGCGAGAAGCCCTGCTCGACCGGGAAGTCGTACTTGCGCGCGTAGCCGTAGCTCGCCAAGGCGAGGCCGGCCGCACCGAGCAGACCCGGGAGCAGGCCGGAGATGAACATCTTCACCACCGAGACCTGCGCCATGACGGCGTAGAGGATCATCGGGATCGAGGGGGGAAGGATGATCGCGAGGCTCGCCGACGACGAGGACACCGCTGCGGAGAACTCCTTCGAGTAGCCCCGGCTCTTCATCGCCGGGATCAGGAGCGTGCCCAGGGCTGCCACGCCGGCCACCGCCGAGCCGGAGATCTCTGCGAAGAACATCGAGGCGCCGATGGTCACCATCGCGAGGCCGCCGCGGACGAAGCCCAGCATGGCGGAGGCGAGATTCACCAGCCGCCGCGAGATCGACGACGAGTTCATGATGCCGCCCGCGAAAATGAACAGCGGGATGGCGAGCAGCGGAAAGTTCGTCGCCCCCTCGAACATGACCAGGGCGGCGTTCGGCAGCGAATCGGCTCCTTGCGTGAACCACATGGCGGCCACCGCCACGACGCCCAGCGCCACCGCGATGGGCACGTTCAGGAGCACCATCCCGAACAGGCCGCAGAACATGCAGACCAGGAGTGCGGTCATGACCGGGCCTTCCCGAGTGCGGGTTCCCGCGCCGAGTCGGTCGAGCCCAGCGCTTCCTTCAGTTCATGGTCCTCAAACCCTCCGGTGCGGGCGTCGTGGATCACCTCCGGCAGGCGCAGCAGCTCGGCGACGATGAACAGGACCGAGGCGATCGGGATCACGGACTGCGTGACCGTCTGGGAGACGGCGGGCAGCGACACCAGCGTCGAGCCCTGGAGGACCATGACGACCTCCGTCCCGTAGACGGCCAACAGCAGGAAGAAGCCGATCACGATGGCTTCGGCCACCAGGGTGACGGCGACGCGCAGCCCCGGCGGGAACGCGTTGACGATGCCGGGGAAGCCGATATGCGCCCCGCGATGCGCCGCGAGCGCACTGCCGTAATAGGTGAGCCAGGCGAGCCCGATCGACGCGACCTCATCGTACCAGACCAACGACATACCGAGGAACCGGTAGACGAAGCCCAGGACGAGGATGATCGTCAGCGCCGCCATCAGGAGCGCCGCGATGGCCTCCAGACAGCGGTCGAACCAGCGGCGGACGGTTTGCATGCGTGGGTCTCAGGCTCCCGCGCGATCCCGCCTGGACGGGATCGGGACGTGCAGGGATCGGTATCCGGTGGGGTGGCGGATCAGGATCCGTTGCCGAGGGCCAGCGCCTTGTCGATCAGCTCGCGACCGCCGGGGACGTCCTTGGAGAACTCGTCGTAGACCGGCTTCGACGCGTCGATGAAAGCCTTCTTGTCCGCTTCGTTCACCTGCATGCCCGCCGCCTTGAGTTTGCCGAGCAGGTCGTCGTCGAGTTTGGCGGCGATTTCGAGCGCCCGGGGCTCCATCTCGACGGCGGTCTCCTCCAGTGCCTTGCGCACGTCCTCGGGCAGGCCCTTCCAGCGGCGCCCGGCGATGAGGTAGGCCGGCGTGTAGACGTGGCCGGTGAGCGAGAGGTACTTCTGAACCTCTTGGAAGCGGGCCGGGTAGATCTGCGCCAGGGGGTTCTCCTGGCCATCCATAACGCCGGTCTGGAGCGCCACGAAGACCTCCGAGAACGCCATCGGGCTCGGCGTCGCGTCGTAGGCCTGGAACATCTTCACGCGCCACACGCCCTTCGGCACCCGGAGCTTGATCCCCTTGAGATCCGCGGGCTCCTTGATCGGGCGCTTGCTGTTCGTGATCTGGCGGAACCCGTTCTCCCAGGTGGCGATGATCGTGTAGCCCGCCTTGGCGGCGATGGGCGCGAGGACCGGCTTGATGATCGCGTCGCGGATCTTGGCCGCATGGGCCCGGTCCTTGACGAGGTAGGGCATCTCGAACAGCCCGAATTCGGGCGCCACCGTGGTCATCACCGTGGAGGGCAGGGCGAGATCGAGGGTGCCGAGCTTGAGCTTCTTCAGCATCTCGTCGTCGCTGCCGAGCTGGCTGGACCCGAACACGACCACCTTGGCCTTCCCGGCGAGCTTCGTATTCGCGCGCTGGGCAAATTCCGCGGTCGTCTGATCGAACAGCGAGCCGGGCTCGCCGACATGGCCGAGCTTGACCTCGACCTGGGCAATCGCCGTATTCGCCACGAGCGCCAGCGCGGCGACGAACAGGGTCGTCCTGAAAAGCTTCACGACGCTTCCTCCAAGTGCTTTGCGCGCGGCCGGTTTTTCCGACCTGCTCGCCGTATCCCATCCGGGATCGATCATTTGAGTTTTGAATACAATTCCTCAGATGACAAGCGGTGATTGTCGCCTCGCGCCAGCTCTGTCGTCATCTGCCGTGATTGAAGGTGAGATCGATGCCGGAGCCAAGATCAGCCCCGGCCGCGTGTCCCCGAACGACTGCGATGATGGCCTGCTTTTACTACAAGCAGGTCAGTGGGCGAATATCGGGCCCCGGCGGGTTCGATCGCTCCCGCTCGACAGATCGTCGAGGCGCCTCGATCTGGTCGCCCGCCACCTCAGATTCGTGGTGCAGAACCCTCCCGAATGTCTCGGAGTCGGGAGCTGCCAACGGATGGCCAGCAGATCGCCAGCCGGGCGAAGATCCGTTTCACGCCGGAGATCATAACGGCTGACTCGGTACCGCGGTCTCTCCGGTGCGGCACAGGCGGGAGATTTGTCGCGAGGAGGCACATACATAGCTGGAGAAGACCGCAGTCGTGTCAGGACAAACCTGACATCGGCGCGATCTCGTGTCGGGAGGTACGGCAGCAAGCCTGCCCATATGGCTCCCGCGCCGAGGCGGTGACTGGGCATTAACCGGACCTCACGGATCCGTGATCCGTCCACAATGGGAAGGCTGATGCCGAAGCACTTCACACTCGCGATCCCTCATCATCTGAGCGTCGCCGAAGTCCGGCGCCGCTTGGATCAGCGGCTGGGACCGGTGCTGCGCCGGCTTGAGAAACGAAACGTCCGCGTCGCGACGACGGACTGGTTCGAAGGCAGCCGCACCTTCGCCGCACGCGTGCTCGGCCAAAACCTGAGCGGCAACCTCTGCGTGGCTGCCGACAGTCTCTGGCTCGAAGGGACCCTGCCGTGGTCGATCGGTGCGTTTGCACCGCTCATCCGCGCGTTGGCGACGCACTACGTTGCACACTCCCTCGCCTCGGAAGGAGGAGCTTCAGACGAAGTTGCTCACTTCGGTGGGCGGCCGGGTTCTGCCATGCCAGATTGCCGGTACATCGCGGCCGCGAAGCGCAGCTGAAGCTGGAACAGGATCAAATCGTCGACCAAGGCGCGCCGGATGCCCACGCGCGTGCCAGAGTGGGACGGCGGCACACAATCGGTATCCCCTTGCGCAGCGAACACGCCGTCTGCTGACGAGTGAAGTCGTCCGGATCAGGCGCCGAGCGCGAGACGCCGTCACCAGGACCGCCTCACATTCAGAATGCTTGGCGCCTGCGTCAGCGTAGGCCGACGATTGGACCGCCGATTGCCGGCCAGACACCCCGATTTTCGCGACGATGCGTAGGGGTTATCCTGACGGCAGGACGGGTTCGCACGGACTCGATGCGAACACCAAAACAGTTAGGCTGTCGACGTCCATTCAACGCCCAGCCGGCGATGTCTCCGCTCCGACACTGGCGAAGGCTCATATTTTCGTCCGCGGCGATTGAGCGTCGTCCGATGCTGGGCTTCGCTGCGGATGCTCGCAGGCTCTCTGACAGGTCGTCATGACGCTTTCCAATATCATGGTCAGCCTCGATGCCAGCAGCAGCACTACGGCACGGGTCCGACTGGCCTGCAACCTGGCCAGGCGCTTCGATGCGCGCCTGACCGGCGTTGCGGCGCAGAACCCGCTTCCGATCTCGATCTACGGAAAGGGATCGTACCTGGACAACCAGATCATCGAGACGGCCGCCGCCGGTGCGCGGGATGAGCTGTCCAGACAGGAGGCGGTCTTCCGGGAGATGACCAGCGGTTACGGCAAGGCCCGGTTGCGCGTTTACGAGCGGGAGCCCTTGGAGTGCGTGGTCTCGGAATGCGCGCGCTGCGACCTGCTGGTCGCGCGAGGCCTGGACGACGGCGACCCGGGCGATATCGTCCAGGCGCTGAGCCCGGCCGAGATCATCCTGCGCGCGGGTCGCCCCGTGCTCGTCACACCGTTGGATCTCGATGACCTGCCCCTCAAATGCGCCGTCATCGCATGGAAGGACACGCGCGAGGCCCGGCGTGCCGTCGCGGACGCCTTGCCGCTGCTGCGGGAGGCGGAACGTGTCCTTCTCCTGACTGTCGCCTCGGCGAAGGCGGAGACAAACGCCGGGGCGGCCGAGGCTTACCTGAAGAGCCACGACGTGCGGTGCGAGCGGGTCGAGCTTTCGGAGACGACAAACGTCGTCGAGGCTGTGATCAGGCTCGTCCGAGACGAGGCGGCAGACCTCGTGGTGGCGGGGGCCTACGGGCACTCGAAGATGCGCGAGCTGGTGTTCGGCAGCCTGACCCACGAGCTTCTCACGACGCTTCGCACGCCCTGCCTTTATAGCCATTGAGCGCCGTTCACGTCGGTCGGAGCGGTCGGTCGGAGCGATGGTGCCGCTCCCGGGCGACGAGCGCCGACACGGCCCTCGGGCCTGACCGGTGCCCGCCTGAACCGGCACGATCTCAGTTTGCCGAAGGAGGGCACGGCAGAGGGCTCCCGAAGAGGCGAGCCGAACGAGGACCACAGGTCCCGAGCCCCCGATAAGTCTGGAGCGGAAACGCGAAGGCCGCCCGCCCATGCGGGGCAGGCGGTCACGAAACCGGGGGACGAAGGCCGCGGCGGTTGTCACGGCAGTTTCTGGATACGCGGCAAGTACCGGGAACGCTCCGGTGCCCACCATCAGGGTGCTGACTCCGCAACGGCCGAATCCTCGGCTTCCGAAACGCCCGAACCGAACGTCGGCATCGGTCATCTCATGGGTTCCCGATCCTCAACGCGACTGCCGGCCTATCCGCAGTCAATCCAGCCCTGCGAACCGAAGGACATCGTTCGACATGAAGCTCACTCCCGTCCTTACCGTCGCGGTCCCGGCATTGCTCCTCGCCCAGCCCGCCATGGCCGAGCCGCCCGGAAGCCCGATCGAGGCGTTGTCCGCCGGAGCCCTGTCGACGAGCTACGCCCAGTACCGCCGCTTCGGTCATCGGCACCATCGCTACGGCCGCCCTGACGGGTACCGGCGCGGCTACGGCTACCGCAGGGGGCCTGGTGTCGGTGGCGCCGTCGGCGCGGGTCTCGGCGGCTTGGCCGCCGGGGCGCTCATCGGCGGCGCCATCGCCAATTCGCAGGCGCAGGCCGCCCGGGGCGCGGCGGAGGCCGAGACGGTCGCCGCCTGTGCCCGTCGGTTCCGCTCCTACGACGCGGCGAGCGGCACGTACCTGGGCAACGACGGCGCACGCCACCCTTGCCCCTGACCTTCCGGACCGCTCCACCGCGCTCGCTGATCCGGCGGCGCGATGCGGCCGCCACCCGAAAACACGCTCACCCCAAGGATACCATGCGTCTGCGCACCCTCGTACCGCTCGCCGGCCTGCTGGCACTCGCCGCATGCAAGGACGAGAAGAAGGCGGAGACGCCACCGGCCAGCCCGGTGGCTACCCCTACGACACCGGCACCGGCCAACCCGGCTTCCCCCGTCGCACCGGCACCGGCCGCCGCGCCCCCGGCCGAGAAGCCCGCAGGCCAGTGAGCCGGGGCATCACCTGAGGCGCCGGCGCTCCGGGCACCCGTGCGCCGCGGGAGCGCCGGCGTCTCAGGACCTTATCCGACGGCCTCCAGCGCGCCGGCAACGAGGTCGGAGGCCATCAGCAGGCAGAACGCGGCGAGCATGACCGTCGTGACGGGGGCTCCCCTCTGCGCTGTCAGGGTTGTCCCCACAGGCCTGCGGTCTTCTCCGACTGCAAGCCCGCGCCCCGCACCACAGATCACCTGTCGAGCGGGATGGGCGCCGCCCTCCGAGCCTGAACGGTATCCAGGGCGCGGCGACACCGGCGGCCGAACTGCGGTCGCCGATCCGAACCGTTCCGTAGGCACTTCGACCATCGAGACCGTCCCGCGGCTCAACAGCCAGCCGCGGACGGCCACCCCGAAGCCATCAGGGAGCCGAGTTGATGAAACGCCTTTCGATCGCCCTCGCGGCAGCATCCAGCCTCGTCCTGTTCTCGCCGTCGAGCGAGGCGCGGCCCTTCGGTCGGGGACATGGCTTCGTCGGCCATCACCACGGCGTCCACGGCCACAGCGGGCTGGGCTTCCGGGGCCATCATCGCGGCTTCAGAGGTCATTACCGAGGCTTCCGAGGCCCTCGTCACGGCTTCCGGGGCCATTACCGTGGGTACCGCGGCATCGGCTTCCGTCCGGCGCGCTTCGGCTACGGGCACCACTACGGCCGCTACGGCTACCGCCGCGGCTATCGTAGCCTGGGCCTCGCCGCTGGTCTGGGCTTCGGGCTCGCCGCCGCGGCCGGCCGACCCGCCTATTACGGGGCGTCCTACGGCTACGGGTACCCCTATGCCCCGGTCGGCTACCGCTACGGCTACGGCGTGGGCCGCCCTTACTGCGGCTACTAAGATGCGGGCGAAGCGCGGCGAAGGTCGCTCGGTGCCGGACAAGGCTCCCCTCCGCCACGCGGCCGAATTCGGCTGGCATCGCGCGGTCCACGGACTGCCGGTGCCGGGTCGTCCATGCGAAAATCCGAGGTCCAAGCCATGAAGAACGCACTCATCAGCACCATCGCTGCCAGCGCCCTGTTCGCGATGCCCGCCCTCGCACAGGACAAGCAGGCGGCCCAGCCCGCGAACGACCCGGCGAAGCCGATGGCGATGCCGCCGGCCGCCGGCACCGCGATGCCGGCGGCCCCGAACGGCGGGGCTACGGCCGCCGGGGGCGCGGGCGGAATGACGATGGCCGACACGGCGACCGCCAAGATCAAGTTCGTCACGGCCAAGCCGGCCGAGGTCACGTCCTCGAAGCTCGTGGGCAAGAACCTCTACAACAACAGGAACGAGAATGTCGGCGAGATCGAGGATCTCGTCATCGACAACGGCAAGACGGTGACCGGCGTCGTCGTCAGCGTCGGCGGCTTCCTCGGCATGGGCGAGCGCTACGTGCTGGTCGACCCGTCATCGATCTTCCTGCATCGCGCCGATGGGTCGCTCAAGGCGATGGTGGACACTGACAAGGACGCGCTGAAGAGCGCGCCCGAGTTCAAGTACAGCAAGAAGAACACCTGATCGTTCACGTGTTGGGGGAGGGGGCACAGGGCGCGCCCCCGAGCTCTACCGGTGTTCGCCCCGCCCAACCGAAAGCAGCTGTCCTGGCCGCAACGGTCAAGCTTGTTCCGCACAGAGGTTTGTCAGTGCGAGCCTGACGCCTGTCGGAGAGAACGGCCGATCGAGGGAAAACTCCTTGTCGGCCGCTTCGCCATGGCCGTTCCTCGTCGTCGACACAAACGCTTCGTGCCGGCTGCAAGGCGGTGCTCATGATCATGGACATCAACAAGCAAGGCGCGCGTGCCCGGACCGTCGGACGGCCGCGCTACGCCTGTCCTTACCCGGCGGACTCGCGTGAACGCAGGGCCTGGTTCGAGGGATTCGACGGTTCCGCATGGGATTGCGGCACGCGGACCCCTCGTCCGACTGGAGCGCTCGCAGCCACCGCGTCGACGGGCGGCGGCATGGCTGGCCTGGACGGGTCGCGGACCCTGCCCCAGCTCTGAGGGCGGTACGGGTCGGTACGCCCCATCATCCCGGTCGCCTGCTCGGCGGGAGACGGACGTGAGCGGCGCCTCGGGGGCGCGGATGGAAGGTCGTCGGAAAGAGCGGTCAAGGCGTTGATGCGACGCTGCCAAGCGGCGGCGATCCTGGGCCGCGAGCTGCCGTCGATAGGCCCGGTCAGTCGTCAGGCAGACATGAAGGGTCAGAGAACGGGCGAGCGGCCAGGAACGTTCGCGCGGGTTGAGTCCGCGCCGGACGCTGCGTCAGCGTGCTCGGATGGGGGCCGACCGGCTTGTCGTCAAAGAGGGTACGGTCCGGCGATGCACGGCCCAATCGGCCTGTCGGTGAACGGGGGGCGGTCTCACATGCGCTCCTTGATGCCTGCCGCCACGAGCCACCAGTTCACCGGGTAGGCTGTGACGAACCCCGCGGCCATCGCGAGCTGCATCACGAACCAGAACGCGACCGTGTTCACCGCGACCCTGGGCGCACCCAGGGCGGGCAGGATGGAGAACTGCGCCAGCGCCATGAAGCCGTACATGCCGACCTGCCAGGAGATCAGCGACAGGGTGTCGGCCTTGAGCGCGGCCCAGATGCCCTCGCCCGGCGACAAGCCCCGCATCGGCACGATGGCGAAATACTGGAATACGATGCCGAGCCAGAAGGCGAACAGGAAATCCAGCACCCAGACCGCATACATCTTCTCCGCGAAGATAGAGTGCCAGCCGAACCAGACAGCCACCGCGGGGACCAGGAACGCCAGCCATTCCGCGGCGACGTCGCCGAGCATGCATCCGGCGCCGCAGTGGAGCGCGCCCTTTCCCACCATCACCGGGAAGGGCGTGTCAGTCATGTTCGGCGGCTTCTCGCCCCGCTCCTCGGCGTGATGGTGCGCCTCCATCGTGGCGAGGCGGCCGTAACGGAAGTAGGCCCAGACGACGGCGAGTGTGCCGAACAGCGCCGTCACCGGCCAGACCACGTTCATCACGGCCATGTGCTGCGGCCGGCGGATCACGTCGACCGAGACGATGAGGGCGCATGCCGCCCCGAGCAGCAGACAGGACGCGGCGAGGACGTGCAGCCAGTGGGGAACCGTCATGGCCATCCCACTCAATGGTGAGCGATCAGCATCCAGACGGCCATCGCGACCATCATCAGGTTCTCGGTCAGCGAGACGAAGCCGAGCGGCACGCTGCCCGAACCACCGACGCAGGCGCACTTGATCTCGCGCTTATCGACGTAGACCGCCTTGAAGACTGAGACCGCACCGACCGTGCCGATGACCAGGGCGACGGGAATGGACAGCCAGTTCAGGGCGCCCGCCACCATCAGAACGCCGGCCAGCGCCTCGCAGAAGGGATAGGCGTAGGCGTAGCGCACCCAGCGCTGGGCGAGCAGGTCGTAGCCCAGGAACATCGACGAGAAGGTCTCGACGTCCTGCAGCTTGAGGATGGCCAGCACGCACATGCTGAAGGCGATGAACCACTCGCCGGCCCGTACCGTCAGGGGCGTGCCAGAGACGGCGTAGCTCGCCGCCAGCGCCATCAGGGCGGTCATCGCGAACACCGCAGCCACGGGCGCGTAGCTGGTGGCCTTCGGGTCCTTGACCGCCTTGCCGAGGTGGCGGCGCAGGTCGTCGTAGCCACCGACCCGCTCGCCGTTGATGAAGGTCTGCGGCGTCGTCTTCACGCCGTGCTCGGCCTTGAAGGCGTCGGTCTCGTCGCGGGTCGTCAGCCAATGGTCGTCGACGGTGAACCCCTCGCGTTCGAGCAGGTCCTTGGTCTTCAAGCCGAACGGGCAGACGTGCTTGTCCATCACCATCCGGTAGACGGTGGCCTTGCGGGTCGTGTCGAGCATCACGGTTTCCTTTCAAGCGAGGAGCGGGGGCTGTGCCGACAGTCCAACGCGGGCTGACGGCCATCGTGACGGCCATCGCCTCCCGACCAGGCGTCGCGAATGCCCGCTGGTCGGCGTGGGCCGGATGCGCCACGCCATCAGCCTCGTCGATGCGAGAGGTGGGGCTTCCAACAGTTGGAAGGTCAACCGTCAGATTCCGCAATTCCACGAAAGGGAAAGAAGGATTGCCGGGGCTGCGTTCCGCCCCGGACCAGGGTCGGCGTCCATGGCCGGCTTGGCCGATGACGGGGCAAGGCTGCCGGACGAGTTCCCGGCTCGCGCGGCCGCCCCGACGACGAGACGCGGGTTCAGGCCGGTGAGGATGTCGAGGTCTCAGACGACCTCACCCTCCTCGTGCATGGCGACGAACTTGGCGTGGCGCTGACGGAGGTCGTCGAGGTCGTGGGGATCGGCCACGTCCCGCTCGGCCGCGGCCTGCACGAGGTCGGCGTGACGGCGCAACTCGCGCAGGCGCGTCGTGAGACGCTCGACCTCGGCGACGCGTGCCAGCACGTCGAGCATCCGACCGAGGACGAGCACGGACCCGGCGGAGTTCTGCCGGATCATGTGGAACATGGCGTCGCACAGGCCGTCGTAATCGGTCACGGGATGGACCAGGACGACACGCCCCGTCCGGACGACAGCGCCGGTCGGCAGGTGGCGCGGCGCGATGCGGCACAGGGCGTCGCCGAGATGGTCCACGACGCTGCCGGCCGTGAACGGGTCGTTGATGCCCGGCGACAGGGCCCGGACCGCGATCTCGACCAACTGCCGGATCGAGTATTCGAGGTCCTGCAGCGAGGTGGGTCGGCGCCCGAGGGTGACCGCGCGCGCGATGGCCGCGTCGGCGCCCTGGACGCCCGCGGACAGGAACGCGACGGGGAAGCCGCTGGGCACGTAGTCGCCGGGGCGGACCCGCAGGACGACGGTGACGCGGCGCTCCTCGGCCCAATCGGCCAGGGCGTCCGTGTCGACGGCCTGCAGGTAACCGCCTCCGGTGGTGGCGACGGCGCTGCCGGTCGACGCGTCCGCGGGCCTGGCCGCATCGGCCGCGTCGAGGGTACGGGCCTCGATGGCCTTGCACAGGTCCTGCTGGACGGCGTCGACCACGGTCTCGATGTTGATGCTCGTGGCGATGTGGTGGACGAACCAGACCAGCGTCCCGAGTGCGACCAGGGCCAGGACGAGCGCGCCGGTGATGGCGAGGTGCGGGACGAACGGGTCCTCCTCGACGGTACGGACCGTCCGCAGGACCATAAGGGAATAGGCGAAGGTCCCGAGGAAGATGCCGAGCACCGTCTGGTTGCGGGCGTCGCGGATGAAGTTGCGCAGGAGTCGGGGCCCCATCTGGCCCGAGGCCAGGGTGAGCGCGGCGATGGTGATGGAGAAGGTCGTGCCGGCGACCCCGATGTTGGAGGACGCGATGGCGCTGAGAAGGCCGCGGGCCCCCTCGGCGCCGCCGGAATAGCCCCAGTTCGTGTCCGGCGAGGAGGCGTCGTAGCCGGCGACGTGGGCCGTCTCCAGCCAGACCCCGAACTGGGCGAGCAGGATGCAGCCGAGCACGATCAGGGCCGGCCGGAGCCAGAACAGGTCGCCGAGGATCTCGATCCACGCTCGCAGCCGCGCCGTCACGCCCGCTCCTCCGCACGGTGGCCGGCGGCGGCGTCCTCTCGCAGCACCCGCCAGCGGGCACGCGGCGGCCCCTTCCCCGCGGGCCAGCCCTCGCGCTGTCGCGTACGATCGCCGTCGGTCTCCTCGGTCTGGTCGTGGAACAGCACTTGGCTCGTCGGGTACGGCAGGTCGATGCCGGCCGAGGTGAGCGCTTCCTTCACGTTGGCGATGGCGTGGTCGAGGGCGTCGACCGCATCCCGGCGCCGGGGAGGGTCGATCCAGAGACGGGCGGTCATGTCGACACCGGCCGCACCGAGCCCCGTGACCAGCGCCTCCGGCGGCGGGTCGGCCAGCACCCCTTCCGTCCCTTGCAAGGCCTCGACGATGACCCGGCGCGCCTCGCGGATGTCGTCGCCGTTGCCGATGGTCAGCGGGAAGGCGAGGCGCCGCTTGTCGTGGGCGGTGATCACCGTGATCTTGTCGACGAACAGCGTGGCGTTGGGAATCAGCACGCGCTGGTTGTCGTAGGTCCGCAGCACCGTGGCGCGCACCCAGACGTCCTCGACGGTGCCCTCGTGCGAGCCGGCGCGGATCTGGTCCCCGATCACGAAGGGACGGGTCAGCAGGATCAGGATGCCTGCGAGCAGGTTCTGGAGGACGTCGCGGAAGGCGAAGCCGATGGCCACGCCGCCGATGCCGAGCAGGTTGAACAGGTCGGCCGCCGAGACCGAGGGAAAGGCCACGGACGCGGCTACCAGGAACGAGACCAGGACCGTCACGCCCCCCGCGATGCGGCCGAGGACGGAAGCCGAGCCCGGGGAGGCGTCGCGCAGTTCCGCCGCGCGTCGGACGGCGGCGCGCACGCCCTTGGCGATCAGCAGGCCGATGCCGAACAGGACGAGCGCGATGGCCAGCCCGGGCAGGAGTGCCACGGCCGAGCGACCCAGTTCTTCGAGCCGCCCGAGCGCTTCGGAGAAGATCATGGGGTCCCGCGGGGCCTGAGAAGGCCGCCGGAGGCGGTCGTGCCATCCGGCGGCGCATGGTCACCCGCGGCGCTTCGAGCCGCCATGGGTCGAGGCGCCATGGGTCGAGGCGCCATGGGTCGAGGCGCCATGGGTCGAGGCGCCATGGGTCGAGGCGCCATTGAGTGGCTGGAGATCAGCGCCGCGGACCGCCGGTGGTCCCGCCGTACTGCTGCCCGCGGGCGCCGCGCGAGGGCATGCCGGCGTTGCCGCGGCTGGCCGAGCCCTGGCGCATCCGGTGGCGCCGGTGCATGCGCACCTGCACGAGGTCTGCATTGGCCGGGGCGGTGACGCCGGCCGCGTTCATCGGCAGGGCCGCGGACGGCAGGGTCGTGGTGGCAAGGCCGATGCCGGCCAGGCCGGTGACGGCGAGTGCGGCGAGGAAAGTCTTCTTCACGCTGGAACTCCGTGTGCAGGGCCTCCGCCGACCGAGCCCGGGCCTCCGGCCAACGGCAGCGGCGCGCCCCCGCGGGCGCTTTATCGCGGTCGGTAACGTGCGGTGCCGGAAACCGTTCGGCAAAAATTCATCTGCACGGGAGCCGCCCCCCTGGACGGGTTGAAGAGGGCTTCCCCGACCGAAGACCACGAGGCCGACCTGCCTGAGTCGGACAATCCGGTCAGGAACCAAGGCGGACGGGGGATGCTTGCAAGTCGGCATGCCTATCGGTCGTGTGCCTGAACAGGAGCACGTTTCTCAGTGTCTACGCATCGACATGTCCGCCATGTGCGGACCGTGGCCAGGTTGCTCGCCTGCACCGCCATCCTGTCTTCGGGGGGCTTAGCTTCGGCGCTCCCGGCCGCCGCGCAGTCGGCCAGGAGCGCCATCGACCAGCCGACGGCCGGGACGCTCCCGCCCGGGACGTCGACGGTGACGGGCAACGGCGCCGCACCACGCGACCAGTCCACCGGACAGGTCGCTCCGCCGAGCGCCATCCAATCCTCGACGGACGTGATGCAGTCGGAAGGAACGGTTCAAGGCAAGGACCAGGGTGGGCGGACCGACCCGATCAAGCACCTGCCCAAGGACATGCGCCGCTGATCGACTCTCGCTCCTGCGCCGGGCCGACGTCCCGTCACCCCACGCAGGCGTTTTGCCCCGGTGGGCGTCGTGTCCCCGGCCGATCGCTCATCCTGTTCTCGACCTATCCGGCAAGTGCATCATGAACAGGATCGATGCGACCAGTGCCGGATCGCGAGTTCGATGCGCCGCCAGCGCGAGAGTGGATCGGGCCGCGCAGGGCCGCTCGTGAGCGCCCTCGCCCGCCTCGTCTTGATCGTGCTCGCCGGGACCCTCGCGGCCGCGAGCCTCGTCCCGCTGGTCCCGACCGATCGGCCCGCGGGCGCGACGCCCAGCTCTACGCGGCGGCGGTCGTGCTGCGTGAACGGGTCGAGCCGGGCGTGATTGCCGGCGACCTCAACGCCACGCCCTGGGAGATCGCGGTCGCGCGCATGGTGAGGCTGTCCGGGCTGATCGACCCGCGCCGAGACCGCGGCTACGTCGCCACTTGGAACGCCCGCTCGTCCCTGTGGCGGTGGCCGCTCGACCATGTCTTCCACGAAGGGGGCTTCGAGACTTTGTCCATCGAGCGCCTCGACGCCTTCGGCTCGGACCACTTCCCCTATCTCGTGCGCCCCTGCCGCCGGTCCGGCGATGGCCCGGCGTCGGAGATGCCGCGGGAGGCCGGCGACGTCGCCGCCGCGAACGCCGTGCTCTCCGCCGCAGGCGCGACCGAACGCGTGCAGGCGCGTTGAGCCCTCTCACCGTGAAGCCCCCCGCACCCTCCCGCGGCCCGGGCGGGGAAAGCCCGTGATCTCCATCTTCGACCTCGCCGCCCTGCTTCTGACCCTGTCGGCCCTGTTCGGCTGGCTGAACCATCGGTTCCTGCGGCTTCCGCACACCATCGGATTGCTGGTGATGGGGTTGCTCGCGTCGCTCGCCCTTCTGGGTCTCGATCTCGCTCTCCCGGGCCAGCACCTCTACGAGGACCTCACGACGATTCTCCGCCAGGTCGACTTCACCGACGTGGTGATGAACGGCATGCTGGCCTTCCTGCTGTTCGCCGGCGCCATGAGCCTGGATCTGCGGGCGCTGCGCGACCGGGCCTGGGCGGTGGCGACGCTCGCCCTCGTCGGCACGCTGATCTCCACCGCCATCGTCGGGGGCGCGTTCTGGTTCGCGGCCGACGCCCTCGGCCAGCCCGTCCCGCTCGCTTGGGCCCTCGTGTTCGGCGCGCTGATCAGCCCGACCGACCCCGTGGCGGTGCTGGCGACGCTGAAGAACGTGCGGGTGCCGGAGGCGCTCGAGGTCGAGATGCAGGGCGAGGCCCTCTTCAACGACGGCATCGGCATCGTGCTGTTCACGGTCCTCGTCGCGTTCGCCGCCGGCTCGGGCGGGGAGGCCACGAGCGCCGGCGGCGTCGCCCGCCTGCTCCTGCAGGAGGCCGGCGGCGGGCTCGTCCTCGGCGTGGTCACCGGCTACGTCGCCTACCGGGCGATGCGGGCCATCGACGACTTCCCGGTCGAGGTGCTGATCACCCTCGCGCTCGTCGCCGGCACCTACGCGCTCGCTCAGATGCTCCACTTCAGCGGCCCGCTCGCGGTGGTCGCGGCGGGGCTGCTCGTCGGCGACCGCGCGCCGCGCGACGCGATGAGCGAGGAGACGCAAGGCTACGTATCCTCGCTCTGGACCCTGATCGACGAGGTGCTGAACTCGGTCTTGTTCCTGCTTATCGGCCTGGAGGTCCTGGTGCTGCGCTTCCAGGCCGGCGGGCTCGTCCTCGCCGCGTGCGCCGTCCCCATCGTGCTGATCGCGCGCCTCGCGGCGGTCTCGACGCCCCTGCTGGCGTTCCGTTGGGGCGGCAACCTCTCCCCGCGCAACGTGCCGTTCCTGACCTGGGCCGGGGTGCGCGGCGGCATCTCCGTGGCGCTGGCCCTGTCCGTCCCCGAGAGCGACGCCAAGCCGGCCATCCTCGCGGCGACCTACGCGGTGGTGCTGTTCACCATCGTCGTCCAGGGCTCGACGCTGGGCATGGTGGCACGCCGGACCCTCAAGGATCTGCCGGAGCGGGACGCCGCCTGACGACAGTCGGCCGGCCTCGCCCCCTCCGCCAACGCGCCCCTCCGGAGCACCACCCATGAAACGGGGCGGCTCGACCACCGTCGTCCACGCCGCGCTCGGGGCAACCTCGCCGTGGCGTAGACGATGCCGGTCATCGTGAACACGAACACCGCGAGGTTGGTCGGGCGCGAGCAACGAGGCGACCGCCACGAGGTCCGTCCAGGTGCTCGGGTGCCTGAACTCGCGCAGCGGCGCGCGGCTGATGCCGAGACGGGCCGCGAAATCGAGCAGGATGCACAGGCCCAGCGCCACGTCGCAGAAATGATCCAGGCCATCAGCGGCAGGATTGACGTGACGATCACGAAGGCGAGGGTCGCCACGTCGAACACGAGCAGGGCGTAGCGGAAGCGGTAAGCGCGTCGCGTTTCCCCCTCGTACAACCCGCGCAGCGTCGCTGTCAGGGTCGTCATCGGTCGTCAGTCCATCAGGGGCGGAGCTCAGGAGCCCCGCGTCGGCACGTACCCCGCTGCGGCGCCCTCGGCGTCGCCCGTCAACCACGAGAGCCCCAGCAGGATCATCGCCCCGAGAAGCAGGACCCCGGTGAGGGCGAGCACGAGGTCCGACAGGCGGCCTTCGATGGCGCCGGGACGACGCCGAGGGAACTGACGAGGCATGGTGCTTCACCTGGTTCATGGATGTCGACGCGGGGAGGCGGTCGTGCGCCGGAGGCACGGCGACGGCTGGTCTCGGCTCAGCGGTGAGCCGGACTCTGCGGGGCGAGCCGCAGCACCAGGGCCCCGGCCGCCATGCACGCCAGCGAGCCGAGCAGCACGCCGACTTTAGTCTCGGCTTCCAGATCCGGCCGCTCGGCGAAGGCCAGCAGGCCGATGAATAGGCTCATCGTGAAGCCGACCCCGCAGAGGACGGTGACGCCGTAGACCTGCGCCCACGTCGCGCCGGCCGGGCGCTGAGCCCAGCCGAGCCGGACGGTCGCGATCACGAAGCCGAACACGCCGAACTGCTTGCCGAGGAACAGGCCGAGCGCCACGCCGAGCGTCACCGGATCGAGCAGCATCGCGGGCCCGAAACCCGCGAAGGACACGCCGGCATTGGCGAACCCGAACACCGGCAGGATCAGGAAGGCCGTCCACGGGCTGATCGCGTGCTCGAGGATGTGCAGCGGCGAGGTCGGGTCGTCCGGCCGCCCGACGCTCAGCCGGAGCGGCACCGTCAGGGCGAGCAGGACGCCCGCGATGGTCGCGTGCACCCCCGACAGGAGGGTGAACACCCACAGCACGGCGCCGAGGCCGAGGTAGGGCCACAGGCGGCTGACCCCGGCTTTGTTGAGCCCATACAGGGCCGCCAGGACCACGGCCGCGCCGCCGAGCATCGGCAGCGACAGATCCGCGGTGTAGAACAGGGCGATGATGATCACCGCGCCGAGGTCGTCGATGATGGCGAGCGCGGTCAGGAACACCTTCAGGGAGACCGGCACCCGGGAGCCGAGCAGGGCCAGCACGCCCAGCGCGAAGGCGATGTCGGTGGCGGTCGGGATGGCCCAGCCGCGCAGGGTCTCGGGCGCGTGCCGGTTGACAGCGGCGTAGACGAGCGCCGGGAGGATCATGCCGCCGAGCGCGGCGACCCCCGGCAGGATCCGGTCCGGCCAGGTCCGCAGGCGGCCGTCCAGCAGCTCGCGCTTGATCTCCAGGCCGACGAGCAGGAAGAACACGGCCATCAGGCCGTCGTTGATCCAGTGCAGGACCGAGAGCGGCCCGAGATGGGCCTTCAGCGCGGCGAAGTAGGTGTCGGCCAGCGGCGAGTTCGCGATGGCCAGGGCCAGCGCGGCGCTTGCCATGAGCACGAGACCGCCGCCGGCGGCGCTCGTGAGCAGGTCGCGCAGCGACGAGAAGGGACGACGGGGAAGAGACGGCACGCGCACACGCCCTCTGCCGCTGGCGGCCCGACCAGCGCAGAAGCCTGCCGACCCGACCTCCGGATCGCGCACCCGGGGCCGCCTATCGCATCGTTTCCCGCTGCCAGCAACCTGCAGCCGGCGCCTGTCGGGAATGGTTTGTCGCGCAAGGGCGGCGCGGCGGCCGGATCAGTCGGACGGCTGGCCTGAGGGCGCGCCCCTCTCGCCACGCGGGCCGGGTTCGCACGAGGTCAGCGTCACCGGATCGGCCAGCGGTCCGACATACGCGCTCATCGGCTCGCAGCGCTCCTGTCGGCAGACGGACCAGTCCGCCGTCGCTCCCGAGCGCCGGAGAATGACCGCGCGAAGCGGGTTCACGTGCGGCTGCCAGGTCCAGGCGCCGTCGACCCAGCGCGCATCGGCGGCGGGCTCCATGCCGGCGCCCGAACCCCGGACGCGGCTCGCGGTCAGGGTCAGGCCGGCGGGCGCGTCCACCCAGTCCTCCTCCCACACGATCTTCTCGACCGAGTGGGTCCAGCGCAGCGTGATGGCCTGCGCGCCGAGTGGGGCGAGCACGCCCGCGGCGAGGAGGCAGATCACGCCGGCCGGGCCGCGACCCCGCGCAGCCGCCAGAGATGCGCGCCGACCGCGACGGCCCCGAGCAGGAAGCCGACCTGATCGGTCAGCGGCAGGGCGACCACGAGCAGGAGGGCGCCCAGGACGGCGACGCCCCGCTCCCACGCCCGCATCGGACCGCGGAGGAAGCCACTCGTGGCGGCGCCCCACAGGAACACCGCGGCGGCGGCCTTCACGCACATGTAGGCGACGGCCGCCGCGAAGGCCGGTCCGCCGATCCCGGTGGTGTTCTGCGCCATCAGCGCCGGATCGTAGACCGCCATGTAGGGCACGACGAAGCCGGGCAGCGCGATCCGGATCGCCTCCAGGCTGATCTTGAAGCCGCTCTCGCGCGCGATCGGCGCCGCCGCGAAGCAGGCCAGCGCCACCGGCGGCGTCAGGTCCGCCATGATGCCGAAGTAGAACACGAACATGTGGCTGACGATGAGCGGCACGCCCAGCGTCAGGAGCGAGGGTGCGGCGAGCGACGAGGTGATGATGTAGTTGGGGATCGTCGGGATGCCCATGCCGAGGATCAGGCTCACCACCATCGTCAGGATGAGGGACGCGATGAGCGAACTCTGGCCGACCGACACGACGTAGTTGCCGAAGATCGTCCCGACGCCGGTCAGCGTCATCGTGCCGATCACGATGCCGACAACCGCGCAGGCCAGACCGACCGGAAGGGCCTGCCGGGCGCCGTCGGCGAGGGCGTTGCGGCAGGCGACGAGCGTGTCGCGACCGCCGTGCGTGAGCAGGCTGGCGGCCACCATGACGAGGACGAGCGCCAGGACGAGCATGACCCCGACCCAGAGCGCCGCCGCGGCGATGAGGCCGAGCGCGACGTAGAAGATCGAGCGGACGGCGTCGCGGCCGAAGCCGAGGGCGATGGTGCCGCCGAGGATCAGGGTCACGGTGAGCGCGAGGCCGACCGACCCCGCGAACAGCGGCGTGTACCCCGCGAAGAGCAGGTAGACGAGGACGGCGAGCGGCAGGATGAGGAACCAGCGCTCGCGCAGGGCCGCCTTGGCGCTCGGCAGTTCGCCGCGGGGCAGCCCGACCAGGCCGCGCCGGCCGGCCTCGAAATGCAC
Organism: Methylobacterium sp. C33D; assembly: GCF_053345825.1. Classification (NCBI taxonomy): domain Bacteria; kingdom Pseudomonadati; phylum Pseudomonadota; class Alphaproteobacteria; order Hyphomicrobiales; family Methylobacteriaceae; genus Methylobacterium; species Methylobacterium sp. C33D. The sequence continues at coordinate 69,828 of NZ_JBKFAV010000026.1, forward strand.
GGCCAGGAAGGCGGAGAGGTAGTAGAGGAGAGCCGGGATGATCGCCGCCTTGACGATCTCGACGTAGGGCACGTCGATCGTCTCGGCCATGATGAACGCCACCGCCCCCATCACCGGCGGCATGATCTGCCCGCCCATGGAGGCGGTCGCCTCGACGCCGCCCGCGAAGGCCGGCTTGTAGCCGAAGCGCTTCATAAGCGGGATGGTGAACTGGCCGACCGCCACGACGTTGGCGACGCCGGACCCCGAGATCGTGCCCATGAGCGCGGAAGAGAACACCGCGACCTTCGCGGGGCCGCCCCGCGCCGAGCCGAACAGGCTCATGGCGAGATCGGTGAACAGCGCGATCATGCCGGCGCGCTCGAGGAAGGCGCCGAACAGGACGAACAGGAAGATGTAGGTCGATGACACGTAGACGGGCGTGCCGTAGATGCCCTCGGTGCCGAAGGCCATGTGCTCGACGACCTGCTCGAGGCCGTAGCCGCGATGGTTGAGCGGCGCCGGCAGATACTGGCCGAGCAGGCAGTAGGCGAGGAACGTGCCTGCCACGATGACGAGGGCCGGCCCCATGATGCGGGCGACGAAGTAGAACAGCAGCGCGATCAGGGCGAGCCCGACATAGAGGTCGGCATCCGTCAACTCGCCCGCGCGCGAGACGAGGTCGTCGTAGAAGGCCCACTGGTAGGCGCCGATCAGGAAGCCCGCGACCGCGAGCGCCCAGCCCAGACCGCGCGTCACGCCCGTGCGCGACCGGTGGTTCGCCAGCAGGCCGCCGCCGACAAGGCACAGGAAGCCGACGTGGAGCGTGCGGACCGCCTGGCTCGGCAGCCCGCCGGGGAACTTGGTCACCAGGCCGACGGTGAGCGCCAGCGCGCCGACGGCGAACAGCCCGTCCGGCAACGGGCGCCGCCGCGCGGCAGACCAGCCGACGAAGATGGCGCCGGCCGCCAGGGCCGCCCACGCGAGATCGAGCGGCGTGACGCCGAGCACGATCGCGCGGTCGAGCGGAACACCGAAGGCGGTCACGATCTGGAAGGTCGAGAAGGCCACCGCCAGCCAGAACAGGAGGCGGCCCGGCCAGCCGGCCCCGAAATTCTCCGGCAGCCCGTGCTCGGGATTCTGCAACTCGGCCTGGTCGACCCGCTCGTTCATGGAGTGCCTTCCATCGGCGGGCCGAGCCGATCCTCCGAGCCCGCCCAGACGCATCGTGATCTCGGATCCGTCGCCGCGCGCGTCACGGGGTGGCGACAGGCACGCCCTTCTCCTTGAGGTAGCGGGCCGCGCCGGGATGGAGCGGCACCGGCATACCCTCGGCCGCCTTCTGGACATCGATGGCCTTCGCGGCCGAGTGCGCGGCCTGCAATTCGGGCAGGCTCTCGTACATCGCCTTCGTCATCCTGTAGACGAGGTCGTCGGAGAGGTCCGACCGGGTCACGAGGTAGTTCACGACCGCCGCCGTCTCGACCGGCTCGGCCTGTCCCTCGTAGGTGTTCGCCGGGATCGACTGCTTGACGAAGGGGGCGCCCGCCTTGTCGACGAGCGCCGCCGGAATGGCCACGACCGTGATCGGCGTCGAGGTCGCGAGGTCGCGGATCGAGGAGACGCCGAGCCCGGCGGACTGCAGCGTCGCGTCGAGCTGACGGTTCTTCATCAGTTCGACGGACTCGCCGAAGGGCAGATACTCGACCTTGCCGAGATCCTTGTAGCTCAGGCCGGCGGCGTCCAGGATCGCGCGCGCGTTCAGCTCGGTGCCCGATTTGGGCGCGCCGACGGAGAGTCGCTTGCCCTTCAGGTCCGCCAGGGTCCGGATGCCGGATTCCTTGGACGCGACGATCTGGACGTAGTTCGGGTAGATCGCCGTGACGCCGCGCAATTTATCGAGCTTACGCCGGAAGCCCGCCTCCTCATCACCCTTCCATCCGGCCGCTAGGCTGTCGCCGAGGGTGAAGGCGAGCTCTCCCTTGCCGCCCTGGACCAAGTTGAGGTTCTCGACAGAGGCCTTGGTGGCCTGAACCGACGGGCGCGCACCCGATACCTTCTCGGTGAAGATCTTCGAGAGAGCGACCCCCATCGGGTAGTACACGCCCGAGGTTCCTCCGGTGAGGATGGCAACGAAATCGTCGGCGCGCGTCGGAGTGGCGAGGCTCATGAGGGCAGCGGTCGCGAATGCGAGCCCCGCGAGGCGTTTCGGCAGACCTGACATGTCCCCTCCCATTTTCTATTGCCGCCTTGAAGCAGATCCGACCCGCCGCGTCGATGCTCAATCCATCGATCAGGCCGATGTTCGCTCGCCGGTCACGATCGACAGCGTTTGAACGGCTCGAAGTGGAACGGCCGGTTCTCGGAACAGGGCCGCCCACGCCGCGTTCGGCGCGTAACCGACCACTTCAGAGATACTGCAGAAGCCGGGGTCAAATTAGCCAGTTCTCGATCGGCCGTTCCCTCCTTGAGAGGATTCGACGGGATTTTCAGGCCGCCCGGCAGCATCCGCCCGGGGCGTCTCCGCAAAGGGGTGCGCAGGCTGGGTGGTCGGACCCCTGCCGGCTTGATGCGACGCTTCGAACTGACCGACGCGCGGTGGGAGCAGATCGCCCCGGTGCGGCCTCCGCGGAAGCCGCGCACGGGTCGGCCCGCGGAGGATCACCGGCAAGTCCTCGACGGCATGCTCCGGATCGAAGCGCACGGGTGCACCCTGGGAGGATCGACCGGCGCGCTGCGGTGCTGTGGAAGCGGTGTCGAGCCGGTTCTACCGGTGGCGCGAGGCCGGTGTGTTCGACCGGGTGCTGCAGCGGCTGCAGGCGCGGCCGGGGCGGCTGCTCGGCCGAGCTGCATCCGCATGCCGAGGGCGGAGGTAAGCCGATCACGGCGGCGCCGACGGCAGGCGACCGGGGCGTTGCCCGCGTAGCACGTCCGGAAGTCAGCAGGTGACGGAGATGGATCGTGTCAGCCTCCCCCACCGCCGCCGCCGCCGGTGCCGGGGCCACCGAGGTTGCCGTCCTTGTTCGGCGTGTTCCAATGGATGATGCCGTCGGAAGGCGGCCGCAGCGTCGTGGCCGGCAATCGCGGAGATGCAAGTGGGGGCGCCCCGATCGTTCCCTGAGCAGTAGAGCTGCCCGCTCGATGACGTCGCGCGACGGCTTCGGTGCTCGCGAGGCCCGTAAGCGCGACAACGAACCATCTGACCGCCGCGCCTCTCATGGTCGACCTGCCGCGTGATGAGGTGCGCCACACAGCGGCGACGGTTGTGCGCAGGTTAGCTGAGCCTCCGGCAGCGGCAACCTGTTCCGGCATGCCGCGCCGTATCGGAGAACGGGCTGTCTCGATGTCGAGGTCACCGAGCCGTCAGCCTCCGCGGGCGACGATCACACGCGGATCAACCACCGGACAGAAACCCGACCCGGCGGACGCCGCGAAGGCCGTCGGTGAACTGGAGCTTGCCGGCAAGAGCCCGATCGGCCGTTGGATAGCCGCCGGCGCGCTCTTCCACGGCATGCAGCCCCGGGCGGACGATGGCTCCGGCTGGCGGAATCCGGCTCGCCCTCTCTCAGCGCCCGAGCCTCGCCGGGAGCACCGACGGAGCGGCGCTCGACGCGGCGGAGGCAGCGAAGGAGGCCACGAAGCCTGCCAGGGAGCGGACATCATCCGGCTGGCGCGGGTCCCGGGCGACTGCCGCCGCCTCCCGCTCTAGCCGGAGATTGCAAGCCTTCGAGGGCAGGCCGACATCCGGCGTGCAGGCGTCGTGACGAGCACAGGCCGCGTCGAGCGCGTCGACCGGCGGCAACGGGGCATTGTTACCCGGACCGCAGTAGTTGCCGTGGATCAGGATCTTCGGCCCACCATTGGCGGCGGGCTGGGCCAGAGACGGACCGGCCCACGCGGCGACGAGGAAGACGGGGGCGGCGAGCCCGATGACGGTGCGAGTCAACATGGTGGAGACCCTCCAGCACCGACGCCGCATAGTCTCATCGGCGATGGCGGTGCGATCCATGATTAAGCACCGCACATCACTGCGCGACGTGCTCCGGAACACCACCCCCATTTGGATGACGCCCTACCGCCGCGGCCGACATCGTGCAGGCTCATGGCCGGCGGAAGGCGACGGCGGAGCGAACCTGATGTGCGTCCGCCCGGACGGTGCGCGTCTACGTTGGAGCCGGGGCCGGCGACGCCAGAGGCTTCCCCTTCTGCACCGTGAACGTGACGAGCAGCTTGGTTGCCTCGGATCCGTTCTGCAGCATGTGGGGCGTTTCGGCCGCGGTTACCCAGGACGAACCGGCCCTGAGCATCTGCGCGTCCTTGCCCTTGACGCGCAGTTCCCCGACGCCTCCCACAGTGTAGCCCGCCTCGGTGCCGGGATGCGTGTGCCAATCGAGCACGAAGTTCGGCTCAAGATCGACCACGACTTGAAGAGTCTCGTAACCCTCCATCGGACCATCGGCTCGCGACGAGATGGTCCGCTTTATGCCGCCGGGCCCCTGCGCCGACACGTCGTTGGCCACTACGCCGAGGGCCGCGCAGATCGCGCAGCCGGTGAACATGCGCCTGCTTAGCATGTGCCTCCTCCCATGACATCTGTCGATGAGCCACGGCATCCGGCCCGCGCCAGTTATGTGCGATCACGCCCACCCGTTCTCGTGGAACATTCCGCTCGCAGACACGCAGCCTTCTCAATGAGACCTGATTATACTTATCATCAACTGTATTCGCAATCGAATTTTGTGACAATGCGCGATGAGACCGGCCGACGGGCCGGTGCGGCGGAACGCCGGCTCGGCGACGGCGCGAGCCTGCTGGAAGGCCGCCGACAACAGGCGCGCGCATGCACGGCCGCGCGCTGTGGCAAGCACGTTGCTTCGCTCAGGGATGGCTGTGTTCCACCTCGAATGCTCCGTGTACCGCCGATGCGCGAGCGGACTCTCGGTCGCTTCCGAGCGGATCGACGCATGGACGAACGCGGAAGCGATCAGTCAAGCTGAAGCGCGGTTCGTGGCCCTGCTCGCCGATCGCTCCGGTTCCGCGACGCTCTGGGACGATGCCGGCCAGATCGTCTGGTCGACCAAGCGCTTCATACCTGCAACGCGAGAGGCAACCGCGTCGAACAATCTGTAGCCCTTATCCGTCGCGGGAGATGCGGAGACCGATAGGGGAGGGGGCGACCAGGGAGCGGGGCCGAATCTCGCTCCGTTCCAGTAGAGCGTCGCGCCGCATGCCTCTGCGCCGACCTGTCCGCGTGGGCTGCCGCGAAGGCCCGGCAGCGTCGCGGGACGGCCTCCGACGGTGGGTAGCGGCTTATCGCCGAGGCAGGTCAGAGCGAGGCGCAGGGTCCCGACGTCAAGTTGGTACCTCGCGCTTGCCATGACGCTCCCGTATCCCGAGCTTCGTTGCCCTGGGCGGCCGCCATCGCGAGCCCCGCCACAGTCGAAATTGTGCACTCAGCCCGCCTGCAATGAGGTCGCGCGCGACAATTGGATCCTCTTCAGTCGAAGAACAGGCTGCTCGAGAAAGCGCCACGACAATTCGGCAGCGATAAACGACAGGGCGGTGATCCAGATCAGATAAAATCCGCGCGACAAATACGTGTGAACCTCCGGAATGAATTTCTCACATATCTGTGGCACGAAATAATGATAGACATACAGCCCATAGCTTATCTTGCCCGCATGCCGCAGAGAAGGCATGGCGAGCCAATCCAGAGGCCGGCACGCGACCCCGGACAGACTATGCCTGATCAGCGAAGCCATACATAGACATGTCGCCGAGAAGGCCACCATCTTCCCGCTTATTCCAGCCCAATCCATCAGATGCGCGTAGTGCGCCGCGACGACCAAGGACGCAGGCAGGGCAAATCGGAAATCCAGCGCCGCAGCCAGTCTTCGTTGCAAAGGACCGCCGCTCCGAAGCGCGGTCGCCAGCAGAGCGCCGGAGCACAGCAGATCAGCGCTATTGATAGGCAACATCCATTCGTTAGGTACTCGATACAGACAGAAATGGAGTCGAGATAGTAGACTTGCGATAATAAGCGCGATCAAGATCGCCGGAATACGCCGAACAGGCGCCAACATCGCCACGGGGAACCAGAGCAAATAGAATTGCTCTTCCACAGAGAGCGTCCAGAAATGCCCCGACTCATTAAAATCGGAAGTTGCAAACATATTGATATTTGCGACATAGAAGGCGTTTGCCAGAAGCGTTCGGTGGGACCCTCCGACGCCCAAGGCAAGACAGACAGCTATAGCCAGATAGAAAGGCGGCGCGAGGCGCAGGAACCGGTGCCAGTAAAACTGCACGGCAGCTGGCTTCAAAGTCATTCTCTCGCGAGAGTCGAGGATGATATCAGTTATCAAAAAACCGCTCAGGCAAAAGAACAACCCCGTCCCGAGACCGCCAACAGTGTCAGTCTTGACTAAGTGTTCGTACATGACGGCGATTATCGCCAGCGCACGCAGCCCGTCAAATTTGGGGTGATATACGCGCGCCGCCATCTCCAAACCTTATAAAATGGGCCGGAACATTCCGGCAAAAATATAATCCGGCTCGATCGTATATCGATTCGACGAATACAGAATATAGGCATTTTAAGACGAGAGATGACGCATCAATACGCCTTTCGCATTATGTTTACTGCGGTTGTGTAGCGCTGCGACGCACCCCGATCGCTGCCCGGCCGGCCTTCGCCTCGTCCACGAGGCAGGGAGGGAAGCTTGGTAGGGGCGGAAAGTCGCGAACCTGCGACCGGCCGTTACGAGCGGTCGGCTCGGATCATCGCGCTACCGGCCCACAGATCTAGACCGCCTCCTCCTGCCGACGAGCGCGATCGGCGCCGTATCCAGGAGGCGAGGCACGGGGTCATCGAGGCAGCACCTTCAATTCGCCGGCCATCCACAGGTCCCCAACCATCGTGGACATGCAGGTCGACAAGGCTTGGTAGGAGGGCGTCACCAGCAGGAGTTCCTTCGCGCAGGTGGTCCGGACGCTGTCCGGCGTCTCCGCCCACAAGGCGCGAACGTGATTTTCCGCCTTCGCTTCACTGTCGAGGCATTGCTGCCTGAAGGCCTCGTCATCGACGAGTTCGGCCGTCGTGGCGCAGTAAGCCGCGCCGTTGATCGCCGGCGGTTGCTCGGCCGACCGGGCTGACATCATCGCCAGCACGCTCCCAGCCACGGCATAAGCGACGGCGCTGCGCATTACGATCGCTTCGTCTCCGAGGCCCCCCCGACGAGGCGGCGAAAGGCTACTCACTGTCGTCCGTATCGAGGCTCCGGTCCCGCCGGACCGGCGGCGCTTCCGGGTGCACGCACCGGCGAGAGATCCGGCCCTCCGCCTTCCGAGCGCGCCCGGGGACCCGATCTCCCTCGCGCGTCGATCGGGACTATACCGCGGCCGTCTGGAAGGATCACCTCTGGAACAGGCGGCCGCGGCGGCCAGTTCAGGCGTCACGGCCCGCCACGTCGGCGAGCCGGTCACGACCAGGATACAGCCATGGCTACAGGTACCGTGAAGTGGTTCAACGAGACCAAGGGCTACGGTTTCATCCAGCCCGACGATGGCGGCAAGGACGTGTTCGTCCACATCTCGGCCGTCGAGCGCGCGGGCCTTCGCTCCCTCAACGAGGGTCAGAAGATCTCCTATGACGTCGAGGCGGACCGTCGCAGCGGCAAGGAGAGCGCCGCCAACCTGAAGGCGGGCTGATCACTACGCGACGAGTGGCCTGTGTTGGGGCCGCTCGTCACATATCGGGCTTCGCGCTCGGAGCCGGAGACCGCGTCATCCTCTCGATCTCGCGCTTCGGCCTCCCCGACTTGCGGGCGATCTCCTCTTCCTGCGCGCTGATGAGAGCGCGTGCCGGCTCATCGCCGTCGAGGCCACCCAGGATCTCGGCCGGCACGCGTCGGTTCGAGGCGCGGCTGCCGTCGGCGTAGGTGACGTCGAACAGCACGAACCCCTGCACCTTGGGCAGAGACTTGGTACGCTTAGCCATGGGCGGTGATGCCGGCTTCTCGAACGAGGCGAGCGCTGTCGCGGCCCCTGCTTACTGCAGGCGCGACGTGCGGTCAGGAGCGCGTCTCATAACGCATCCTTCCCGGGCGCTGGAATATCCAGGGCGCCGGCCTTCGGAGAAACGCCTGTGACATCGTGGACGCATATCGACACCGGCATCGTTCCGGGCGGCACACCGCTGCACCTGATGCGGCGGGGCCACGAGTTCTCGATCGTCGCCGACACGATCGAGTTGATGAACAGCACGCGCGGAGCCTCCGAAGAGGCGCTGGCGATCATCGCTTGCGGCCGGGTGCGCGGCCGGGGTGCAGCGCGCGTGCTGGTCGGCGGCCTCGGAATGGGCTTCACCCTTCGCGCGGCCCTGCGCAACCTCGGGCCCGAGGCGAGCGTCACAGTTGCCGAGCTGGTGCCGACGGTCGCGGCTTGGGCGCGTGGACCGCTCGCGGGCGTCTTCGCCGGCTGCCTGGACGACGCGCGCGTCGACCTGCGCGAGGCCGATGTCGACCATCTCATCCGGTGCAGCCCGGCCGCCTGGGACGCGATCCTGCTCGATGTCGACAACGGACCCGAAGGGTTTGTGCGCCCGGAGAACGATCGCCTCTACAACAGCCACGGGTTGGAGTCGGCGCGGCGGGCGCTGCGGCCGGGCGGCGTGCTCGGCGTCTGGTCGGCGGCGCCCGACCGCAAGTTCAAAGCGCGCCTTCAGCGCTCGGGCTTCGTCGTCGAGGAGGTTCGCCCCCACGCCAACGGGCGCAGCGGACCGCGGCACGTGGTGTGGATCGCGACCTCCAGCGGCCCAGCAGCCTGACCGTCGCGTCTCGACAGGGTGATGTCGGCGCACCGGGCGCCGACGGCGTTGCTTCGGCAGCGAGAGCCCGTCACGTGCCCTCTGTCCTGCGCGCCTTCGGCATCTCACACTGCAGGGATCGCGCCGGCCGCTCAGCCGATACGCGCGCAGCCCGACGCCGTCGACGGAGATCATGTTACAATGTTGCATATTCGCGCGGCGGGTGCGATACGCCGTGGATGTCAGATGAGGCCACGCTCTGGGATCTGGTGACCGCCGAGCGTATCGCCATCGAAGACGTCGGCGCCGCCGTCGACGCCTATCTGGCCGGACCGACCACGCAGGATCATTCGATCGGCCCAGACCACCTGCTCGATCTCGCGGCAGCGGTCGCGGCCCACCCCTCCGCGCCCGCGATCGTGGTTGACACCGAGGCCGACGAGCCGTCGCGCCGCATGGCGGTGCGGGCGGCCCTGCTCATGAGCCGCCCCACCACCAGATCGAACCGCGACTGAGGCTGCACGCATCATTGGCGGCCCGCCGAACGGCCGCCGATGTCGAACGCGGCTATTGATCGTCGTCGTCATCGGTGACCTCGACGAGATCACTGGTGTCGTCGTCGTCATCCTCGTCGACGACGAGGTTGTCATCGTCGACTTGCTCGCTGTCGTCCTCGATATCGAGAGCGTCATCGTCTTCGGTGTCGGTATCGGTGTCTTTGTCGGCCTCTTCCGCCGCAACCTCATCCAGCGAGACGAGTTCAGGCCCCTCCGTCTCGTCCTCTTCGTCGCTCGGCGCCTCCTTGCGCGCCGCCACGGGCGCGCTCCCCCTGGAGTACGATGTCGTCGCAGCGATGGGCACGACCTCACCTGAGTAGGGTGAGATCACCGGGCTCTTGCCGAGATCGTAGAACTTCCGCCCGGTCGTCGGGCAGATTCGCTTCGTGCCGAGGTCCGGACGCGCCACCGCAATTCTCCTCGAAGGCCGTAAGACGCTGGATCGCCAGCGGGCATTCTGTGCGTCTACCACAGTCAGCAGATCGCGACCCTGCGTTTTTACGCCGGTCCGAAGCATGTCTGGGCGCGCGCGACGCTTGGCCAAGCGTCGTGGTGGCGCCTGCCGCGATCGAGGCCCCAGGGACGACCGCGCGTCGGGGGACGCGGTCCGGCACGGCGTGGCCGACGGCTCAGCGCGGCTGCTCGCGGCGCCGACACATCCGGTCGCCGCGCAGGCGTTCCTCGACAGGAACGCCCCTGCTCTCGACCCCGTGCGGGAAGGCGCGGGCGAACGGGCGCGCCGCCTCTCCACGGCAGCAGCCGGAATCTGAGCCGCCCGTCCCTGGACCGGGAAGCCCGTGATGACGGCGGTCATCACGGGCTTCCGCCGGCCGCGGTGGCATCGTGCGCGGGCAGCGTCTCCGCCGTCGGGTGCGACTCGGATCCAGGCGAACGGCCCGGCATCCTCGTCCTCCAGGTAGAACGCGGCTTCGCTGCCCCGGCCGTGACGGGGCTCGGCGCCCCCTCCGTCGGTGCAGATCGACTCGGCCGGAACATCGCCGTTCGGACGCCGGTTACGGCTGCTCAACAGGGAGTGAAACCGATGGTCGATGTCGCACGGATACAGGAACATGCCGAGGTCATCGGCTCTGACGGCCAACACGTCGGGACCGTCGATCATGTCGACAAGGGCGAGATCAAGTTGACCAAGAAGGACGCCGCCGCCGGTGGCCTGCACCACTTCATCCCGGTCGATTTCGTGCACGCGATCGAGGGGGGAAAGGTTCTTCTCGATCGGCCGGCGGACGAGGTCATGCGCGAGTGGTCGACGTCCTGAGACGTCCGCGCCGACGGCAGATGTGAACTCAGGACATCGGCCGGGCGGCCGTTGGTGCGATGGTCATGCGGTCCGCCGGAGCGCGATCTGAGCCCTGGCCCATGCTGCTCGGGCCCTCTGGGCGGCGGCCATCTCGGCAAACGCTCGGGCGGCGCCCGTCGCTTCCATGGCCCGCATCCTCTCGGCCAAGATCGCCGCTTTCATCGCCTCGGTCTCGGCCGCGATAGCTTGCGCAACGAATGGGTGGGTCACGGGCATCGGCTTCCTTCGGGCTCGGCCGGCCCGGAGGTCTGCGCGCGGATGGTTAATGAGAGGTTGACCGACCTCGCTGGCGGAGCTGCCTGCAGGACCTGGAACACGGGCCATGGGAACGCCCAGTCAGGTCCTGGCGCGAGACCTGCCGACCGGAAGCCCGCCGCGGCCCTCGGGGGGCCGGTCCTCGTCCTGATCCGCTTCTACTTCCTGCGCGGGCGGTCGATCGCAGCGCCGTACAGAGAAGCCCGCACCGGAAAACCGGGCGGGCTCACCCTGTTCCGCTCTGGCTGTCCGCCATCGCCATCGGCCGCCCACGGTCCGGCACGGTGCCGCAGAGCAGGGGGCCGGTGACGACGCCGCGAGTCGAAGCCTACTTTCCGCTGGGCGCGGCGTAGCTGCCGGTGACCCCATTGCCCCGACTGCTGCCGCCCGCGGCACCGCGTGTCTTGTTCCGGACGAAGCTTGCGCCGGGATGCCGCCGCTGGATCCGCGACATCGAGTGGCGCCGCATGTGATGGTGCCGCATGTGATGGCGCCTCATCCGAACGTTGGTGACCATGTCGGACGGCGACGCGATACTGGTCACGGGACCGGCTGGCACGGCCGAGGCGGGGACAGCCAGGACGCCCAGACCGACGCCGGCGAGCGCAGCAAGAACAAGAATACGCATGGAGTTCCTCCGTGCCTCGGCGCAGATGGATCGCGTCGGCGCATAGGGAAGAGCCGAAGCAGGCATCTGGTTCAACGATCCGACCGGGGAGCGGGCGTCCGCGCCAGGCGCATCGGGTGCTCCGCCCCCGGGACGCCGAACGTGCTCGCGTGCGTTCATGCCCGAGAGCCGGGGACAGGACCGTCCGGCCCGCGTTCCGCCGACGAGGCCGCAGGCGGCCACGCGCCGAGCCGTCGCCGGCGCGTCTCGCCACTGCCGCCGCCCTTCGGAACGCGGCAGGTGTTTCCACCGCAGGCCGGTGCGCAGAACCGGGATGATGCCCGCCAGCGCCGCCCGATCTGCGGCGCGCGGTCACCCGCCTTCCGGCTTCTCCGGCCCGGGTGGCAGAAGCAATGCGGTCACCGCTCAGAGGTCGTCGGGTCCGAGAGCGTCCGGGCCGGTCGTCGAGGCGCCCCCTCCCGCGCCCGGCGGAGGTGACGTCTCGTTGACCCTTTCCGTGGCACCAGCGCACGCCCGCTGGTCGTCTTCTGCGGCCCGCGGCTCAACCACAGGAGGTCTGACCATGACGCACCTGAAGATGCTCGCCGCCACAGCCGCTCTCGTTGGCGGTCTCGGCCTCGCATCCGCAGCCAGCGCTGCACCTCTTGCGCCGATCGGTGCCGGAACCCTCGCGGGCACTGCCCACGTCACCACCGTAGCTATGGGCTGCGGTCCCGGCTTCGCTCGCGGCCCCCTCGGTCGATGCCGCCCGATCGCTCGTGGCTTCCGGCCCGGTCCGCCTTGCTTCGTGCGCCGGACGCCGGTCGGCCCGCGGCGCATCTGCCGCTAAAGAGCACTGCCACGCCGGGGCCCCCGTCCCGGCGTGCTTCGGGCCGGGCAGGGACGCTCATTGCCTGCGACGCCCGCGACGACGCCGCGACGCGCGGCCTGAACTGTCGCACCCGGCGATTGCATTTTGAATGCGCAGGACTGAGGTTCCACGCGCGCAGCGCCTCAGCGAAGGGCGAGCGTGGAGGAGAATGGCTCATGAGCACCCGGCGCGACTTCCTCAACCTCACAGTGGCCGCCACCGCGGCGGGCGCGCTGGCGTCGTCCGCGTCGGCTCAGGCGCCCGCTTCGGCTCCCGGGCACCCGATCCCGCCGGCGGGCGGCGACGCCCTGCGCCTCGTGACCTTCATGCCCGATGCGGGTGCCACCCCGCGCCTCGGCGTCGTGCGCTCTGACGGGCGTGTCGTCGACCTGTCCCGCGCCGGACTGTCGGGCTTCGATCCGGCCCAGATGGTCTCCCTGATCGAGGCCGGCCCCGCGGCACTCGACGCGATCCGCAGGGCCGCAGCTTCGGGCGATGGCCCACAGGTGGAGACCGTGCGCCTCCTGGCGCCGATCCCGGCGCCGACGCGCAACATCTACGCGGTCGGCTGGAATTACCTGGAGCACTTCGCGGAGGGCCAAGCGGTCCGCGGCACCAACATGGAGTACCCGGCGCATCCGGTGTTCTTCACCAAGGGCGTCAACACCGTGAACGGGCCCTACGACCCGATCCCGTTCGATCCGGAGGTCTCGACCGCGATCGATTGGGAGGTGGAACTCGCTGTCATCATCGGGACGGCGGGGCGGAACATCAAAGAGGCCGACGCCATGAGGCATGTGTTCGGCTACAGCGTCATCAACGACACCACCGCGCGCGACATGCAGATCAAGCTGCATGGTGGGCAGTGGTTCAAGGGCAAGAGCCTCGACAAGTACGGGCCGATCGGTCCGTGGATCGTTCCCGCCGCAGACCTCGACCCGTCCGACTTGCACCTTCTGACCCGGGTCAACGGCGTGGTGAAGCAGGACGCCTCGACGAAGCAGATGTACTTCAAGGTGGCCCGCATCATCGCCGAGCTCTCACACGGCCTCACCCTGGTCCCGGGCGATATCATCGCCACCGGTACACCGCCCGGCATCGGCAACGCGCGCAAGCCTCCGGAATTCCTCAAGCCCGGCGACGTGATGGAAACGGAGATCGTCGGGCTCGGAACGCTGCGGAACGTGATCCAAGCCGTACCGGCCTGAGGACGGCCGTTCCCTGTCACGTCACGGCACCGGTCGAGCGCGGTGAGTCGGTCCTGGCCCGCGCGCAGCCTCGCCCTCGCAGCTCGCCGGAGGTCCGGTGCGAGCTGCGAGCCATGCCGACGGCCTGGCCCGCCCCAGGGCGGGATCTGACCACCAATTCGGGGACCGTCCGGCGAGTCGCCCTATGGCCGGACCTGGAGAGCCGCGGTCCGGGCCGGACTCGCGGGAACCGGCAGTTCTGCCGAGCCTCAGCCGCCGTGCGGCGCATGCCCCCGGCGGGAGCGTCTCATCTGCGGCGCTGGATCTCGTTCTGCAGCGAGACACCAGCATTGCCTTTACCGCCGAAGGTGACCCCGTTCGACGTGACAACCAGGCGGAAGGTGCCTTTCCCAGTCGGATTGGCTCGGCTGTCGTTCTGGCCGACGACCGTGCCGGTGTAGGCGATCGCGCCCGGCGCGAAGCGCACGTTGCGCGGCGAACTTCCCACGGTGTTGTCGGCCCGGCCGACTGGCAGCCACCGGTCGCCCTCCTTTCTGAACACGATGGCCATCTGGTCCATGCCGTTCCCGGTCGCATCATATTGATAAACGACGAACGCCACCGCCATCTCGGACAGGCTGTCGGGCTTGCCGTAGAAGACCTTCGTGCCTTGGTTGAGCGCGGCAATGCTGCACCGCCCCTCTCCCGACGGCTTGTAACACGGGATCCCGGTCCCTCGCATGTAAGCGGCGATCGCCTGACCGGCGGGGCCCGACGGAGCCGCGATCGCCGGAGCGGTCGATACGGCCGCGAGGAAAGTCACGACGAACGATGTTCTGACCATTTTCGCTCACGACAACTCGCACGAACACATTCCAACATCACAGAGATCGGCAATCCGATACAGCACGACGCGAAGTCAGCGTAATCATCCCCTTAAGACACGCCCATTGTGCTTCCGACGTCCTCGTGCTGCCGGACGCGCATGCTGCGGCGAACATCAAACCTTCCTGAAACATGATTCGATCGAGCGCACGACCGGTGCAATTTTATCGGACGGATACATTCAACATGCGCGAAGACGGGACATCCTGTTCGCATGAAGCGCAGCGCAGCCTTTCTCCTCGGCACATGTGGCCTCACAGCCAGCGCGAGTGCCGCGGAGTTGACGCTCGCGGTGGCCACGCGGACGCCGGCCGCGACGGTGAGAAGCTCATCGGGACTTGGAACGCGTGACGCACGCGCGACTGGCGAATTCACTGCGGCGTCGAAGCGGGAGCACTGCGGCGGCTTCTTCACGGCCGCCGCGGATATCGAAGCCTGCGTCGCAGATTGGGATGCGACCCTTCCGAAGGTGGTCGCAGCCAGCGCCGACTGCTCTGCAGGTGTTGTATTCTTCGCCGGCGGCGGACGTTACGAGTATATCGGCGTCTGGCCGGACACCACTGACGGCAAACCCATCACGAAATGGCGGTCGGAGGACAGACGGGTCGTCGAATTGGGGATGGCGAGCGAAGCCTACCCGCTCGATCAGAACTGGAGAACCCTCTGCCCCGGCGCGGCGCCGCAGACCGTCAGGCCCATTCCGCCAACAGTCCAGCCCGGCGCCGCGGCCGCGATGCGGCGCCCGCCACCGATCGCACCCGGGGAAGTCAGCGGAAGACCCTGGATGCACAACGGCAGCGAAGTTGTTCAGGTCGACGATACGCTCATCTACAATCGCCCGAAAGCGTCGATCCGCTCGGCGGTTCAGCCCGGCACTGTGCTGTTCAAAGGCAATCTTTCACCCGGCCGAGTTCGAGGAATCGCTTTCGCCTTCAAGGATGGCTGCCCACCTGCGCCGTATCCGGTGAACGGGCACTTCTCTGACCACCTGTACACCCTGACCCTCCGGGGGGCGGGTCCCGTTCGTCGAGGATGTGACGTTGTCGGTTACTCCGCGAGCAGTCCGCACGCGGTCCTGAGATTCTCCTACGTCCTCGACGATTAGCCAACGTTCAGTGCTCGCTGCATAGACAGTCGCCGCGCTGAAACAGGGAGCCGTGCTGCTTCGGAACTCGGCGCCGCATGCTCATGACCGGTGGGGTGGGAGCTCTTGCTGGCGATCAGAGGCTCGGCAAGCCCCTCCGGAACGTCCGTGAAGGGTGGACATTGGCCCGACCGCTTTTGGGATGAGGCATGTCGGTCGCTGCCATCGTAGGGCGATGGCCGGCAGCTTTCGGGGCGCTCAGGATCCTCTGTCCCATACGCTCAGAAGCGGCCCCGGCGGCGCCAACGGACCCGAGATTCGTCAAACGCCTCGCCGACCGGCCTGGAATGCCACGGCCCTTTTCAGACCGGAGCGGACGACGAGGGCGTGCCCGGGCCTGATGAGCGCGAGATAGGCACGGCCGAGCTGGTTGCGGCAGCGCACGACCGTGGTGGCGACGAGCTCCTCCTGTCCGTCCGGCCGTCGGCTGAGAAGAAGCGACAGGCGAAAATCGAGATGGCGGTCGTCCTCGCCCAGGACGATCTCTCGCTCGGACCGTGAGCGTACTGGGAAGAAGTCGACCCGGTCCCGGCTGTCGGCCTTCAGGCGGGCCCTGATCTCCCCCGACGTCTGAACGCCGAAGAGGCGCACCGCCGCGTCACGCAGCGCCATGGCTGCCGTGACCCAGGGGGGCGGGTCTGAGAGTGCGGCTTGAGCCAGCCTGGACAGGTCATGCGGTCCGGGCCCGGGCAGCGTCACCGCGAAGGCATCGACGAGATCTGCGCCAGGATACCAAGAGGCCACCGCGCAATCGGCCGGCGGCGTCATGGTTCGGATCTGGGACGATCGCTCAGCCATGCTCACAGCTCCGGATTCCGGCTTCGAGGCGGCAGAGTCTATACCCGCCGCTTGCTGGAAGAGGGCTCTCATCCCAGAGTTGCCAAGCGTGACTCGAGGCCCTTCGCGGGCTGAACAACGCCCAAAGCACGGTCCGCTTTCGGGAAGCGCGCCTTTGCAGGCGTGCGACGAGTCTGGGCCGGAAGCGGGAGAACCGCGCGCCGTGGCTTTCGGCCGGTCCGCTTCGGGGAGGCAAACCTGCCGGAGCGGACAGACCGAAACCAACCTGGCGAGGCTAGATCTGGCGCATCCCGCCATCGACGCAGAGTTCGGCCCCCGCGACGAAGCTGGCCTCGTCGCTCAGGAGGAACAGGGTGGCCGCAGCCACTTCCTCCGGGCGCGCCATGCGTCCGAGCGGGATCGGCGCGATCAGCGCGGCCCGCCCCGCCTCCGGCACGCTCGCCATCATGGCGGTGTCGGTCGGGCCCGGGGCGACCACGTTCACGCGGATGCCCTGTGGGGCCAGTTCCGCTGTCCAGGTGCGCGCGTAGGAACGCAGGGCCGCTTTCGTGGCGGCGTAGGTTCCGTAGGGCGTCACCCCCATGACGTCGGCGATCGAGCCGACCAGCACGACTGCCCCGCCCCGCCCCATCGCGCCGAGCGCCGCCTGCAACCCGAAGACAGCCCCACGGACGTTGACCGCGAAGTGCCGGTCGAAATGCTCCGGCGTCCCGTCGCGCAGGGTCGCCGGTTCCGAGAGGCCCGCGTTGAGGACCAGCGCGTCGATCCGGCCATGCGTCTCCCGCACCGTGGCGACGACGCGGTGCAGATCCGCCTGTCGGGCTGCATCGGCCACGAGACCCCGCGCACCGCGGCCGATCCGCGCGGCGGCTGCCTCGACCTCGTCGGCGCGCCGTCCGGTGAGGATGACCGACGCGCCCTCGATCGCCAGCCGCTCGGCGACCGCGAGGCCGATGCCCTTCGCCCCGCCGACCACGAGGGCAACCTTGTCCACCATGCGAGCCATCAGCGCATCCCTCCATCCGCGATGGCTCAGCAGATACAGATCGTATATCTGCTATCAAGAACGCACCTAGAGTAGCCTAGATATGGCCGACGATACCGATCTCGAGGCCGCGGCCGCGTGCGCGCTCGCCAACATGGCGCGGGTCCGCCCGGTGCTGGACAAGATCGCCGACAAGTGGACGATCCTGATCCTCACGGTGCTCTGCCCGCGGCCGTCACGGTTCAACGCCATCAAGCGGCGGCTGGATGGCATCACGCACAAGGCGCTGGCGGACGCGCTGAAGCGGCTGGAGCGCAACGGACTGGTGACCCGGACGGTGCTGCCGACCGCCCCCATCGGCGTCGAGTATGCGATCACCCCGCTCGGCCATTCGCTGCGCCAGCCCTTCGAGGCGCTCTGCGCGTGGGCCCTGGACCATGGTGCAGAGATCGAGGCGGCCAACCAGGACCACGACAGCAGCAAGACGAGGCCGTGAGCGCGCGGCCGCTTTCGACCCGTCAGATGCTGAACCGCTGTGTCCCACGCCCGTGGACCCAGCGCATGAGGTCCATCCGTCGGATTTGGACCACCAGCGGGATGCCGTTCGTCCCGTCGAGGGCAGTGCGGCGACGTTCCTCGGCCGTTCCGACGACGCGCGATGAGCGACCGCTCTCCGCGTTGGGGCGAACCGCGAACCTGTCGGAATGCAGGCTGATCCATCGCGCCGCTGCGTAGCCCTCCCAGCGGCAGGCCGGAGGTTCGAGCCCTACCGGGGTCGCCTCGCCGTCCCGCGTGGCCCTGGCGTCCGGCCCCCCGCCTACGGCACGGCCGGCGAGGCGGGTGGCGCCGCCGCCTCCCGCCGGTCCGACAGGCTCCGCTTCCAGCGCGCGCGCAGGACGGCGGGCCGGAGGCCGTGCCGCTCCTCCAGGAACTCCGCCTCCGTGATCCGGTCCGTGCGGAAGTGCCGGAATTCCCCGCGCAGCTCGCACCAGCCCGCCACCATCCGGGCCTGATCGAAGAACCCGACGATCACCGGCCAGATGACGCGCTGGCTCGGATCCCCGCGGACGTCGCGGTAGCGGATGCGGATCTTGCGGCCCTCGCGGATCCAGGCCCGCGCGCGGGCGACGTCGATCCCGTCCGCGGCCTGCGCGAAGGCCGAGGGCGTGCCGATCGACGGATCGGCGATGAACGGGCGCAGGCGCTCGGGCACCACGGCGGTGATCTTGGCGATGAGGTCGCGCGCCGCCTTGGCCAGGACCGGCTCGCCCCGGCCCGCGACCCACTGCGCGCCGAGGACGGCCGCCTCGATCTCGTCGGGCGTCAGCATCAGCGGCGGCATGTCGAACGCCGCGCCGAGCACGTAGCCGAGCCCGGCCTCGCCCTGGATCGGCACGCGCTGGCCGACGAGGTCGGCGACGTCGCGGTAGACCGTGCGGACCGAGACCTCCAGCTCCCGGGCGATCGCGGCGGCCGTCACCGGGCGCGGCGAGCGGCGCAGGATCTGGATGATCTGAAACAGCCTGTCCGCGCGCCGCATCCACCGCCCCCTGCTGACAGGATGCTGTCAGCAGGGCGTCCCTACAAGTCCTCCCGCCACGGCCCTCCCGCGCGCCGTGCCGACAGGAACCGCGCCATGATCACCCTGTACCACGCCCCGCAATCGCGCTCCTCGCGCATCGTCTGGCTCTTGGAGGAGATGGGGGTGCCCTACACCATCGCGCCGGTCTCGATCTTCCGGCCGATGACGGGCGAGGGCGTGCCGGACGCCGCCAACCCGCATCCCGACAAGCGCGTCCCGGCGATCCTGCACGCGGGCGGTCTGGTCACCGAGTCCCAGGCCATCGTGCTCTACCTGGCGGAGACGTTCCCCGAAGCCGGGCTGGCGCCGGCGGCGGGCGCCCCCGAGCGCGGCGCGTACCTGACGTGGCTGGCCTGGTACGTCGCCGAGTTCGAGCCCGCGCTGTTCGCCGGCCTGACGGGTGAGCTCGCGGGATCGCCGCAGAAGCGCCGGAACCACGCGGCGGTGGTCGACCGCCTGGAAACCGCCCTGGCGCGCGGTCCCTACGTGATGGGCGCGCGGTTCTCCGGCGCCGACATCCTGATCGGCAGCGCCCTGGGCTTCGGCCGCGCGGCCTTCCCGGCGAGCGCGGCCCTCGATGCCTATCTGGACCGCTGCCGGTCCCGCCCGGCCGCCCTGCGCGCCGCGGCGAAGGACGGCGCGGCGGGGCCGCAAGCCGCCTAGCGCCGACGGCGCGCCGCTCCCGCGTTCCGGGTGGTCGGGAACGGCCCGGGCGCGGCGGATCCGAGCGGCTCCGGCGACCGCAGGTGTTCCGGGACACGCCGGGGCCGAAAGCTTGAGCATACATCGGGATCACACCGCGAACAGGGTCGCAGCCCGGTCGCGAACCCGATGGAGACGACCATGACCTGGACCAACCGCATCGCCCTGGCCGCGACCCTGATCGCCGGCGCCGTCGCCCTCGCGACCTACGCGCAGGCCCTCAGCCTGCCGGCGCATTTCGCGTGAGCGAGACGGGCCCTGCGGCCGTCTCGCTCACCGTGGCAGCCTGAACCGGCGCCGAACGGTTCCGCGGTGCAGCGTGACTCTTCGCACCGCACGCGCGGGGCCGATCCGGCATCGTCATTGCAGACGAACCGACCGGGTCCGGCTGAGGACCCGCCGCTTGATGAAAGGAGTGCACGACATGGTCCTGAAGGGCTTCTCCTACGCGATGATCGGCGCCTTCCTGGGCGGCCTCGCGATGACGGTGACCGGCTCGGCCGGGGTGCTGATGGGCTTCTGAGCCGCGCGGTGCGCCGGCTCGGGTCCGCCCGAGCGCCGGACCGCCCGAACGGACGACGTGAGCGGCGGGGCGGGAGCCCCGCCGTTCTCGTGTGCGGGGATCGGACAGCGCGGCGGAGCCGCCGGCCCCGACCGCCCCGCCTCGGTCAGGCCGCCTCGGTCAGGCCGCCTCCTTGCGGGTGACGACGAGCGCCCAGATCGTCGCCGGGATCCATCCGATGATCGTCAGGTGGAGGATGATGCAGAGGATGCCCTGGAGCACCTTTCCGCGCAGGAACATGGCGAGCCACGGCGCGAGAAAGCAGATGAGGATCATGATCATGGGGCGACGGGTCTCCGCGTTCGTGACCGAACACGGATCGCGGCGGCTGGTTCCGGACGGTCGAGCTTCCGCCGCGGCCACGCCTAGGCGCCGGACCGCGCGTTCAGGTATGCCCTGAGACGCGAGGCCCGGCCGGAGCCGTCGATGCACTCGATCCCGCCGCCGGTGTTGAGCGTGTGGAGGCAGCTGCCGGGCCAGGCCGGGCCGGGCTCGATCCGGCCGAGGATGGTCTGGGCGAAGCCCTCCGGGTCGAGCCGGTCGATGCGCGCCAGCGACAGGGCGCGGCCGTAGCCGTGGGCGCAATCCTGGACCGGCCGGATCAGGGTCCCGTCGCGCGCGACGATCCGGCCCGCGGGCCGGGCGAAGGACGGGTCGACCAGCACGGGGTTGGCCGGATGCGGCGCGTACGGCCCGCGGAAGTCCGGCGCGGACCAGAGATACAGCGCGTCGTGGTGGCAGCCCGAGCCGGGCGGGGCGCCGACGGGCGCGTCCCGGACGGTGGCGAACATCCACCAGCGACCGCCGTGCTCGAGGAGCGTCGCGTCGCTGGCGACCACGCCGGAGAGGAGCGTCGCCTCCTTCACCCAGCCACCCGGATAGCGGGTCGCCCGGTAGAGATCGACCGTGCCGGCCGCGGAACTCTCCGGCACCATCCAGACGGAGCCGGCGCGCGCGAACACGAACGGGTAGGAGAGGTGGTGCGGCTCCTCCAGAACCGGGACGGGCGGCCCCTCGGGCCCGGCCGGACCGAAGCGGACCGCCGAGATGATCGCCTTGCCGGTCGCGTGCGGAAACTCCTCCACGAAGACGTGGGTCGTCCCGTCGACCGCGAGGGGGAACGGGTCGGCGTAGAAGCGCCGCCCGTCGTCGGGCAGCACCTGCCAGCCCTCCGCGGGATGGCGGCCCAGCGCGACGAGGTCCGGCCCGCGGAGGGTCCGCCACCCGGTGCGCCAGTGCGGGGCGTGGTAGCACAGCCTGTACAGGCGGCCGACGAGGCCCCGGGCGACGAGCCGCGCCGGCCGGGACGCCGGGATCCGCGCCTGTCTGGCGGGCGCGGCCGCGGCGGGCGTCGCCGCGCCGGCGCGGCCATCCGACCGGGCCCGCAGGGCGGCGGCGACGACCGTCGCCGTGCGCGACAGGGCGTCCTCGAACGAGAGGGCGACGGAGCCCCGGTAGTCCGAGCCGAGGCGGCCCGCGGCGACGACGGTGCCGCCTTCGAGGAGGTCGAGCTGCGGGACGCGGCCGGCGAGCAGGCTGGCGAGCAGGCCGGCCTCGCCGAGGCCGCCGTCGTAGGCCACGCGCCAGACCGGGCAGGGGGCGACCGCGTCGCCGCACAGGTCGAGCACGAGGTCCGGGGTCGCGGCACGGATCCAGGCCGCGAGATCCGCCGGCGGCACGGGCGCCGACCCGTTCGGCGCCAGCCGGAAGATCAGGGCCTCCAGCCGGAACAGCAGGTCGGCCTGTGCCGGCCACCGGTCCGGACCGGGCGCGGCGTCGACGCTCACGGCCGCGATGCCCGGCAGGCCGGACAGCCGGTCCAGCAGCGCGACGTGCCAGCGCCGCGGGTTCGCGCCGTCGAGGCGAACTCTCACATGCATGGCGCCCGGGTCCCATCGCACGGTCGCCGAGACGACGACTGTCGAGTCCATCTATTTTCCCGGTGGTAACAGGAGTCATAACCTCGGATCGAGACTCGCGATACGCGCGCAACACGCGTCCTGAGCGGGTTCCGCGCGGCGAGAACCGGTCTCGCGGCCGCGGGGGGGCGCCCGCACCTTGCCGGGCCGCGCGGGCCGGCGTCGGCATCGATCGGCATCGCCGCCGGGCCTTTCGGCGGGCTCACGGCGCCCTGGTGTGGCACACCCGTCACAGCCGGCGCCGACCGTACTTCTCGATGCAACCAAAACGACGCCGCGTTGTTATCGCGCTCGCTCGCGTACTGCGCGCTGTATTTCCGCGCCCTGCCGCGTCTTGAAAGACGCATTACTCTGGCATCTCGGGCCTTCGACCGGCAGTGTGACCTCAAAACTACAGCCATTTTCCCCGCTGATCGGTAGCCACACCGCCAGATCACACATTCGGGGAACCGACATGACCAAGCTCCTGGCCTCGCTGGCCGCCTTCACGGCCCTCACCGCCGCCGCCTCGGCCGCCGACCTGCCGCGCCGCGCGGCCCCGCCGCCGGTGTTCACCCCCGTCCCGGTCTTCACCTGGACCGGCGCCTACTTCGGTATCAACGCCGGCTACGCCTTCGACGCCAGCGAC
>NZ_JBKFAV010000259.1:0-278 GCF_053345825.1 Methylobacterium sp. C33D
GTGGATTTCATCACTTATTGAATATAAAAGGCAGGTCAGGGGAATTAATATAAGACGAATTTTTAATGGGATTTTTATATATGTAATATATGTAAAAAAACTGAATATTCCTAAAATTGCATAAGCTGTAAAATGTGCCGCTTTGCGGACTACGAATTGAAAGGATTCAATAATTGTGAAGTGCTGGGAAGCAGACAGAGAGTCAAAATCACTATGAAAAATTCGTATTATCATTGTTATTAATCTGCCGCTTGTGTCAGATGATTCTGTAGCGGTTT
>NZ_JBKFAV010000260.1:0-278 GCF_053345825.1 Methylobacterium sp. C33D
GCGATGGAGGGGACCGAACCCCCCGCGGAAGGCGAGGTGGACGATTCTGGGGGAGACCCGGCGAAGGACGCGCCCGGACATCCCTGAGCGCACTGCTCCCGTCGCCACACCCCCATCGCCACCCCCGTCGCCACCCTTGTACCGGTCATCGCGCGATCGCGCCGGACCTCCGGCCGGGATCGCCCGGAGATGGGCCGCGCCTGTCGCGCGCCCTCAGCCAGATGGCGGCATCCAGCATGACGACGGGCGCCACCGCCAGGGCCGCGGCCAGGGTACGG
>NZ_JBKFAV010000261.1:0-273 GCF_053345825.1 Methylobacterium sp. C33D
TGGCGGCGTAGAACGCCCCCTGGGTCGCCGCCGACTTCGCGGTCACCGCCGCCGCCTCGGCCTTCTGCTTGGCGGTCGCCACGGCCTGCTCGTACTGCTTCTGGTAGTCGTCGATCTGCGCCTTGGCTTGGTCCGGCGCGATGCCTTGCGCCTTGGCCAGGGCGTCGGCCGCCCGGGTCTTGGCCTGCTCCTTCTGGGCCGGGTCGCCGGTCAGGACGGCCTTCACCGCCGCCACCGCCGCGTCCCGGGCCGCCTGCGGGTCCTGCCCGGCGG
>NZ_JBKFAV010000264.1:0-259 GCF_053345825.1 Methylobacterium sp. C33D
TCACCCCGAGAAAATCCGCATTCTCTTTACAGCGGTCGATCAGCGACTTTGTTCGATTTGCATCGGCTAGTATTGCGGCACGAAGCTCTGCCAGCCTGCGCTTGGCGATCATCGAGCGGGTTGGATTGGCTGAGGCCAGCTCCTGACGAAGCCTTGTGATCGTGCGGCAGTCGGTCATGGCACTTTCTTCGGAAACTCGCGCACTTCCAGAATGCGCGCCGCAAACGCGAACGGCCGGAGCATCGCCCCGGCCGCCGTT
>NZ_JBKFAV010000265.1:0-256 GCF_053345825.1 Methylobacterium sp. C33D
GTTAAACACGCCAGCGCCCATGGTACTGTGTCTCAAGACACGGGAGAGTCGGTCGCCGCCAGACCCGCACATCGCAAGCAACAGCCCCTCACCACGTACACCGATCCGGCCCCCGGACATACCGCCCAAGCTCACCAGAGCCGGCGCATCCGGGCCAGCCGCACACACTTGCGGATCATCCGCACACACTTGGCGCGGGGTGGAGCAGCCCGGTAGCTCGTCAGGCTCATAACCTGAAGGTCACAGGTTCAAATCC
>NZ_JBKFAV010000266.1:0-255 GCF_053345825.1 Methylobacterium sp. C33D
GTTCGAGCTGCCGGTGTCGTTGAACTTGATGTTCATGTCATTGCCCTTGCCGGCAATGAGGTTGACGCCGTTGTAGCTGGCGTCGCTGGCGAGCTGGGTGATCTGGTTGAGCAGGTTGTTGTACTGGCTCGCCAGCGAGGCGCGCTGGGTCACGCCCGAGATCGACAGGTCGCTGGACACGACGGTGCTGGCGGCGGTGCCGTAGGTCGAGGCGGTGGTGCCCGAGGCGGTGAAGCCCAGCGCCGTCTGGCTGCC
>NZ_JBKFAV010000267.1:0-255 GCF_053345825.1 Methylobacterium sp. C33D
TTCAACGCGCGATTGCGGGATGAACTTCTGAACGGCGAGATCTTCTACACGCTCAAGGAGGCACAGATCATCATCGAAAGCTGGCGTCGGCACTACAACACGATCCGCCCGCATGGCGCGCTTGGCTGTAAGCCACCAGCTCCAGAGGTGTTCGTGCCGGCCATGACCGCTTGGCCGGCTGCGCTCGCCCGACCGGCTCCGCCGGCCAAGCTACCAGTGGAGCAACGGCCAACGCTGCACTAACTTTGAACTCGG
>NZ_JBKFAV010000268.1:0-255 GCF_053345825.1 Methylobacterium sp. C33D
CGCCGCCTCGGCGACCCGGGCGTTGTAGCCGTCGATGTTCCGGACGGCGATCTTGGCCATCTTCTTGTAGCGCTCCTCCATCTCGCGCACGGCCCATTTGAGGGCGATGACCGCCTTCTTGGGATCGATGACGACGGGGGAGAGCAGGTGCGGGATGCCGTCGTAGACCGACAGCTCCAGCATCTTCGGGTCGACCATGATCAGCCGGCACTCCTCCGGCTTCAGCCGGTAGAGCAGCGACAGGATCATGGTGTT
>NZ_JBKFAV010000027.1:0-91198 GCF_053345825.1 Methylobacterium sp. C33D
GGCCGCCGCCCTGCGCGCCCGCGCCGGGCGGGGCGCCGGCCGTGCCGGCACCGGGGAGCGCCGCGGCGCCGTCCTGCGTCGGCGCCGTGCCGGCATCCGCATCCGCCTCGGCCTTGCCCGTCCCGGTCGCGGCGCCGCCCTCGGACAGCGCGGCGACGAGGGCCAGCAGGGAGGCGGACGGGCTCGAACCCGCCGTCTGCGCGGCGGGCTCTGTCTTCTGCTGTAGCGCCGCGGCGTCGGCGACGGCCTCGGGAGTCGCCGTGCCGGCCGGGTCGGAGGTCGGATCCTGTCCGGCCGCGACGGCTTCGGACCTCTGCTGCCCGGCGGTGTCCGCCCGGCCCGTCTCGGCGCCGCGCGCCGCGCCCGCCTGTCGAGCTCCGGCGCGCGCACCCGCGGCCGAGGGCTGCCCCTCTGCCTGCCAAGCCCCTGCCGTCGGACCCGGCGAATCCGCCGCCTTGGCGAGGTCGGCCTTCTTGTCCGCGGCCCGGGCCTCGGTCTGAAGTGTCGCATCCCGCGCGCGGTCACTGGCGACCCGCGCGGCGTCCGCCTGATCGCGCAGATCGGCCTGACGGGCGCGGGCCGAGTCGGCGACGTCGCGCTGATCGGCGGCGCGGGCTCGCGCCGCCGCCGCGTCGTCGCGGGCCTGGGCGGCGCTCAAGGCGGCGCCGAAGCGGTCCTGCGCGGAATTGCCGGCCCGGGCCGCGACGCCCGCGGCTTCCCAGCCCGAACGCTGCCCCTGCGCGGCCCGCGCGGACGGGATCCACGTGGTGACATCCAACCGATCCGCCGCGCCGCTTGCCATACCGGACTCCTCTGAGCCGCTCCGCAGCAAGGCGCGCGCCACCGAACCGTCCGGCTAAGTTCCTGACATTGCTCGCTCTCTTCCCTCGGCGCGCGGGGCCTGCCCGATCGAACCTGCCGCCCGCCCGGCAGGATCTGCCCAGTGTCCGGCCCGCCCGCCCTGGAAAGCCGGGCGGAGTCCCGCTATAGACGGCCCGTGCAGCCAGGAAGCTTCCGGGCCGGCGGCTGCGGACCCTCGCGATGAACGCCCTCGATCTTCCCAGAGCCCCCCACGAGACGCGCGTCGTCGTCGCCATGTCCGGCGGCGTCGATTCCTCCGTGGTCGCGGGCCTGCTGAAGCGGCAGGGCTTCGACGTGGTCGGCGTGACGCTCCAGCTCTACGACCACGGCGCGGCGAGCCACCGCAAGGGCGCCTGCTGCGCCGGCCAGGACATCCACGATGCCCGGGCGGCGGCGGAGCATCTCGGCATCCCGCACTACGTGCTCGACTACGAGGATCGCTTCCGCGACGAGGTCATCGAGAAGTTCGCCGAGAGCTACCTCGCGGGCGAGACGCCGATCCCCTGCGTCGAGTGCAACCGCACGGTGAAGTTCCGCGACCTGCTGGGCCTCGCCCGCGACCTCGACGCCGACGCGCTCGCCACCGGCCACTACGTGGCCAGCCGGGCGCTTCCGGGCGGCGGCCGGGCGCTCCACCGCGCCCTCGACCCGGCCCGCGACCAGAGCTACTTCCTCTACGCGACCACGGCGGAGCAGCTGGACTTCCTGCGCTTCCCCTTGGGCGAGATGGAGAAGACCGAGACCCGCGCGCTCGCGAAGGATCTCGGCCTGTCGCTCGCCGAGAAGCCGGACAGCCAGGACATCTGCTTCGTGCCGCAGGGCCGGTACAGCGACGTGATCGCGCGTCTGCGCCCCGACGCGGCGCGGCCCGGCGAGATCGTCGACCTCGCAGGCCACGTTCTCGGCCGGCACGACGGGATCGTGCATTACACGGTGGGCCAGCGGAAGGGCCTCGGACTGTCCGGGCCCGAGCCGCTCTACGTCGTGCGGCTGGAGCCGGACTCGGCCCGGGTGGTGGTCGGGCCGCGCACGGCGCTGGCCACCACCCGGATCCGCCTCTCGGACCTCAACTGGCTCGGCGAGGGGCCGGCGGCGTCCATACGCGACCTGCCGGTGGCGGTCCGCGTGCGCTCGACCCGGCCGCCGCGCCCGGCAACGCTGACGGTCGGGCCGGACGGCGCGGCCGAGGTCGTGCTCGCCGAGCCCGAGGACGGCGTGTCGCCGGGGCAGGCCTGCGCGATCTACGCGGATGACGGCCCCCGGGCCCGGGTCCTGGGCGGCGGCACCATCCGGCGTGTCGACGCGTTGTCGGCCCGGCCCCGCGAGGCCGCCTGATCTCAACCTCTGGAACCTTCGAACGATGCTGAGCGAGCCGCAGATGGCCGGGCCGAGCACGGCCCTGATGCGCAAGGCCTATGCCCGCTGGGCCCCCGTCTACGACGTGGTCTACGACAAGCTCACCGAGCCCGCCGCCCGCGCGGCCGTCGAGGCTGCCGCCGAGCACGGACCGCGGATCCTGGAGGCCGGCGTCGGCACCGGGCTGGCGCTGGGATACTACCCGAAGGCCAGCTTCGTCTGCGGCGTCGACCTGTCCGAGGACATGCTCAAGCGCGCGCGCGCCAAGGTCCGGCGCCGGAATCTGGCCCACGTGAAGGGGCTCCAGGTGATGGACGTCTGCCATCTGGGCTACGCCGACGCGAGCTTCGACGCCGTCGTGGCGCAGTTCCTGATCACCCTGGTGCCCGACCCCGAGGCCGCCATGTCGGAGTTCCTGCGGGTGGTGCGCCCCGGCGGCGGCATCGTGCTCGCCAACCATTTCGGCCAGAGCGACGGGCCTCTGGCCCGGGTCGAGGAGGTCGTGGCACCGCTCTGCACGAAGATCGGCTGGTCGTCGGACTTCAAGGCGACCCGGATCGAGGCCTGGGCGCGGCGCAACGGCGTCGAGGTCCTGGGGCTGAAGCCGACCTTCCCGGGCGGGTTCTTCAAGATCCTGCGGATGCGCAAGCCCGGGTGAGCGGGACCGGCAACGCGCCCGTCGCCGAGGGCCGCGCCGGCCTCCGCGAGGGACGCTGGAAGCGTATGCGGCGCTGGCTCCCGCTCGTGCTCCTTCTGACGGTGTCGGCGGTGGTCCTGGTCTCGGGGGCCGCACAGCTCCTCAGCCTCGATCGGCTGCTCGCGTCGCGTCTCTGGCTGCGCGGCTTCGTCGAGGCCGGCTATCTCCGCGCGCTGGTCGCGGCCTACTGCCTCTATGTCGGTGCCGTCGTCGTGTCGGTGCCGGCCACGCTGATCCTGACGATGGTCTGCGGTTTCCTGTTCGGCATCGTGCCGGGGGCGCTCACCGCGGTCTGTGCCGCCACCACCGGGGCGGCCATCGTGTTCGCCATCGGCCGCGGGCCGGGCGCCGACCTGCTGCGGCGCATGGGCGGCACGCGCCTCGCCGGGCTGGCCGAGGGCTTCCGGCGCGACGCCTTCGGCTACATCGCGGTGCTGCGCCTCCTGCCGCTCTTCCCGTTCTGGGTGACCAACCTCGCCCCCGCCGCCTTCGGGGTGAAGATGCGGGTCTTCGTCCTCGCGACGTTCCTGGGGCTGCTCCCGGGCGCGCTCGTGTACGCGACCACGGGCGCGGGCATCGAGGACGTCGTCGCCACCCACGCGGCCGCCAGGGCGGCCTGC
Organism: Methylobacterium sp. C33D; assembly: GCF_053345825.1. Classification (NCBI taxonomy): domain Bacteria; kingdom Pseudomonadati; phylum Pseudomonadota; class Alphaproteobacteria; order Hyphomicrobiales; family Methylobacteriaceae; genus Methylobacterium; species Methylobacterium sp. C33D. The sequence continues at coordinate 3,535 of NZ_JBKFAV010000027.1, forward strand.
CTCGCGGTGGGGGCGGGCGGCTGCGACGAGGCCCTGACCCTCCGTGCCCTGGTCACGCCCAAGATGGTGGCGGGTCTCGCGATGCTGGCCGTCTTCGCCCTGGTCAGCATGCTGCTGAGCCGGCGCGTCCGGCGCGGCTGAACGGCGGCGCCGCGATACGCGATCCGCCGCCGGCCCCGCTTTTCCCGTGCCCGACGGCCCATGGATCCGCCTGGGGGTGGATATCGTATAGTGCTCGCCGCCGAGAGCCTGTATTCCCGCCTGCGAATCTGTGGCTTGCGAACATGTATCCCGCGAAGGCCGGACCCGGCTCGAGCTTTCTCAATCCTCTCTCCGCCGATCCTCATCCGCGATGCCCGCCCGGAGCGTGACCGGCGTGTCCCTCGAGTCCGATCAGGCCGCGGCGCCGGCAGAGCCGGCGCCCGCTCCGGCCCGCGACCTGTCCGAGCGGCGCACGGCGCGCCTCGGGCTGTCCGGGCGGCTGTTCCTCGTCACCGTCGCGTTCGTGGTGGTGGCCGAGGTGCTGACCTACGTGCCGGCGGTGGCCAATTACCGGATCGAGTGGATGTCCGACCGCTTGGCGGCCGCGCAGGTCGCCGCCCTGGTCCTCGATGGCCGGACCGGCGAGCCGGTCTCCGAGCCGCTCGAGAGCCGGCTCCTGGCCGGCGTGAACGCCCGGGCCATCGCGGTCCGCGGGGGCGGCGCCCAGCGTCTGCTCGCCATCGAGCCGATGCCCGAACAGGTCGCCGATACGGTCGACCTGCGCGACGTCACGGCCCTCTCGGCGATCCGGGGCGCGTGGCGCACTCTCGTGGCGCCGGTCCACGAGCCGATCCGCGTGGTCGGTGCGGGCGGGATCGGTTTCGACCGGGTCGAGATCCTGCTCGACGAGGCGCCGCTGCGCACCGCCATGATCGACTACGCGCTGCGCCTGCTGGTCTCCTCGCTGATCATCGCGGCCGCCGCCGCCGGCCTCGTCTTCGTGGTGCTGCAGGTGCTGATCGTGCGGCCGGTGCGGCGGCTCGCCACCAGCATCACGGCCTTCGCGGACGATCCGGAGGATGCCGGGCGGATCATCGCGCCGTCCCGCCGGAGCGACGAGATCGGCCAGGCCGAGCGGGCGCTCGGGCGGATGCAGCGCAGCCTCGCCGACCAGCTCCGGCAGAAGCGGCGGCTCGCCGAACTCGGTCTCGCGGTCAGCAAGATCAGCCACGAGCTGCGCAACCTGCTGACCGGCGCGCAGCTCCTGGGCGACCGCCTGGAGGGTACCGAAGATCCGACGGTGCAGCGCGTCGCACCCCGCCTCGTCGGGACGCTGGCCCGCGCGATCCGCTTCTGCGAGGCGACCCTCGCCTACGGGCGCGTCTCCGAGCGGACGCCGCTCCTGACCAGTACGCCGCTGGCGCCGATCTTCGCTGAGCTTCCGGATCTCGCCGCCCTGGCGGCGCATCCGGTCTCCGTCCAGGTCGCGGCAGGCGATCTCTCCGTGCAGGCCGATCCGGAGCAGCTGGGGCGGGCGCTGGCCAACCTCGTGCGCAACGCCGTGCAGGCGCTGGACGGCGCGGCCGTGCCGGAGGCCACCGTGCGGGTGGTCGCCTCGCGCACGGCGTCGGGCCGGATCACGATCCTCGTCACCGACAACGGCCCCGGTCTCCCGACCCGCGCCCGGGAGAACCTGTTCGCGCCGTTCCAGGGCTCCATGCGGTCCGGCGGCACCGGTCTCGGGCTGCCGATCGCCGCCGAGCTGATCGGGATCAACGGCGGTACCCTTACCCTCGATGCCTGCGAGAACGAGGGGATGAGCGGCGCGCGCTTCCGGATCGTGCTGCCGGAGGCCTGACGGGGCCGTCCCCGGGCGGGCGTCACCACGGCGATCGCGCGCGACGGGTCGAACCGGAGCGGCGCGACGCGGGCCGGCGTCGCCGCCTCTACTCGGCCGCCGCCCGGACGGGCTCGCCGACCCGGATGCCGAGATCGGCGAGCAGCGCCGCGTCGTCGTCCTGCCCGTTGTTGGCGGTGGTGAGCAGCCGCTCGCCGTAGAAGATCGAGTTGGCGCCGGCGAGGAAGCACAGCACCTGGGCCTCGCGGGTGAGGCTCTTGCGGCCGGCGCTGAGCCGCACGCGGGAGCGCGGCATCACGATCCGCGCGGTGGCGCACATGCGCACGAGATCGAACGGATCGACCGGCGGCTGGTCCTCCAGCGGGGTGCCGGGCACCGCCACGAGGGCGTTGATCGGCACGCTCTCCGGATGGGGGGCGTGGTTGGAGAGAACCTGGAGCATCGCGGCGCGGTCGGTGACACCTTCGCCCATCCCGACGATGCCGCCGCAGCACACGCCGATCCCGGCCTCGCGGACGTTCGCGAGGGTCTGCAGACGCTCGTCGTAGGTCCGGGTGGAGATGATGTCCTCGTAGAAATCCGGGCCGGTATCGAGGTTGTGGTTGTAGGAGGTCAACCCGGCCTCGGCGAGGCGCCCGGCCTGCGCGGGCGTGAGCATCCCGAGCGTCACGCAGGCTTCCATGCCGAGGCCGCGCACGCCGCGCACCATGGCGAGCACCGCGTCGAATTCCGGGCCGTCCTTCGGCTGGCGCCACGCGGCGCCCATGCAGAAGCGCTGGGCGCCGGCGGCCTTCGCGGCGGCCGCCTCGGCCAGGACCGTCTCCACCGGCATCAGCCGCTCGCGGGCGACGCCCGCGCCCTTGTGATGGGCCGATTGCGGACAGTAGGCGCAATCCTCCGGGCAGCCGCCGGTCTTGATCGACAGGAGCGCGGCCCGCTGGATGTCGGCGGGGTCGTTGTGGCGGCGATGCACCTGCGCGGCCCGGAAGACGAGATCCATCAGCGGCAGGTCGTGGATCGCGCGGATCTCCGCAACGCTCCAGTCGTGGCGGATGTCGCCGAGGTCGGGCTGCTGGGAACCGGGAAGGGAAGTCGCGCTCATCCGGTGTTTGAGCCGGATCGGCGGCCAGAAATCAAGCGGGCCGCGCGGTGGAAGTCCCGGCCGATGGGTCGGTCTGGACGATCATGCCGTACCAGCCCAGCCCGCGATAGGTCTCGTAGCCCGGTGTCCGATGGAACGCCGTGACCGTGCCCGTCCGCGGATCCAGCACGACTCCGCTCGTCCGGTCCTCCATCCGGCAGGACACCCGCTCGGTCAGGAGCCCGGCCTGATCCGAGGCGGCGAGCACCCGGCCGCCGGCATCGACCAGCAGCGCGCGGGTGCGGTCCCGATCCTCCGGCGCGACGCGGATCCCCGAAACGATGGCGTGGGCCTGCGGCGCCCAGTCGAAATGGATCGCCAGGACACCGAGCGGGGCTCCGTTCGCCCGGCCGTCCGACCGCACGCTGGCCGCGTAGGTGGCCACCTGGGCGCCGCCCAGCGCATCCTCCCGACGCACGTCGGCGCAGACGAACGCGTCCCCGCTCTGCAGGGCGAGCGCGTCCCGGAACCACGCTTCCCCCGCGACGCTCCGGCCCTGCAGGCCGGGGTAGCGATCGCCGCGGCCGGTCGCGAGGATCCGGCCGTCCAGGCCGCAGATCCAGAGATCCAGATAAACCGTGTAGGCCGAGAGGATGATGCCGAGGCGCTCGCCCGCGAAGGCCGCCGCGGCCGGGCCGGGATCGGCCGCGCAGGCGACGACGGCGGCGTCGGTCGCCCACCAGCGCACGTCGCAGGTCCGCTCGTAGAGGTTGCGATCGATCAGCTCGACAGCGTTGAGCGCGAGATCGACCAGGCGTTCCCCCTGGACGCGGCCCGCCATCGTCTCGACGGTGCGCTGCAGCTCGACGATGCGGCCGGCCAAGTGAAGTTCAAGCTCGCCGGCGATGACGTCCACGGATTCGCCGAGGGCGCGCACCTCCTGAGCGACGACCGCGAAGCCGCGTCCCTGATCTCCGGCCCGTGCGGCCTCGATGAGGGCGTTGAGGGCGAGGATCTTGGTCTGCGCCGTGATCCGCCGGATCCGGCCGGTCTTCTCCTGAGCCGCCTGCTTCACGGCATCGGCCAGGATCTCGATCGATCTGAGCGTCGGCGGCTCGTGGCCCGGTCCGGAGATGCCGTTCCTCGGAAAATCAATTGTCGAAGTCATGTCTGGCCCGATCGGCGGTGCGGGCATTTTACAGGTATAATATAACGCTGCCTTAATTGATCAAAACTCGCGATCTAACTTGCAATATGAAAATCGGTCCAGAATTCAATCGAAGGTATATAGACGCCCCGTCCGGCCCCGGTATCGGGCAATCACCGGTATCGCTGAGGTGTCGCGGAGACCGCGCCGCCGCCGGCGCATGGGCGGCGGCGCGACGTGTCAGTGAGTCGGCTCGCCGGCCGAGACCTTGGCGGTCCAGTCGTCGAAGGCGATGACCTTCTGGCGCTGCTCGCCGAGCCGGTCGATGCGCAGGACCATCTCGTCACCGGCCTTGAGGTAGCGCGGCGGCTTCATGCCGAGGCCGACGCCCGGCGGCGTGCCGGTGGTGATCACGTCGCCGGGCTCCAGAAGCATGAAGTGCGACGCGTAGGCGACGAGCTGGGGAACGTCGAAGATCATCGTGGCGGTCGAGCCGGTCTGACGGCGCTCGCCGTTCACGTCGAGGCTCATGGCGAGGTTCTTCAGGTCGGGAATCTCGTCGAGGGTCACCAGCCAGGGCCCGAGGGGGCCGAAGGTCGGGGCGCTCTTGCCTTTGGTCCAGGTCGGACCGCGGTTCATCTGCCACTCGCGCTCGGAGACGTCGTTGCAGATGCAGGCACCCGCCACGTAGCTCAGCGCCTCGTTGGCGTGGACGTAGCTGGCCCGCCGACCGATCACCACGGCGAGCTCCACCTCCCAGTCGGTGCTGTGCGATCCCTTCGGGATGATGACGGTGTCGTTCGGCCCGCAGAGGCTGGACGGAGCCTTGTTGAAGATGATCGGCTCCGCGGGGATCGGCGAGCCCGTCTCTTCGGCGTGGTCGGCGAAGTTCAGGCCGATGGCGACGACGTTCCGGGTGCCGCCGACGCAGGGGCCGAGGCGCACGTCCGGCGACAGCTTCGGCAGGGTCTCGGGATCCAGGGCGCGCAGACGCGCCAGGGAGTCGGGCGCGAGGGCCGGCCCGGCGATGTCGCGCACGATGCCCGACAGGTCGCGCAGCCCCCCGCTGGCATCCACGAGGCCGGGCTTCTCGTCGCCGCTCGGGCCGTGCCGGAAGAGCTTCATGGTCGCACTCCTCATCCTTCCCTGTACCGGTCTGCGCCGGACGCCGGGACCATGGCCGGGCCTCGATCCGGGTGCAAGGCCGGCCGCGGCTGCGGGTCCGCCCGCCGGGTGTCGCAGCCGGGCCACAGGACGGCGGAAAAATGCTGGGTCGACCGCGTCTGGATTTATTGTTCCTAACGTCGTCTCGGCAGGGCAGCTCGAATCAAGACTGAAAAGCGCCGCTGATTCCGCGATTTGGCGCGTGAAGTCGCCATTTACCGGCGCTGCTCTACTGCTATTCCACTCGGTGCCGAAAATGATCGGGGTCATTGCGATTCTGCCCCTTAAGCCGGCACCATGCACGAAAGGTCGCCGCATAACGGGTCTCGAATAATCGACGGCGCCCAGCAGAACGAGAAGGCTTGGGGGAACAGATGGGCGGGACGGTTCGCGCTGCGATGCTGGCGGCGACGGCGGTGATCCTCGGCGCCGGGCAGGTGCAGGCGGGGGCGTTCGGGATCCGGGAGCAGAGCACCGAGGCCCAGGGGCTGGCCTTCGCGGGCGCGGCGTCGGGATCGGGCGGCGTCTCGTCGATGTTCTGGAATCCCGCGACGATCACGATGAACCCGGGCTTCGTCGCGGAGCAGAACTTCACCTTCATCGGCCTGTCCTCGACGATCCGTCCGGATGCCGGCACCAATCCGGGCTTCGCGCGGCTGGGCGGCTCCGGCGATATCGGCCAGGGCGCGGTCGTGCCGGCGGGCGCCACCTCCTACCAGCTCAACGACCGCCTCTGGCTCGGCCTCTCCACCGGAGCCCCGTTCGGCCTCGTGACCAAGCCGCGCGACGTGTGGGCGGGCGAGGTCTACGGACGCTCGTCGCGGATCTTCTCGCTGGCGATCAACCCGGTCATCGGCTTCAAGGTCAACGAGTGGCTCTCGATCGCGGCGGGCCCGAACATCGAGTATTTCCGCCTGACCCTGCGGCAGGCGCTGCCGATTCCCGGCATCCTGCCGACCTCGTATCCGAGTTCCTTCCTCAAGGGCGAATCCTGGGGCGCGGGCTTCACCGCCGGCGCCACGCTGACGCCCCGCGACGGGACCGTGCTGGGCATCGGCTACCGCTCCTCTGTGCACCACGACATCGACGGTTCGATCGGCGTGCCGCTCGTCGCCCTGGCCCCGCTCGCCGGTCAGGTCCGTGCCAAGCTCAACACCCCCGACAAGCTCAGCGTCGGCCTGACCCAGGCGGTCTCGCCGGTGGCGCGGGTGAATCTCGGCTTCGAGTGGGACAACTGGTCGAGGCTCGGCACCATCGGCATCGTGTCGAAGACGATCGGCCTGCCGGTGAACAACCTGCCGCTCAACTACAAGGACGGGTTCACCTACGCGATCGGCGCCGAGTACGACGCGTCCCCGAACCTGACGCTGCGGACCGGCTTCGCCTACGAGACCTCGCCCATCGACTTCCGGAATCGCTCGGTGCGCCTGCCGGACGGCGACCGGTACAACGTCTCGGTCGGCGCCAGCTACCGCTGGAGCCAGCAGCTGACGCTGAACCTCGCCTACTCGCACTTCTTCCTGGACCGGTCGCGGATCCTCGCGGGCATCGGCCGCGACTACAACATCAGCAACATCGCCTTCGCGGGCGTGGTGGATTCCAGCGCCGACATCGTCTCGGTCGGCTTCCGCTACGTCTTCGGCGCGCCGCCGGCCCCGGCTCCGGCGCCGCTCGTGCGGAAGTACTGACAGCCAGCTCTGCTCGCGCGCCTCGCTGCCGCCGCCTCGGTGACCGCAGCGAGGTGACCCGGGGTCGCGCCGCGCGGACGGGTGCCGCGCTGCCTGGGTCGCATCGTTCCGCTCGCAATGACGGGGCGGCTCCGTGGGCGTCGCGGCCGGTCACCCAGTCGATCCGCGTGCGTCGTGCGCCTCAGGCGCGCATCCGCACGTAGGTGCCGGGCGCCGGGCCCAGCGACTGCAGCGCCTCGCCGCCCGGCTGCCGGGCGGGCACCCGCTCCGGCGCCTGCGCCTCGATCCACTGGAACCAGTAGGGCCACCACGAGCCCTTGGTCTCGACCGCGGCCCTGATCCACTCCTCCAGCGTCCCCTTCACGGGTCCGCCGGTCCAGTAGCCGTATTTCGGCTTGGACGGCGGGTTGATCACGCCCGCGATGTGGCCCGAGCCCGCGAGCACGAAGTCGACCTTCCCGCCGAACACCTTCGAGCCCTCGAAGACCGACAGTGCCGGCGCGATGTGGTCCTCGCGGGTGGCGAGATTGAAGATCGGCACCTGAACCTTCTTGAGGTCGAGGCGGACGTTGCCGAGCACCATCCGTCCCTGCGCCAGCGTGTTGTCGAGGTAGCAGTTGCGCAGGTAGAACGAGTGGTTGGCCGCCGGCATCCGGGTGGCGTCGGAGTTCCAGTACAGCAGGTCGAAGGCTGAGGGTGCCTTGCCCTTGATGTAGTTGTTCACGACGTAGGGCCAGATCAGGTCGTTCGGCCGGAGCATGTTGAAGGCGTTCGCCATCCGGGCGCCCTCCAGGTAGCCCTGCTCGGCCATGCGCGCCTCGACCTGGCGGATCTGCTCCTCGTCGGCAAAGACCTTCAGGTCGCCCGCGTGGGTGAAGTCGACCTGGGTGGTGAGCAGCGTCGCGCTCTTGATCCGCCGGTTGCCGGTGGCGGCCTGCATGGCGAGCGTCACCGCGAGCAGCGTGCCGCCGACGCAGTAGCCCGCCGCCGTGACCTCGCTCTCGCCGGTGGCGACGCCGATCGCGTCAATGGCCGCCTCGATCCCTTCCCGCATGTAGGACTCGAAGTCCTTGTCGGCGTGGCGGGAATCGGGATTGACCCAGGAGATGCAGAAGACCGTCAGGCCCTGGTCGACCATCCACTTCAGGAAGCTCTTCTGCGGATTGAGATCGAGGATGTAGAACTTGTTGATCCAGGGCGGGACCATCAGGAACGGGCGGCGCAGCACGGTCTCGGTGCTGGGCGCGTACTGGATCAGCTCGATCAGGTCGTTGCGGAACACCACCTCGCCGGGGGTGACCGCCATGTTGCGCCCGACCTCGAACCCGCTCGGGTCGGTCTGGCGCACGCGCAGCTGCCCGCCGCCGGCCGCCAGATCCTCCTCGTACATCTTGAGGCCGCGGACGAGGTTGGCGCCGTTCTCCTGCAGGGTGTGGCGGATCAACTCCGGATTGGTCGGCAGGAAGTTCGAGGGCGACAGCATGCTGGTGAGCTGGCGCAGGTAGAACTGCGCCTTGTGACGCGTGTGCGCGTCGAGCCCCTCGGCCTCGTCCACGAGGCTCTCGGCCCAGCGGGTGGCCAGCAGGTAGGCCTGCTTGAGGAAGTCGAAATACGGGTTGGTCGACCACTCGGCATGGGCGAAGCGCGCGTCCCGGGGCTCGGGCAGCGCCACCGGATCGGCGGGCTGGCCCTGCAGGCGCAGGTAGGTCGAGCCCCAGAGCGACAGGAAGGCCTGCGACAGGCGCGCCTGCGCCTCGGCGCTGCGGTTCGGATCGGCGAGCCAGGCCTCGGCCACCTGACCGAGCACCTTGACCGCCTCGTTCATCTCGCTGCCGGGCGCGCCCGCCTGGCCCTCGGGTCCGAGGAGGCGGGCGACGTTGCGTCCCATCGCCTCGACGAACTGTCCGGCATTGCGGGAGAGCGCCTCGATATCCGGCATCGGGGCGACCGTGCCGTCCGGCATCGCGCCGTTCGAGACCGACTTCGGTGGGGCGGTCCGATCCGGCGCCTGCGGGCTCGTCAAACGTGCCTCCCTGTGCTTCATCTGTTGACCCGATGGCGCGGGCCTCGTTTCCGACAAAATAGGGAGCGAGCCAGAGTTTTCGCCAGCCCGGCTCTGGACGTCGTCGAAACATCCGGCCGATCTTTTCATACGCATGTGACGATGGATCGTGCCATTTTGAACCCCGCCGTCAGCCCGCGCCGCGCCGGCCCGCTGCGCTGCCTGACGCGCGCGGCCGGACTGGGCGTGCTGGTCGGCGCGCTCGGCGCCTGCTCGGGCGACGTCGTCCGCTCCCTGGCCTCGGATGCAGGCTACGGGCCGCGGGTCGTCGCGGCCCCGGATTTCGTCACGGACACGCGCAGCAAGGTGCAGCCCGACTTCATGCCGGTCGGCGTCGACGCGCCGAAGCGGCCGGTCCGGGCCAAGTCGGTCACGGGTCAGAAGGCGCTGGAGGCGGAGCTGGAGGGCGCCCGCGGCCGCAACGAGGCCCGGGGACGGGCCGCCGCCAGCGCCGGGCGGGGCGCGGCCGCCACCATCAAGCCGGCCCCGGCGGCGTCGCAGTAGCGGTCTTTTTTCAGGGTCGGCGGCGGCCCGCAACTCTGGTAGAGCACGTGGTTCGCCCGACCGGCCCAGACGAGAGACGCCGGACCCGGGACGCGCCGATGGACACGCCCATGACCGACTTCCACCGCATCAAGCGACTGCCGCCCTACGTCTTCGAGCAGGTCAACCGGATCAAGGCCGCCGCCCGAGCTCAGGGCGCCGACATCATCGATCTCGGCATGGGCAACCCGGATCTGGACGCCCCGAAGCACGTGATCGCCAAGCTGTGCGAGACGGCCGGGCGGCCGCGCACGGATCGCTACTCGGCCTCCAAGGGCATCGCCGGTCTGCGCAAGGCCCAGGCAGGCTATTACCAGCGGCGCTTCGGCGTGACCCTGAACCCCGACACCCAGGTCGTGGCGACCCTCGGGTCGAAGGAAGGGTTCGCCAACATGGCCCAGGCGATCACCGCGCCGGGCGACGTCGTGCTGGTCCCGAATCCGAGCTACCCGATCCACGCCTTCGGCTTCCTGATGGCCGGCGGCGTCATCCGCTCCGTGCCGGCCGAGCCGACCCCGGCGATGTTCCCCGCCCTGGAGCGGGCCATGCGCCACTCGATCCCGAAGCCGGTGGCGCTGGTCGTGTGCTACCCGTCGAACCCGACCGCCTACGTGGCGAGCCTCGACTTCTACCGGGACCTCGTGGCCTTCGCGAAGCAGCACGAGCTGATCCTGCTGTCGGATCTCGCCTACGCGGAGGTCTACTTCGACGACAACCCGCCGCCCTCCGTGCTGCAGGTGCCCGGCGCCATCGACTGCACGGTGGAGTTCACCTCGCTGTCGAAGACCTACTCGATGGCCGGCTGGCGGATGGGCTTCGCGGTGGGCAACGAGCGCCTGCTCGCGGCGCTCACCCGGGTGAAATCCTACCTCGATTACGGCGCCTTCACGCCGATCCAGGTCGCCGCGACCGCCGCCCTCAACGGGCCGGACGACTGCATCCACGAGATGCGCAGCATCTACCGGAAGCGCCGCGACGCGCTGGTCGAGTCCTTCGGCAAGGCCGGCTGGACCATCCCGTCGCCCGCCTCCTCGATGTTCGCCTGGGTGCCGATCCCCGAGCGCTACCGGGAGCTGGGCAGCCTCGAGTTCTCCAAGCTGCTCCTGGAGAAGTCCGACGTGGCGGTCGCGCCCGGCATCGGCTTCGGCGAGTTCGGCGACGAGTACGTCCGCATCGCCCTCGTCGAGAACGAGCAGCGCATCCGACAGGCGGCGCGCAATATCCGCCGGTTCTTCGACGCCACCGACAAGACGCTGCACAACGTCCTGCCGATGGCCCGGACCGGCTAGGCCGGCCCGCGCAAATTGTTGCCGCGGGGCGACAGGCGCCGTCAAAGGTGTCGGCGCCCCGCTCCGGCGCTTGTCAGGGCCGGGCGCGATGGCCAGGGTCAGGTGCGGGGGTCTTCCCGCGTCCCGAGTGTCGCATGCGCCGCCTGAATCTGATCGCCGCCCTGCTGCTCGCCGCCGCGGCCTCGGCCTGCGCGCCGAACCCGATCATCGCCCGGGATCCGATCCCCGCGCCGGGACCGGCGGACGTGTACGCGTGCGACTCGAAGCCGTTGCCGGTGAACGCCTTCATGACGGATTGCCGCCCCGTTCCGGCGAGCCCGCAGGTCGTGCTGCGCGCGCGGGGCTGATACCGCCCGGGATTTCGGTAACCGGTCGCTCGGATGCGCCGGACAGGCCGCCCGCGATCAGCTAGACTGTAGGCCAGATGCCGGCTCGTCCGGCCCCCTGACGGAGCATCGCGTGAGCACCAAGACCCTGATCGCCGCCGGATTGCTCGCCCTCCTGGCGGGGCAGGGCGCCTCGGCCTCCGACGCCGCCTACCCGCCGGCGCCCTACCAGCCCCGCGCCTTCGTGTTCACCGCCCCGAACGGCCCGACGGTGCTGCAGACCGAGGGCTGCTGCCAGGTCGTGGTGCCGCCGGGCCGGCCCGATCTCGCCCAGCCCGCGGTGCCGGTGGCCGAGGTGATGAACGGCGGCGGCTTCGGCTACACCGGGTTCGACTACTACAACGACCAGATCACCGAGGGGCGGTTCGGCGCGCGCAAGCGGCCGAAGGAGTACGTGATCGCCCCGTCCTACATCGTGCCGCCGCGCTACTGAGACGCCTCGCTTCCTGCGGGCCTCAATCCTTCTGCGGATCGTGGCCCCAGTTCATCAGCGACATCCGCCAGGGCGAGTCCGGGTCCTTCCGGGCCGCGCCGCCCTGCTTGAGATGGCGGTGCACGTAGCCCACGACCTTGCCCATGGCGGCGTAGTCGTCATCCGTGAGGTCCGCCTTCTTCTTGTCCTTGATGGCCAGGATGCGCCGGCCCATCTCGTGGCCGGTCGATTCGCCGCCGTCCTTCTTCTGGCCGACCTCCTTGCTGGCGTCGCTGTCGAGGTGCTTCTTCAGCGCGGCCGGCGTCATGTTGACGGCCTCGTTGAACTCCTTCCACGTCGCCGCGTGATCGTCATCCGCCATCCGCGGGTCTCCTTCTTCCGTGCCGGTCGTGCCCGACAACGCGTCCGGTGCGGACCGGCTCGCATGGATCCCTGCGGTCGGGCGCCGCACGGGGATAGGGCGCGGCGGCCCGGTGGCGTTTACAGGCCGGGTCCCGGGGGGTATCACCCCGGCCGAGTACAGAACCCCGTTCCCGAACCCCTTTCCCGAAAAACCAGATGCGCGCCGAGATCGAGCAAGCCTCGGATGCCGCCAAGCAGTCTATAGGGCTGCTGAGGAGGCATCTTTGACTGGGACACAGTCGATAAACGCCTCGCGGAGCTGAACGCGGCTTCCGAGGACCCCGACCTCTGGAACGATGCCGAGGCCGCCCAGAAGGTCATGCGCGAGCGCCAGCAGCTCGACGAGGCCGTCACGGCGATCAGGAAGCTCGAGCGCGACCTCGAGGACGGCTTGACGCTGATCGAGCTCGGCGAGATGGAGGGTGACGAATCCTCGATCCGCGAGGGCGAGGCGGCGATCCTGGCCGTCGAGAAGGAGGCCGCGAGCCGGCAGGTCGAGACCCTGCTGTCCGGCGAGGCCGACGGCTTCGACACCTATCTCGAGGTGCATGCCGGCGCCGGCGGCACCGAGAGCCAGGACTGGGCCAACATGCTCCAGCGCATGTACGCCCGCTGGGCCGAGCGCCGGAAGTACAAGGTCGAGGTCGTCGAGATGACCGACGGCGAGGAGGCCGGGATCAAGGGCGCCACGCTCCTGATCAAGGGCCACAACGCCTACGGCTGGCTCAAGACCGAGTCCGGCGTGCACCGGCTCGTGCGGATCTCGCCCTACGATTCCAGCGCCCGGCGCCACACCAGCTTCGCCAGCGTCTGGGTCTACCCGGTGATCGACGACCGGATCGAGATCGAGATCAAGGAATCCGACTGCCGGATCGACACCTACCGGTCTTCCGGCGCCGGCGGCCAGCACGTCAACACCACCGACTCCGCGGTGCGCATCACCCACAATCCCACCGGGATCGTGGTCGCGTGCCAGCAGGAGCGCTCGCAGCACAAGAACCGGGCGACCGCCTGGAACATGCTGCGCGCCCGGCTCTACGAGGCGGAGCTGAAGAAGCGCGAGGAGAAGGCCAACGCCGAGGCCGCCTCCAAGACCGATATCGGCTGGGGCCACCAGATCCGGTCCTACGTGCTGCAGCCGTACCAGCTGGTGAAGGACCTGCGCACCGGCACCCAGTCCACCGATCCGGACGAGGTGCTCGACGGCGATCTCGACCCGTTCATGGAGGCCTCGCTGGCCCAGCGGGTCTACGGCGGCGGCGAGGCGGTCGAGGACATCGACTGATCGGCGGTCTCGATCCGCAACGCCGTCATCACGAGCGGAGCGAAGTGACCCAGGGCAGCACGCGATCGCTCAGCGTGGCGCCACCCGGGATTGCTTCGCTCCGCTCGCAAAGACGATATTCGGACAAGGCTCGCCGTTGCCCGCACCGAAGGATGAGCGCCGGAGGCGCCCATCCTCACACACGCATCAATACCCCAGCGCCGCCCCATCCTTGCGCGGGTCCGATCCCGCCGCCAGCGTGCCGGCCTTCCGGTCGATCCAGATGACCTGCCCCCCGCCGAGCGGCAGCGGCGCACGGATCGCCGGGTGTCCGCGCTCCGTCAATCCCGCCATCACCGCGTCGGGGATCCCGCCTTCCACCTCCAGGCTGCCGCCGTAGGCGAAGCTGCGCGGGGCATCGAGGGCCTCCTGCACGTCGAGGCCCCGGTCGAGCAGACCGGAGAGCAGCTCGACATGGCCCATGGCCTGATAGTGGCCGCCCATGACGCCGAACGGCGCGACGGCCTGCCCGTCCTTCATCAGCATGCCGGGGATGATCGTGTGCATCGGCCGCTTGCCCGGACCGACGCTGTTCGGGTGGCCGCCCTCGGTGCGGAACGACAGGCCGCGGTTGTGCAGCAGCACGCCGCTCTCGGGTGCCAGGATGCCCGAGCCGAACCCCTGGAAGATCGAGTTGATCAGCGACAGCGCGTTGCCGTCCCGGTCGACCACGCAGAGGTAGACCGTGTCCTTGTGGGCGCGGCCCTCGGCCATCTCGCGGGCGATCTCGGGATAGATCTCCGGCGCGCGGGCCCGGTCCATGTCGATCGCCCCGTGGGCGGCGGCCTTCCAGGCGTCGGAGAGCAGGTGCTCGACCGGCACGTTGGCCAGCGCCGCGTCGCCGAACAGTACGTCGCGGTGGTGGTAGCCCTGCTTGCAGACCTCGGCGAAGAGGTGAAGCCTGTCCAGTTCCGACAGGGCGCCGACATCGTAGTGCGACAGCACGTTGAGCATCATCAGCGCCGCCAGGCCCTGGCCGGCCGGCGGGCACTCGTAGACGTCGTAGCCGCGGTACCGGGTCGAGACCGGCACGACCACGTCAGGCCGCGCGGCGGCGAAGTCGTCCAGGGTGTGCAGGCCGCCGAGGGCGTTCAGCCGGCTCACCATGTCCTCGGCGACGGAGCCCGTATAGAAGGCGCGCGCGCCCGCCTCGGCGATCGTCCGGAGCGTCGCCGCCAGCTTCGGCAGGCGGACGACGCTGCCGATCGCCGGCACCTGTCCGCCGGGCAGGTAGGTCTCGGCGGCGTGCGGATCCGTGGCGACGCGCTCGGCGCCGCGCAGCCAGTCCCAACCGACCCGCTGCTGGACGACGAACCCGTCCTCCGCATAGCGGATCGCCGGCTGGAGCAGCTCGCCCAGCGAGCGGGTACCGTGCTCGCGCACCAGCAGGTCCCAGGCCGCGACCGCGCCGGGCACCGTCACGGCGTGCGGCGAGGTCGGTGTGATGGTGACGCCGTGCTCGGCATACCAGTCGGGCGTGGCGGCGGCGGGCGCCCGGCCCGAACCGTCGAGGGCGATGGGCTTGGTGGCGCCCGCAGGGGCGTAGAGGGCGAAACAGTCGCCGCCGATGCCGGTCATCAGCGGATCGACCACGCACTGAACGGCGACCGCCGCGATGCCGGCATCGACGGCGTTGCCGCCGGAGCGCAGCATCTCGATGGCGGCGAGCGTCGAGAGCGGGTGCGAGGTCGCGACGGCGGCGTTGGCGGCGTAGACCGGGGAGCGGCCGGGGGCGGAGAAGTCTCTCACGGGGTGTCCTGTCGTTTCAAACGCATCTGAATTTCCCCTCCCCGCAAGGGGGAGGAGAGGGCCGCCATCTCACCCGGCGCCAATACCCGGCAGCGCCACCCAGTGCCCCGGCGCCACCTCGGTGAGCGGCCCGTCGGGCGGCTGGTCGTGGCCGGTGAGGTCGCGCGCGGCGAGGCGCGCCCGCTCCTCGGCCGGGTCCGGCACCGGCACGGCGGCGAGCAGGCGCCGGGTGTAGGGATGGCGCGGGTCCTCGTAGAGGGCGTCGGCCTCGGCCAGCTCGACGATCCGCCCGCGCCAGAGCACCGCGACCCGGTGGCAGAGGTAGCGCACCATCCGCAGGTCGTGCGAGATGAACAGGTAGGACAGGCCCATCTCGTCCTGCAGATCCTGGAGCAGGTTCACCACCTGGGCCTGGATCGAGACGTCGAGCGCCGCGATCGGCTCGTCGGCGACGATGAAGCTGGGCTTCAGGGCGATCGCCCGGGCGATGCAGATGCGCTGGCGCTGGCCGCCCGAGAACTGGTGCGGGTAGCGGCCCATGAAGCGCGGATCGAGCCCGACCCGCTGAAACAGGGCCGCCACCGCCTCCCGCCGCTCCGGCCCGCGCATGTCGCGCCGGTGCAGCTTGAACGCCTCCGCGACGTAGTCCCCGGCGCTCATCCGCGGGTTGAGGGCCGCGTACGGATCCTGGAACACGGTCTGGATCCGCGCCCGCATCTTGCGCATGGCGCCCGCCGAGAGCTTGGCGAGGTCGGTGCCCTCGAAGGCGATCGTGCCCGAGGTCGGCGGGTTGAGCATGGTCACGGCCCGGCCGATGGTCGACTTGCCGGAACCGGACTCGCCCACGAGGCCCAGGGTCTCGCCGGGGCGGATGTCGAAGCTGACGCCCTCCACGGCGCGGAACACCGACGCCTTGCCGCCCCACCACGAGCGCAGGGGATAGTGCTTGGACAGGTCGCGGACCGAGACGATCGGATAATCCGGCCCGCTCATCGCGCGGCCTCCTGGCCCAGAAGCTTCGGCAGGTCGTACCAGGCGGCGACGAGGTGGCCCGGCGCGGCGCCGGGCGCCTGGGCGAGAGGCGGCATCTCGGTTCGGCAACGGGCCGTCGCGAAGGCATTGCGCGGCGCAAAGGGGTCGCCCGGCGGGAGATGACGCATGTCCGGGGGCGCCCCCTCGATCTGGTGGAGGCGCCGCCGCCCGGCCCGGCCGCCGGACAGGTCCGGCAGGGAGCGCAGCAGCCCGAGCGTGTAGGCGTTGCGCGGATCCGCGAAGATGTCGTCGACCGGGCCGCGCTCCAGGATTCGGCCGGCATACATCACCTGCACGGTGTCGCTGATCCCCGCCACAACCCCGAGATCGTGGGTGATCCAGATGATCGCCATGCCGAGTTCGCGCTTCAGCTCCTGCACCAGGGCGACGATCTCGGCTTGGACCGTCACATCCAGGGCGGTGGTCGCCTCGTCGGCGATCAGCAGCTTCGGCCGGCAACTGAGGCCGATGGCGATCATCACGCGCTGGCGCTGGCCGCCGGAGAACTCGTGCGGGTACTGGTCGAGGCGCGCGCCCGCGTTCGGGATGCGGACGAGGTCGAGCAGCTCCCTGGCCCGGGCGCGGGCCGCCCGGGCGTCGAGGCCGAGATGGATGCGCAGGGGCTCGATGATCTGCGCCGCCACGGTCATGCCGGGGTTGAGCGAGCTCATCGGATCCTGGAACACGAAGCCGATGGCGCCGCCGCGGATCTTGCGCAGCTCCCGCTCCTTCAGGGCGAGGAGGTCGCGCCCCTCGAACAGCACCTGACCGCCGGTGATGCGGCCGGGCGGGCGCGGGATCAGGCCGAGCATGGCGAGCACGTGCACGCTCTTGCCGGAGCCGGACTCGCCGACGATGCCCAGCGTCTCGCCCTCGTGCAGGGTGTAGGAGACGCCGTTGACCGCGTGGACCGCGCCGCCGTCGGTGTCGAAGGCGACCGCGAGGTCGCGCACTTCCAGGAGGGGCTTCGTCATGTCCGCTGCCTCGGGTCGAGGGCGTCCCGCAGGCCGTCGCCGAACAGGTTGAAGGCGAGCACCGCGAGGAAGATCGACAGGCCGGGCCAGATCGCCATCCAGGGGGCTTGGTCCATGAAGTTCTTGGCGGTGTTGAGCATGGCGCCCCAGGACGGCTCGGGCGGCTGCTGGCCGAGGCCGAGGAACGACAGGCTCGCCTCCGCGATGATGGCGGCCGCGATGGTGAGCGTCGCCTGGACGAGGATCGCCGGCACGATGTTGGGCAGGATGTGCACCCGGGCGATCCGCCAGGGCGGGTTGCCCATGGCACGCGCCGCCTCCACGAACTCCTCGGCCGCCACGGCGCGCACCTGCGCCCGGGTCAGGCGGATGAAGGTCGAGGTCGCCGAGAGGCCGATGGCGATCATCGCGTTGACGAGGCTCGGGCCCAGGAAGGCGGCGAGCGCGATCGCCAGGATCAGGAACGGGATCGCCAGGAGCGCGTCGGTGAGGCGCGAGATCGCCCCGTCGATCCAGCCGCCCGCGTAGCCGGCGAGCAATCCCAGGGGTAGGCCGAGGGACACCGCCAGCGCCACCGAGACGAGGCCGGCGCCCAGCGAGGCCCGGGCGCCGAAGATGATCCGCGAGAGCACGTCGCGCCCGACCTCGTCGCCGCCGAACGGGTGCGCGAGGCTCGGCGCGCCGCGGACGTTGGCCCAGTCGGTGGCGGTCGGATCGTAGGGGGCGATCCAGGGGGCGAAGGCCGCCATCACGATCAGCAGGCCGACGATGACGAGCCCCGCCACCGCGCTCTTGCGTGCGCGCAGGCGCCGCCAGAAGGCCGCGAGCGTACCGGGTTCCTGGATCAGAGCCGGGGCTCCGGCGGGGGCGCCGAGACCGGACGCCTCGGCGATGGGGGTGCCGGTGCTCATGCCCGCCTCAGCTTCGGGTTCACGGCCGCGGAGAGCAGGTCGGCGGCGAGGTTCAGGGCGATGTAGGTGGCGGCGGTGCAGATCACGACGCCCTGCACGGTGGCGAAGTCCCGGTTGAACACGGCATCGACCATCAGCTTGCCGAAGCCCGGCACCGAGAAGACCTGCTCGGTGAGCACCGCCCCCGACAGGAGCTGCCCGAATTCCAGCGCCCCGAGCGTGATGATCGGGATCGCGGCGTTGGGCAGGGCGTGCCGCAGGGTGACGCGCAGCGGCGAGACGCCCTTGGCGCGGGCCGTGCGGACGTAGTCGGAGCCGAGCACGCCCAGCATTGCCGCGCGGGTGTGGCGCATCATCACCGCCGCGATGGCGTTGCCCAGCACGAAGGCCGGCATCACCATGGCGGCGAGGTTTTCGGAGAGGCTCTCGAAGGGCGAGACGTAGCCCGAGGCCGGCAGCCAGCCCAGTTCCACCGAGAACAGCAGGATCAAGAGGATCCCGAGCCAGAAATTCGGCACCGACAGGCCCCACAGGGCGATCCCGTTGGCGACCGTGTCGGCGGCCTGGCCGCGCTTGACCGCCGAGAGCACCCCCATCGGCACGCCGATGGCCAGCGCCACCAGCATGGCGAGGCAGGCGAGTTCGAGCGTCACCGGCAGCTTCTCGACGATCAGCTCCGAGACCGGCTTCTGCAGCCGGATCGACTCGCCGAGATCGCCCCGCAGCACGCCGCCGGCCCAGTAGGCGTAGCGGACCGGCAGGGGCTCATCGAGATGATACTTCTCGCGGATGAAGGCGATCACCTGCGGGTCGCGCTCCTCGCCGGTGAGCGCCGTGGCGACGTCGCCCGGCAGCAGTTGCTGCAGGGCGAAGATGATCATCGAGGCGAGGATCAGGGTCGGAACCGCCAGGGCGAGGCGTCGCGCCAGGAATCGAAGCATCAGGCGCGCAGCATCAGTTGAGCTTCAGACCGGTGAAGCGCACGAGCCCGTCCGGATAGGGCACGAAGCCGGTGATCTTCTGGCTGTAGGCCCAGAGCAGCTTGCGGTGCAGGATGTAGATGCCGGGCCGGTCCTTCAGCACCTGATCGGCCAGCGCCTTCCAGGCGGCCTTGCGCTTGGCCGGATCCACGGTGCCGCGCTCGGCCTGAAGGGCCGCGTCGGCCTCGGGGCTGCAGTACTTGGGATAGTTCAGCGCCGCCTTGCAGAAGAGGAAGCTGAATGTGTTGCCGTCCGGGTCCGAGCGGCCGCTCCAGGAATAGAGCTGCGCCTCGTAATTGCCCTTGTCGGCGGCATCGAGCGCCGTGGTGAAGTCCACGGCCTGGATCTTCACGTCGAAGCCCGCCTCCTTGGTCATGGCCTGGATCACCTGGCCGACCTGCGGCGACTCGCTGTTGGCGTAGACGGTCAGCGTGATCTGCGGATGCGGCTTGCCGGCCTCCGCCAGCAGGGCCTTGGCCTTGGCGACGTCCCGCTTCGGGATCGGGTACTCGGCGACGTAGTTCGGGTTCTTCGGGTTGACCCATTGGTTCCCGGCCAGGAACTCGCCGTTATAGACGACCTGATTGATGGCGTTGCGGTCGATGGCGGCCTCGAAGGCTTCGCGCACCTTCGGGTCGGAGACCGGCGAGCCCGCCTTGTTGGGGTTGAACAGGATCTCCTGGAACCCGAGCTCATAGGTCGAGTCGAGCTTCAGCTTGGCGTCGCGCTTCACCTGCGGCACGTCGGTGGGGGCGAGGCGCTCCAGCAGGTCGAGCTGCCCGGCGCGCAGGTTGGTGAGCCGCACCGTGGCGTCGGGGATCGGCCGGAACTCGATCCGCTGGATGTGGATCGCGTCCTTGTTCCAGTAGTCGGGAAAGCGCTCGACCACGATCCGGTCCTGCGGCACCCGCTCGACGAACTTGTACGGCCCGGCGCAGACGGGCGCGGAGGCGAACTTGTCGCCCAGCCGCTCGGCCGCCTTGGGCGAGACCATCATGCCGGCGCGGTCGGTGAACTGCGCGAGCAGCGGCGCGAACGGCTGCTTCAGATTGATGCGGAAGGTGAGGTCGTCGACCACGTCAACGGAGTCGATCGGCGCGATCTCGGAGCGGCGCTGCGAGCCCGGCATCTTCATGTGGCGCTCGATCGAGAACTTCGCCGCAGCGGCATCGAGCTTCTCGCCGTCGTGGAACAGCACGCCCGGGCGCAGGTGCATGGTCAGCGCCTTCTCGTCGGGCGACAGCTCCCAGGCGGTCGCGAGCTGCGGCACCGGCTTCAGGTCGGGCCCGATATCGACCAGCTTGTCGCAGAGCGCCGCGAACACCATCCGGCTCGCGAAGGTGCGCGCGAGCGTCGGGTCGAGGGCGTCCGGATCCTCCATCATGCCGTAGCGCAGGGTCTGTGCGGCGGCGGGCCCGGCGACGGTGAGCCCGGCGAGGAGACAGGCGGCGAGACGCAACATGAGACCGGTCCGGATTGAGGCGGGAGGAGCGGTGCGGATCGGCCGCGCCCGTTCCAGGGGCGACCGGCAGTGTTGCGCGGCCGCGTGGCATGCACAATCCCAAGGCAGCATCCATGCCATACGGTCAAGATGCATCTTGTATTCAATCGTGCGGCGATCCGGTCGCCGCGGCCGGTGGGCGCCCGTCGGCGGTCCTTGAGCAGCGGCCTCGCGACCCGCGCCGTTCCCTCCGAGACCGCGACCGCCGCCCGACAGAGGCCGGGATAAGTTCAATTTTACGTTTTGCCTGAACAGCCTGGAAAAATTTCGGCCGCAGAAGATCTCGGATGCGGTTTTCATGATGAAACGGATGTGATGGTCCGGCGGCACATCGTCATGTTGCCCGCGTTGTGCTGGAACCAGCGCCGCCGCGACTTCTACGCCGTGACCGCCGATGTCTCGACCGAGGGCATCCGGTTCCGCTCCTCGTCCCGCCTCGCGCCGGGCGAGAACCTCACCTGCAGCATCCGCCATATCGGGACGCTCGAGGCCCGCATCGCCCGCGTGGCGGGCCAGGAATTCGTCGCCTGCGTCCGCGGCGGGCGCGCGACCCTCACCGATCTCGCCCGTCAGTTCGTGACGCTGGCGCGGGCCCAGGACCTGCAGCCCGAGCCGATCCGGGCTCACCGGCGGATCGTGCCGAGGCAGAAGATCGTCCAGGTCACCACGGCTTCGGGCGAGGCCATCCAGGGGCACGTCCTCAACGTCTCGGCCTCCGGCGTCGCCCTGCTCATCGACCACCAACCGGAGATCGGGGCGATCATTCAGGTCGGACGAAAGACCGCCACGGTGATGCGCCACTTCACCCACGGCATCGGCGCCGCCTTCTCGGAGCCGTTCGCGCCGTCGGCCGTCCACGAGGCGATGTCGCTCTGAGGCTCCGGCGCCGCGTCGCGGGGTGGCGAACTTCGGCCGCCGGCCCCTCGCAGCGGCTGCGGAAGGGCGCTACATCTCTGCGGGTCCAGCGAAGGATCCTCGATGAAGCGCCTGCTCTCCTCCCGACCCGCCGCATCTCTGGCGCTCCTGCCGGCAGCGCTCGCCCTGCTGCCCCAGGCGGCCTTCGCCCATCCGGGCCACGGCGCCGCGACGGGCGCGGAGGCGGGCTTCCTCCACCCGCTGCTGGGCGCCGACCACGTGCTCGCGATGGTCGCGGTCGGCCTCCTCGCCAGCCTGCGCGGCGCACGGGCGCTCTGGGCCCTGCCCCTGTCGTTCCTGGCGCTGATGAGCGCGGGGGCGGGGCTGGGCATGGCCGGCATCGCGCTGCCGCATGTCGAGCTGGGGATCGCGCTGTCCATCGTCGTGTTCGGCCTCGCCGCCATCGTCGGCCTGCGCGCGCCGGTCGCGGTGCTGGCCGCCCTGGTCGGCGTCTTCGCGGTGTTCCACGGCTACGCCCACGGCGCCGAGATGCCGGAGACCGCCTCCGGCCTGTCCTTCGGCCTCGGCTTCCTCGCGGCCACCGCACTCCTGAACGCCGCGGGGATCGGTCTCGGCGTCGCGGCGTCGCGGATCGGAGCGACGCGGGCCGCCCCGGCCCTCGGCGCCGGCGTGGCCGCGGCCGGTCTCGCCCTGCTGGTCCTGCCCGCCTGAGCGACTCGGCCGACCCGAGCCCCGCCCCGGTCGCGGGCGGGGTGCCCCGGCTCAGCATCCGCATCGATCTCGGGCCGGGGCACCGCCTCGGTCCCGGCAAGGTGCGGCTCCTGGAGATGATCGCCGAGCACGGGTCCATCGCGGGCGCCGGCCGCGCGCTGGGCATGTCGTACCGCCGCGCGTGGCTGCTGGTCGAGGCGATGAACACCGGCTTCGGCCGGCCCGTGGTCGAGGCGCAGACCGGCGGCCGGGCGGGCGGGGGCGCGCGCCTCTCGGCCTTCGGCGCCGACGTGGTGCGCCGGTACCGGGCCGTGGAGGCGGCCGCGGCAGTGGCGGCCGCACCGTTCCTGAACAGCCTGGGACAGGCCGGGGACGCGTAACCGGGCCGGGTACGGGGGCGAACCCGGATGCGATGTCACAGCCCCGCGGGGGCTGACGTCGTCGAATCCGGCCCCACGTCCCGCCGGTCGCAACACTCCCGGCAGCAAGAAGAGAACCCCCATGGCAAAACTCACGACGCTCGCCCTGATGGGCCTGCTGGCCGTCACCACCGGTGCACAGGCGGCTCCCAAGGTCGAGCGCCTGCGCGGGACCGTCGAGGCGGTGGCGGGCGGCGGCTTCACGCTGAAGACGCGCGACGGCGTGTCGGAGACCGTGGCGCTCGCCCCCGACGCGAAGGTCTCCTGGGTCGTCCCGTCGAGCCTCGACGCGATCAGGGACGGCGTCTTCATCGGCACCGCCACGAAGGGTGAGCCGCCGGTGGCCCTGGAGGTGGT
This sequence comes from Methylobacterium sp. C33D, assembly GCF_053345825.1. Classification (NCBI taxonomy): domain Bacteria; kingdom Pseudomonadati; phylum Pseudomonadota; class Alphaproteobacteria; order Hyphomicrobiales; family Methylobacteriaceae; genus Methylobacterium; species Methylobacterium sp. C33D. The sequence continues at coordinate 26,404 of NZ_JBKFAV010000027.1, forward strand.
GCTGTTCCCCGAGGCGATGCGCGGCACCGGCGAGGGCCACTACGACTGGGACATGATCCCCGACCGCACGGCGGGCGGTGCGTCGGTGAAGAGCGCCATGACCAACGGCACCGTGAAGGCGGACGTGCGCGCGACCGCGCCGGACGCGCCGCGCGTCAAGAGCGCGATGACCAACGGGACGGTCAAGGCGAGCAGCGGCGGAGCCGAGCGGACCCTCACGGTCGATTACGGCCAGGGCCAGTCGCTGCAGATCCTGGTGCCGCCGCAGGCGCCGGTCGTCAGCTTCGAGCCCGCCAGCGCCTCGGCGGTGGCCCCCGGTGCCAAGGTCTTCGTGATCGCCGCGCGCGGGGATGATGGCCGCGTCACCGCCCGGCGCGTCGCCGTCGGGAAGGACGGGCTGACGCCGCCTATGTGAGGCCGCCGATGTGAGGCCGCCCATGTGAGGCCGCTCCCCCGGCGAATCGCCTGAGACGGCGTGCGCCGCCCGGACCCGGGTCGGGTTCGGGCGGCCCGATGCCCGCCGGAACGGCAGGTCAGCCGCTCAGGACAGCATTCGTGCACATTCGGCGAACCGTTGCCGACTAAAGCACCCCGAGAATGTTGCCAGGCCGCAACATCGCCCTGGAACTGCCAAGGCGGCCGCGAATCCTCGTTGCTCGCGGAAACCCGTTCGCACATGGTGATCGTGCACGGGGGCATCGCCAAGCGAGAGCCCGCAGGAGCCTGCCACTTAAGACGCGGGCCAAACCTACAGAACGTGCGGCCAGACCCGGATAACCGGGCACGTCCGCATCATTGGGTCTCGAAGCTTTGGAGATGTCTATGAAGCTCTTGAAGAGCTCATTGCTCGGGTCTGCTGCTGCGTTCGCGGCGGTAGGCGCAGCTCACGCCGCCGACCTGCCGGTCAAGAAGGCGATCCCGATCGAGTACGTCCGCGTCTGCGGCGCGTACGGCGCCGGCTTCTTCTACATTCCCGGCACCGACACCTGCCTGCGTCTCTCCGGCCGCGCCCGGTTCGAGGGCGGCTACATGACCAGCTACTCGCGCCAGAACGGCAACGGCGGTGACACGTCGGGCTACCAGGGCCGGATGCGCATCAACCTCGATGCCCGCACCCAGACCGCCTACGGCACGCTGCGCGCCTTCGTCCGCCTCGATGCCGGCGCCCGCACCGGCTATTCCGGCGTCGGCACCTCCGGCACCCAGCAGCGCATCGGTCAGGCCTTCCCGGGCCTCGGCATCGACAGCTTCGGCCGTGACCAGCAGTTCGTGAACGTCGACAAGGCCTTCATCCAGTTCGCCGGCATGACCGCCGGTCGCGCCTCGTCGTTCTTCGACTTCTACGCCCACGACTTCGAGTTCGCCGGCGCCACCGCCGGTTCGGACCTGGCGTCCACCAACCTGCTCGCCTACACGGCCACGCTCGGCAACGGCCTGTCCGCCACGATCTCGGCCGAAGACCCGGTCTTCCGCCGCAGCCCGATTTTCTCGGCCTCGAACAACCCGTCCGGCGCCACGGTCAACGCCAACATCGCCAACTTCGCGCAGTCGAACTCGCCGGCCGAGGTGTTCATCGGGTACACGAACGGCCAGCCGACACGGTACAGCTTCGTCGACGTGATCCAGCGCTCGCGCATGCCCGACGTCGTCGGCGCCCTGCGCCTCGACCAGGCCTGGGGCTCGGCCCAGCTGTCGGCGGCCGTGCACGAGCTGAACGTCGGCAACGTCGCCAACGGCGCCGGCACCGGCTCCGGCTCGAACATCAGCATCCCGCACACCAGCAACTCGTACGGCTGGGCGGTGCAGGGCGGCCTGAAGATCAACGCGCCGTTCATCGCTCCGGGCGACGCCCTCTACCTGCAGGGTGCCTACGGCTCCGGCGCGCAGCTCTACACCGGCTACTCCTCGTTCAGCGGCTCCTACTCGCAGAACGCGGCCACGATCCAGGGCCAGAAGTTCAACCAGTTCTTCAACGACGCGACGGTCAACCCGTTCACGGGCCAGCTGCAGCAGTCCACGAGCTTCAGCGCGACGGCTTCGTATCTCCATTACTGGACGCCGGAGTGGCGCTCGGCCTTCTTCGGCTCGTACGGTGAGATGAACTTCTCGCAGTCGGCCCGTGCGGCTCAGGGCATCGCCTACGCGGTCGCCAACCCGTTCGGCCTGATCAACTTCGGTGCCAACGCCGTCGGGACGCCCGGCACGCGCTTCTACAACCTCAGCGAGGCGCTGCGCGATACCTACCAGTTCGTGGCGGGCGGCAGCATCATCTGGTCGCCGGTCAAGGACCTCGATATCGGTGTCGAGGGCTTCTACACCCAGATCGGCGTCAAGAACGGCCGCGTGATCGACAAGGACAAGAGCCCGACGGCCTACGCGAACGTCGCCGGCATCAACAACGGTACCTTCGTGCCGCGGACCACGACGTCGGACAGCGTCTCCACCTTCCGCTTCCGCGTCCAGCGCGACTTCTAAGCCACTCCACCGGCGCCGGGGCTCCGGCCTCCGCGCCGGTCCCCGTGCTTCAGAACCCTCAAGGCTCGGCTTCGGCCGGGCCTTTTTCGTTGTGCGCTTCCGCCCGCGGCCCGCGAACCCGTCCGCCGCGGCCGCGACCGGCCACCTGACCCGGCGCGCCCGAAGCCGGCGTGCCGCCGCCGCGCGGGCCGGGGGCCGGCGCGGTCCCGCTGGCGGAGCCCCCGATCCTGGACGTGCCCGGGCCGGACAGCTGGGCGGTCGGCGCCCCGCACGTCCCAGGTGATCCGCTGCCCTGCCGATCAGGGTCCACTGGCGCCGCGCCTCGATCGCCGTCGATCGGCGGCATCCTTCGCCCGGCACCGGCTTCCGGACGCGCCCCGCACGTCTCGCGCCGGACCGGTGCCGCCGCGTCCCGCACCCTGTGCCATCGGCAGATGTCCGGGTTTCCGGCCGGCGAGTCGGGCCTGCGCGGTTCGAGCTTCGAATCGGCCGCCGGCGACCGCCTTCCCGTCAGGGGCGCCGGCTGGGTTTCGACCGCGGCCGCCACGACTCCCTGCCGAGCGAGGCCCGCGCGGGCGCTCCGAGCCGGCTCTGAGACGATCCCGCATCGCGCGACGCCGATCGGCCGATAGCGCCGAAGTAATGACCTCTATTTTTGTTCGATAATATTCGAGTTTATCTCCTGACAGGCTAATAATTTTGGCGACTTGAATTATTTAAATACAGTTTGTTGCTGTCATACAACACAAATTTGAAAGTCAAATTGTAAATCTGAATCCGTGTTGCAAGGGAGAGTGCGCCTGCACAGTGTCTCCGAGCAAATGGGCCTCAAGTTCACTGTAGCAAGCGAAAGAGCACCAGATATCCGCGATCAAATGATCTGCTGTATTTGGTAAGTCCGGTCTTGCTCATCCGTTTGCGAGATTTGAGCTTCAAATTCCGGAGATACCGATGAGATTACTGCGATCATCGTTGCTGGGGTCTGCCGCCGCGTGCGCGGCGGTGGGCGCCGCGCACGCCGCCGACTTGCCGGCCAAGAAGGCTGTCCCGGTCGAGTACGTCCGCGTCTGCGGCGCGTACGGCGCGGGCTTCTTCTACATCCCCGGCACCGACACCTGCCTGCGCATCTCCGGCCGCGCCCGGTTCGAGGGCGGATACATGACGGCGTCGACGCGGCAGGCCGGCACGAATGCCGGCGACAGTGCGGGCTATCAGGGCCGGATGCGCATCAATCTCGATGCCCGCACCCAGACCGCCTACGGCACGCTGCGCGCCTTCGTGCGCCTCGATGCCGGGTCCCGCACCGGCTACGCCCGCTCGGGGACTCAGGCGCGTATCGGCCAGGCCTACGACGCCACGGGCGTCGACGCGGCCGGCCACGCGCAGCAATTCATGAACGTCGACAAGGCGTTCATCCAGTTCGCCGGCCTGACCGCCGGTCGCGCCGCGTCGTTCTTCGACTTCTACGCCCACGACTTCGAGATCTACGGCGCGAGCTCGGGCTCCGATGTCGCCTCCACCAATCTCCTCGCCTACACGGTGACGGCCGGCTCCGGTCTGTCTGCCACCCTGTCGATCGAGGACCCGGTGTTCCGGCGCAGCCCGATCTACGCGCCGGCCGGCACCGCCTCGCCGGTGAGCCCCGTCTTCGTCGGCTATTTCCACGGCGCGCCGATCGCGGTCAGCAGCGTCGACAGCATCCAGCGCGAGCGGTTGCCCGATGTGGTCGGCGTCCTGCGCGTCGATCAGGCCTGGGGCTCGGCGCAGCTCTCCGCCGCGGCGCACGAGCTGAACGTGGGCAACATCGCGGTGACCCGGGCGGCGGGCGCGACGGTCGGGATCGCGCACACCAAGAGCGTCGAGGGCTGGGCGCTGCAGGGCGGATTGAAGATCAACGCGCCCTTCGTCGCGCCCGGTGATGCCCTCTATCTCCAGGGCGCCTACGCGGACGGCGCGCAGATGTACACCGGCTACTGCGCCTTCACCGGCTGCTACTCGCAGCTCAACAACGGCTTCCACGGCCAGAAGATCTACCAGAGCTTCTCGGACGCGACGATCAACCCGTTCACCGGGCAGCTGCAGACGTCGCAATCCTTCTCAGCGGTCGCGTCGTTCCTGCATTACTGGACGCCGGAATGGCGCTCGGCGGTCTTCGGCTCCTACGGAGAGCAGGATTTCTCCCGCCATGCCCGTCTCGCCCAGGGCGCGCTCTACAACGTCCTGAACGTCAACGGCGCCGCCAATTTCGGCTCCAACGCGGTCGGCACGCCCGGAACGCGCTTCTACCAGCTCAGCCAAGCGCTGCGCGACACCTACCAGTTCGTCGCGGGCGGCAGCCTCATCTGGTCACCCGTGCGCGACCTCGATATCGGCGTCGAGGCCTTCTACACCCAGATCGGCGTGAAGCACGGGCGCGCGATCGATTCCGACAAGAGCCCCGCCGCTTACGCCAACGTCGCCGGCATCAACAACGGCACGTTCGTCCCGCGCACCGTGACGCAGGACTCGGTCTCGCAGGTCCGTTTCCGCGTCCAGCGCGACTTCTGAGCGGCGATGTCGGCGGCGGGGCGTCGGTCCCGCCGCCCGTCTCCGCGCGCGGCGTACCCGCGGCCCGGTCGAGTGCCGGGCCATTCCCGTGCCCTCGGACCACGACGGAGGTGAGATCTTAATCCAGGCCCGCGGGACAGGTCGCGTCCTTTGTTCCCCGGATCGCGTTGCCGCCTTTCATGCGCGCTGATACGCCGGATGTCACTTTATCTCCGCCGATCGTGCGGGACTCGACGGGTCGTGCCTCGGCGTGCGGTCGCGAGTGTTCGGCGAAACGGCCCGAAAGTGGTCAGAGATCCGGGGGGACGCCATGACCAGCACCGCTACGCCGAGCCCGATCCCATCACCGGCAGAGAACCGGGCGGAGGGCCGGCGCGCGGCCCGGTTCTGGCCGGACGTCTGGTGGCGCCTGATCGACACCAAGATCGGCATCATACCGCTGCCGATCTTCGTCGTGCTGGCGATCCTCATCGCCGTCCTGGTTCAGGAAGGCGAGATCAAGCCCGACGGGCCGACCATGATCGCCGTTCTGGTGATGGGCGGGTTCACCTGCGCGGAGATTGGCAAGCGCATCCCGATCCTGAAGAACATCGGCGCCGGTGCGATCTTCGCGACCTTCATCCCCTCGGCGCTCGTCTACTACGCCCTGGTGCCGCCGCAGATGGTGAAGGCGATCACCGATTTCACGAAGTTCACCAACTTCCTCTACATCTACATCGCCACGATCATCGTCGGCTCGATCCTCGGGATGGATCGGGAGGTCCTGATCAAGGGCTTCCTCAAGATCTTCGCGCCGCTCGCCCTCGGCTCGGTGGCGGCGGCGCTGGTCGGGACGCTGGTCGGCACGCTCCTCGGCCTCGGACCCTACAAGACGTTCTTCTTCATCGTCGTGCCGATCATGGCCGGCGGGGTCGGCGAGGGGGCGATCCCGCTCTCCATCGGCTACGCGGCGATCCTGGGGCTGCAGCAGGGCGTGGTCTTCGCCCAGGTGCTGCCGCCGGTGATGCTCGGCTCCCTGACCGCGATCATCCTGTCGGGCACGCTCAACTCCATCGGCAAGCGCTACCCGCACCTGACCGGCGAGGGCCGCCTCCAGCCCGATTCGGACGGGATCAAGTCGAGCGACGCCCAGGCCAAGGCCGAGGCGGCCAAGGGCCAGATCGACCCCGCCACGATCGGCGCGGCCGGGCTCACGGCGATCACCCTCTACCTGCTCGGCGTCATGGCCCACCACCTCGTCGGCCTGCCCGCGCCGGTGGCGATGCTGTTCCTCGCCGTCCTGGCGAAGCTCGCCAGCGCGGTGTCGCCCCATCTCCAGGCCGGCGGCTTCGTGGTCTACAAGTTCGTGCAGGTCTCGATGACCTACCCGCTGCTGTTCGCCATCGGCGTCGCGATGACGCCGTGGCACGAGCTGATGGCCGCCTTCACGCTGGTGAACCTGATCACGATCGTGTCGACCGTCGTGACGCTGATGACGGTCGGCTTCTTCGTCGGCCGCTGGCTCGGCATGTACCCGATCGAGACCGCCATCGTGAACGCCTGCCACAGCGGCCAGGGCGGCACCGGCGACGTGGCGATCCTGACGGCGGCGAACCGCATGGCGCTGATGCCGTTCGCGCAGATCGCCACCCGCATCGGCGGCGCGCTGACGGTGACCGGCACGATCGTCGCCATGAAATGGATCGGTGCCTGACGGGCACTCGGAAAGGACGTCGTCATGGCCGGTGATCCCGGGGCCGTCGGGGCCACGCTCCAGTCGCGCATCGGGGCGATCCTCCGCTCGACGAGCGGCAACTTCCTGGAGATGTTCGACTTCTTCCTGTTCGGGTTCTACGCCACCTACATCGCGCGGGCGTTCTTCCCCTCGGGCAACGAGACCACCGAGCTGCTCCTGACCTTCGGCACGTTCTGGCTCGGCGCGCTGATGCGGCCGCTCGGGGCGATCGTGCTGGGCGCCTATATCGACCGGATCGGCCGCCGGAAGGGGCTGATCATCACGCTGGCGATCATGGCGAGCGGGACGGTGCTCATCGCCTTCTGCCCGAGCTACGACACGATCGGCGTCGCGGCCCCGCTGATCGTGCTGGCCGGGCGCCTGCTGCAGGGCTTCTCGGCCGGCGTCGAGATCGGCGGCGTCTCGATCTACCTGTTCGAGATCGCCACGCCGGGCCGGCGCGGCTTCTACACGTCGTTCCAGTCGGCGAGCCAGCAGGTGGCGATCATGTTCGCCGCCCTGATCGGCTACGGGCTGAACGCCTTCCTCACCAAGCAGCAGATCGGCGATTTCGGCTGGCGCATCCCGTTCCTGATCGGCTGCCTGATCGTGCCGTTCATCTTCTTCATCCGGCGCTCGCTCCAGGAGACGCAGGACTTCGCCAAGCGGACCCGCCACCCGACCACACGCGAGATCCTGACCACGGTGGCGGCCAACTGGCGGATCGTGCTGCTCGGCATGATGCTGACGACGATGACCACGGTGACCTTCTACATGATCACCGTCTACACCCCGACCTTCGGCAAGAACGTCCTGAAGCTCACCGAGACCGACAGCCTGATCGTGACGCTGTGCGTGGCGGTCACCAATTTCGTCTGGCTGCCCGTCGGCGGGGCCCTGTCGGACGCCATCGGCCGCAAGCCGGTGCTGCTGACGATCTCGACCCTGTCGCTGCTGACGACCTACCCGGCCCTGCACTGGCTCGTGGCCGACCCGACCTTCGGCAAGATGCTCGCCGTCGAGCTGTGGTTCTCGTTCTTCTTCGGCGTCTACAACGGCGCGATGGTGGTGTCGCTCTCCGAGGTGGTGCCGGCCCATGTCCGCGCGAGCGGCTTCTCGCTGGCCTACAGCCTCGCCACCGCGCTGTTCGGCACGGCCACGCCGATGGTCTCGACTTTCCTGATCGAGAAGACCGGCGACCGGGCCGCGCCGAGCTACTGGCTCATGGCAGCGGCCGCGTGCGGCATCGTCGCGACGCTCGCGCTGTTCCGGAGCCGGCAGGGACTGGAGCGCGTGCCGGCCCACGCCTGAGGGCGGGGACCGCTCAGCTCTCCTGCCAGATCCGGATCCGTGCCTTGAAGGCGGCGCGGATATGGGCCCGGGCCGCGGCCTCGGCGGTATCGCCGTCGTGGGCCCGGATCGCCGCCACTATCGCGGCGTGCTCGGCCAGCGATTCCGCGGCGCGGTCGGGCGCCGCCAGCGTGGTGGCGCCGGGCAGCAGCACCAGCGACAGGCGCATCGTCTCCAGCGTGCTCTGCAGGAAGCGATTGCGCGCCGCCCCGTGGATCTGCCGGTGGAACAGGCGGTTGGTCCGGGCCAGGGCGGGCGCGTCCCCGAGCAGCGTCCGGTCCCGGGCGACCATCTCCTCCAGGATCTCGGTCTCGACCGTGCTGGCGTGGATCGCCGCGAGGCGGGCCGCGGTCCCTTCCAGCACCTCGCGCATGTCGTAGAGCTCGCTGACCTGCCCGTAATCGAGCTGCGCAACGCTGGCGCCCCGGTGCGGCTCGTGGGCGACGAGGCCCTGCGCCTCCAGCCGTCCGAGCGCCTCCCGCACCGGCGTGCGGCTGATCTGGAACCGCTCCGCGAGCTCGGCCTCGCGCAGCCGGCTGCCGGGGGCGAGTTCGCCCTCCTCGATCGCCCGCAGCAGGCGCTCGTAGGCGCCGGCGCCGCTGGAGCGCTCCGACTCGCTCGCCTTCATCGCAGGATCTCCCTGGACCGGGCCATAGCTCGAAACGCGGCTCGCCGGAACGCTTGCCCTAGATTGCATGCAGGCGTATACAATCTGTCCCGCGATGACGGATGGTGGAGAGACGGGCATGCAGCGGTCGGGCGATGCGCAGCGGGATGTCCTGGTGGTCGGCTCAGGCAACGCCGCCATGAGCGCGGGCCTCGCCGCCCTGGAGCGCGGCGCCTCGGTGCTGATGATCGAGAAGGCCGAGCGGGATCTGGCGGGCGGCAACACCGCCTACACGGCCGGCGCCATGCGCTTCGTCTACGAAGGCAACGACGACCTGATCCCCCTGCTCGCCGATCCGCAGGATCCGCGCCTGCCGCGCACAGATTTCGGCGCCTACACGGCGCAGAAATTCGAGCAGGATCTCCTCGGCTTCAACGATGGGCGGCCGCTGTCGCGCGAGCAGCGCATCCTGATCGACGAGAGCGGCGCGGCGCTGCGCTGGCTCGGCACCCAGGGGGTTAAGTTCGAGCCGATCTATTCCCGACAATCCTTCGAGAAGGACGGGCGCTTCGTGTTCTGGGGCGGCCTGACGCTCGCTACCCACGACGAGGGCTTCGGCCTCGCCCAGGCGGAACTGGCCGCCTTCACCCGGGCCGGCGGCGAGATCCGCTACGGCTGTCCGGCCGAGGGGCTGATCGTCGAGGACGGGCGCGTCGTCGGCGTGGAGACACCGCAGGGCGCGTTCCGCGCCGAGGCCGTCGTGCTCGCCTGCGGCGGCTTCGAATCGAACGCCGCCCTGCGGACGCGCTTCATCGGCGCGGGCTGGGACAAGGCCCGGGTCCGCGGCACGCCCCACAACCGGGGCGACGGTCTCGAGATGGCGCTGGCGCTGGGCGCGAAGGCCCACGGCTTCTACGGCGGCTGCCACGCCACGCCGATGGACCTGCACACCCCCGATTACGGCAACCTCGACCTGCCCCACGGCGAGCGCAAGCACTACCGGAAGATCTGCTATTTCCTCGGGCTGATGCTCAACGCGGACGGCGCGCGGTTCGTCGACGAGGGCAAGGATTTCCGCAACTACACCTACGCCCAGTTCGGCCGCGCCATCATGGAGCAGCCCGGGCACGTGGCGTGGCAGATCTTCGACGCCAAGGTCGATCACCTGCTCTACAGCGAGTACCGGTTCCACGATGCGCACTTCGTCGAGGCCGACACCCTGGACGGGCTCCTCGACCGGCTCGAGGGCATCGACCGGGCGGCGGCGCGGCGGACCATCGCGGCGTTCAACGCCGCCGTGGACGAGAGCGTCCCGTTCGATCCGACCGTGAAGGACGGGCGCGGCACACGGGGGCTCGCGCTGCCGAAGTCGAACTGGGCGCAGAAGATCGAGACCGGGCCGTTCAAGGCTTACCCGGTCACCGGCGGCATCACCTTCACGTACGGCGGTGTCGAGGTCGGCGACGACGGCGGCGTGAAGCGCGCGGACGGCGGCGCGATTCCCGGCCTCTACGCCTGCGGCGAGATGGTCGGCGGCGTCTTCTTCAACGGCTATCCCGGCGGTTCGGGGCTGACCTCCGGCGTCGTGTTCGGCCGCCGCGCCGGCTACGGCGCCGCCGCGAGGGCGAAGGGCTGAGGGCCGCGGCGGACCGCGACCGGTGCCCTGCCCCTTCGCGGGGGAGGGGCATGCGCGCGATCGTTTGCCCAGGGGCCGATCGCCCCCTGTCCGCGGCCCCGGCGCGGGCGTAGAAGCCCCCATGCCCGCCCGACAGGCCGTCTTCACCATCTCCCGCGGCGTCCCGTTCCTGCCGACGCTCGCCGAGGCGCTGCTCTCCGGCCGTCTCGTCGGGCCGGTGGCGGACGATCCGCTGGCGCTCGCCGCCGTCACGATCTACCTGCCGACCCGCCGCGCCGCGCGGGCGCTGGCTGCGATCCTGGCCGAGAGGCTCGGCCGGGATGCGCCCGGTCAGGCGACGCTGCTGCCGCGGATGATCCCCCTCGGCGAGGCCGACGAGGCCGAGCTCGACCTCGCCGCCGAGCCGCTGCTGGAGGACAACGCCGACCCCCTCAGCATCCCGATGCCGCCGCTGGAGCGCCGGCTGATCCTGGCGCGCCTCGTCCAGGCCTGGGCCAGGACCGTCGACCGGACCCTGCTGCCGCTGGACGCCGAGGTGCCGTTCCTGGTGCCGTCCTCCCCCGCCGACGCGGTCGGGCTCGCCGGCGACCTCGAGCGCCTGATGGACGCGCTCACCGTCGAGGGCCTGCCCTGGTCGGAGATCGGCGCGGCCGTCGAGGCGGAGTATTCCCGCTACTTCGGCCTGACCCTCGACTTCGTGAAAATCGCCGCCGAGAACTGGCCGAAGCTCCTGGCCGAGCGCGGCCTCGCCGATCCCGTCGCCCGCGCCCGCAGCCTCGTGCTGGCCGAGGAGCAGCGCCTGTCCCGCAGCGCCACGCAGGACCCGGTGATCGTCGCCGGCTCGCTGGGCTCCGTCCCCGCCACGGCCCGGCTCATCGCGGCCGTGGCCAAGCTGCCCCACGGCGCCGTGGTCCTGCCCGGGCTCGATCTCGACCTCGACGCGGCCGGATGGGACGGCATCGACACCGGCGAGGGCTTCTCGCGCGTGATCGCGCACGGCCACCCGCAGGCGGTGCTGCACCGGCTGCTCGGGCCGGAGAACCTCAACCTCGACCGCGCCGAGATCGTCGCCCTCGGCGAGCCCGATGCCGGCCAGGTGGCGCGGGCCGCGCTCCTGTCGCAGGCCCTGCGGCCGGCCGACACCACCGACGCGTGGGCCGCCCTCGAACCGGCCGCGCGCGACACCGTCGCCCGCCTCGGCCTCGAAGGGGTCGCGCTCGCCGAGGCGGCCGACGAGCGCGAGGAGGCGCTGGTCGCGGCGCTGGCGCTGCGCGAGACCCTCCAGACCCCCGGCGCCACCGCGGCCCTGATCACGCCCGACCGCGGGCTCGCCGGCCGTGTCGCCGTCGAGCTGCTGCGCTGGGGCATCGTGGCCGAGGACTCCGCCGGCCAATCCCTGGCCGGAAGCCCGGCCGGGCGGCTCGCGCGCCTCGCCGCGGAGCTCGCCGCCGACCTCGCCCGCGATCAGGCCGACGCGATCCCGGCCCGGCTGATCGCGCTGCTCTCCCATCCGATGGTCCATCTCGGCCTGCCGCGTCCCGACGTGGTCCGGGGCGCCGCGGCCCTGGAGATCGGCTTGCTGCGCGGCCCCGTCCCGGCGCCCGGCTTCGACGGATTGCGCAAGGCCCTCGCGGCCGAGCGCGCCGGGCCGCCCGAGCACCGGCCCCGGGCCAAGCGCCGCCTGAAGGACGTCGACTGGGAACTGGCCGCGGACCTGCTGGACCGGCTGGACCTGGTGTTCCGGGATTTCCCGGGCCCGGACGGGGCCGGGGAATGCGACCTCGTCACCACCGCCACGGGGCACCGGGAGGCGTGCGACCGGCTGATCGCCGGGCCGGAGGACGGTTCCCCGGCGGAGACGGACGGGTCCCTCTCCTGCCTCGACGCCCTGTTCGACGACCTGGAGATGGCCGAGCCCGGCCTGATGCCGGGGCGGTTCGACGATTACGCCACCTTCTTCACGTCGCTGGCCCGGGAGCGCCTCGTCGCCTGCTCGGGCGAGGCGCCGCATCCGCGCCTGCGCATCCTCGGGCTGCTGGAGGCGCGCCTGCTGTCGGTGGACCGCGTGGTGCTCGGCGGCCTGGACGAGGGCGTGTGGCCGGTGCGCACGCTGACCGACTCGTTCCTCAACCGGCCGATGCGCGAGCGGGTCGGCCTCAACCCGCCCGAGCGGCGGATCGGCCAGATGGCCCACGACTTCGTGCAGGCGCTCGGGTGCCGCGACGCGGTGATCACCCGGGCGCTGAAGCGGGAGGGCGCGCCGACCGTGCCGTCCCGCCTGATCCAGCGCCTGCGCGCCCTCTCGGGCGATGCCCGCTGGGACACCGTCCTGCGCGCGGGGCGCCGGCTCGCGGGCCTCGCCGCGCGGCTCGACACGGCGCCGCCGGAACCGCGGCTGAAGCGCCCCGCGCCGAAGCCGGACCCGGCCCTGTTCCCGCGCTCGCTCAGCGTCACCGAGATCGAGACGCTGGTGCGCGATCCCTACAGCATCTTCGCCCGCCACGTGCTCGGGCTCGACCCGCTCGATCCGCTGGCGGCGGCGCCGGGCGTCGCCACCCGCGGCTCCCTGGTCCACGACGTCTTCGCGGAATTCGCCGGCCGCCATCCGACGGACCTGCCTCCGGACGCGGCGGAGCGGCTGCTGAACCTCGCGGTGAACGCCTTCGGCGAGATCGAGGCGGAGTACCCGAACCTCTACGCCGAGTGGTGGCCGCGCTACGAGCGCATGGCCTCGGCCTATCTCGACTGGGAGGCGCAGCGCCGGCCCGGCCTGACGCGGGTCTACCCGGAGGTCTCCGGGCGCTGGGCGATCCCGATGGGGCGCGAGACCTTCACGCTGCGCGCCCGGGCCGACCGGATCGAGCTGCGGCCGGACGGCAGCGCCTGCATCGTCGACTACAAGACCGGGACGCCGCCCTCGGGGAAGATGATCTTCTCCGGGTTCTCGCCGCAGCTCACCCTGGAGGCGGCGATGCTGATGCACGGCGCCTTCGCGGATCTGCCGGCCGTGAAGACGACGCCGGACCTGCTCTACGTCCACGCCTCGGGCGGGCGGAAGCCCTTCGTCCCGATCCCGGTGAAGCCGCCCCGGGGCGAGGAGCGCGGCGTGGAGGCGATCGTGGCCGAGCACGCCGCGCGGCTGCGGGGGCTTGTCGCCCGGTTCATGACCGGCGAGGCGGCCTACACGGCGCGGCCCTACCCGCAATATGCCAGCCAGTACGGCGCCTACGACCACCTCGCCCGGGTGCTCGAGTGGTCGCTCGCCGGGGACGAGGGCGGGGAGTGATCCCGCCCCGTCGCGTCAGGGTGTCCCGCCCGCACCGCGGGACGAGGACGCGGATGGGCGGCGCGGTCCGAGGCTCAGAAGAACGCCTGCAGCCCCGTCTGGGCCCGGCCCAGGATCAGGGCATGGACGTCGTGGGTGCCCTCGTAGGTGTTCACCGTCTCGAGGTTCTGGGCGTGGCGCATCACGTGGTACTCGCCCATGATGCCGTTGCCGCCGTGCATGTCCCGGGCGGTCCGGGCGATGTCCAGCGCCTTGCCGCAATTGTTGCGCTTGACCAGCGAGATCATCTCGGGGGCCATCCTGCCCTCGTCCATCAGCCGCCCGACCCGGAGCGAGGCCTGGAGCCCGAGGGCGATCTCGGTCTGCATGTCGGCGAGCTTCTTCTGGACGAGCTGCGTCTGCGCCAGCGGCCGGCCGAACTGCTTGCGCTCCAGCGTGTAGGTGCGGGCGCGGTGCCAGCAATCCTCGGCGGCGCCCATCGCGCCCCACGAGATGCCGTAGCGCGCCCGGTTGAGGCAGCCGAACGGCCCCTTCAGTCCCGAGACGTTCGGCAGCAGCGCGTCCTCGCCGACCTCGACGCCCTCCATGACGATCTCGCCGGTGGTGGAGGCGCGCAGGGACAGCTTGCCCTTGAGCGTCGGTGCCGACAGGCCCTTCATGCCCTTCTCGAGGACGAAGCCGCGGATCGCGCCCTCGTGCGCCTCGGACTTCGCCCAGACCACGAACACGTCAGCGAACGGCGCGTTCGAGATCCACATCTTGGCGCCCGAGATCCGGTAGCCGCCGTCGATCTTCTCGGCCTTGGTCTTCATGCCGGCCGGGTCCGAGCCGGCATCGGGCTCGGTGAGGCCGAAGCAGCCGATCCACTCGCCCGAGGCGAGCTTCGGCAGGAACTTCTTGCGCTGCTCCTCGGAGCCGTAGGCGTGGATCGGGTACATCACGAGGGAGGATTGGACGCTCATCATCGAGCGGTAGCCGGAATCCACGGCCTCGACCGCCCGCGCCACGAGCCCGTAGGCCACGTAGGAGGCGCCCGCGCAGCCGTACTCCTCGGGGAGCGTCACGCCGAGCAGGCCGAGCTCGCCCATCTTCCGGAACAGGCCGGGATCGGTCTTCTCGGTGGCGTAGGCCTCGACGATCCCGGGGAGGAGCTGCTCCTGCGCGAAGCTCTGGGCGACGTCGCGGATCGCCCGCTCGTCCTCAGTGAGCTGATCCTCCAGCAGGAAGGGATCGTCCCAGACGAAGCGGGCCGAGGCCGGGGCCGACGGTGAGGCGCTGCCCGGAGGGCGCATCGGAGCGTTCATCGAAATTCCTCGCCTGCAGGGACGCGCGGGTCTACGCGGCCCGCACTCTTGGGCCTACCCTAGACCCGCGCGGCGCCCGGTCCAACGCGCGCGGTGACGCCGGGGCGCCGCCGTCACGCACGGCCGAGCAGCGTGAGCCAGGCCAGGGTGGTGAGCGGCGCCAGGAGCGTCGAGACAAGCACCGAGGCCGCGACCATGCCGGTCTCGGTCCGGTAGCGCGCCGCCAGCAGGTAGGCGTTGATCCCCACCGGCATGGCGGCGAACAGGGTGGCGACCCCCGCGTAGGCGGCCGGCATCGCGAAGACGTGGAAGGCCAGGATCCAGACCGCCAGCGGGTGCAGGAGATTCTTCAGGAGCGCGATCACCAGGGCACCCTTGAGGTCGAACAGAACCCGGTAGCGCTTCAGGCCGGCGCCGAGCGCCACCAGGGCGCAGGTCGAGGCCGTGCCCGCGAAGGTGTCGATGAGCGACCGGGCGATGCCGACCGGCGCGAGGCCGAGGGCCTTCATGGCCATGCCGATCAGCAGCGCCACGAAGATCGGGTTGCGCAGCAGCACCAGGGCGAGCCCGCGGATCCGCGCCAGGACCGGCAGGCCGGAATCGGACTCGATCAGGAAGGTGGCGCTGCCCATCATCAGCGGCAGGTGGACGGCCAGCAGCATGAACAGCGGGAAGGCGCCCTCCTCGCCGTAGGCCTGGAGGATCATCGGGACGCCCACGAACACCGTGTTCGACTGGCTCGCCGCGAAGCCGTGGAGGATCGCGCCGCGCCGCTCGATCCCGGCCCGACGCCGGGCGATCAGCGTGCCAACGAACCACGAGATCGCCGCGCCGCCGAAATACGCGACCCAGTACGACCAGGCGACGGTCCCGCTCATCCCCGGCCTCGTCAGCGTGGCGATGATCAGGGCCGGGACGGCGACGGCGAAGACGTATTCCGACAGCCCGTCGCTGACCTTGTCGGAGAGGAGGCCCGCGAGGGCGGCCGCCCAGCCGATCAGGACGATCCCGAAGATCGGGGCGATGATGGCGAGGGCGTTCACGGGGCCGTCGGGAGCGGAGTCTGGTGCGCGGGGGGCGACTCGGCCCATAGCACGCCGGCGCGCCGCGTCGCGCACCGCCGGGAGCTGTGCTGGCATGTCGGACGAGAGGGGATCGGGGATTCGCCGCGCCGCCGCGCGGGGCTACGGCGCCGAGGCCCACACCTACGTGACGGGACGCCCCGACTATCCGCCGGCCGTGGCCGGCTGGCTGACTGAGGATCTCGGTCTCGGGCCGGTGCGGCGGGTCCTCGACCTGGGCGCTGGCACCGGCAAGTTCCTGCCCGCCCTGCGCGCGACCGGTGCCTCCGTCGTCGCCGTGGAGCCCGTCGACGCCATGCGCGCGCGGATCTCGGACGCGCATCCGGAGGTCGAAGCCCGCGCCGGGACCGCGGAGGCGATCCCGCTCGACGCGGCGAGCCTCGACGCGGTGGTCTGCGCCCAGTCCTTCCACTGGTTCGCCACGGCCGCCGCGCTGACCGAGATCGCCCGGGTGCTGCGTCCCGGCGGCCGGCTCGGGCTGATCTGGAACGTGCGCGACGAGACCGTTCCCTGGGTCGCCGCCCTGTCGCGGATCACCGATCCGCACGAGGGCGGCGCGCCGCGCTACCGCACCGGCGCGTGGCGGACCCCGTTCCCCACGCCGGACTTCGGACCGCTGCGCGAGCGCCGCTGGCGGCACGCGCATTGCGGAACGCCCGAGACCGTGATTCTCGACCGCACGCTCTCGGTCAGCTTCATCGCGGCGCTTCCCGCCGCCGAGCGGGCCGGCGTGGCCGAGGCGGTGCGGGTCCTCATCGCCGACACGCCCGAACTCGCCGGCCCGTCGATCGTCGACTTCCCCTACGTGACGACGGCCTTCTGCAGCGCGCGCGCGTGACGGCGCACGGGTCGGCGGCCTACTTGTTCTCCAGCACCTTGATCGGGTCCGTGCGCTGGGTCGCGGGCGGCTCCTTGGTGAGAGTGGCGCCGCCCTCCCGCTGCACCTTGACGTCCTTCGGCGCACCCGGCCCGCCGACCGCGCGACCGCCCTCGGCGCTCTGCGTCGGCACCGTTCCGGACGCGAGCTCGAGGCAGGTCACCATCTCGACGTAGGACGGGTAGCCGCCCGCCTTGAACTGGTCCTGACACTGGCGCTTGGCGGCGGGGGTGTAGCTGCTCCAGTGCCGCTCGGCCTCCTTCTTGGCGTCGCGCTCGGAGCGGATGCAGCCGTCGTAATTCGCCTTGTCGCTGATGGTCGTGTTGGTGACCTGGGCCGACTGGCAGGTGCGCTCGACGTCGAGATACGGCACCGCGTCGGCCCGGGCGGAGGCCGGCGCGAGAACCAGGGTGAGCAGCGCGAAGGTGCCGGGGACCATCGTGCGGGAACGGGTCGTCATGTCGTCGGACTCGCGATCTGTGGCGGTTCGCGCCGCCGGAACTGCCGGCACAACGCGCCAGGATCCCGTTCGGCACCAAAGGCCCCGACAATCAGCTCCCGTGGGCGCCGCGCAGCGCCTGATCGAGATCGCCGTACAGGTCCTCCGGATCCTCGATGCCGGTGGACAGGCGCAGCAGGTCCGGCGGGCAGGGGCTGCCCGGACCTTCCACCGAGGCGCGGTGCTCGATCAGGCTCTCGACGCCGCCGAGCGAGGTCGCCCGCTTCCAGAGCCGCACCCGCGCCGCCGTGGCGATGGCGCCCGCCTCGCCGCCGGCCACCCGGATCGACAGCATGAAGCCGAACCCGTCCCGCATCTGCCGGCGGGCGACCGCGTGGCCGGGATCGTCCGGGAGACCCGGGTAGAGGACGCGGGTCACGTGCGGGTGTTCGCTCAGGCGCCCGGCCAGCCGCAGGGCGCCGGCCGCCTGGGCGGCCGCGCGCAGGTGCAGGGTCCGGAGGGAGCGCATCAGCAGGTAGGCCTCGAACGGCCCGAGGATGCCGCCGCTGCCGGCGCGGATCCCCCGGATCCGCTCCCAGAACGCGTCGGCCCGCGCCCCCGCCAGCACGCCCGCCACGACGTCGGAATGGCCGTTGAGGATCTTGGTGGCCGAGTGCATCACGATGTCGGCGCCGAGTTCCAGGGGCCGGGTGTGAACCGGCGAGGCGGCCGTGGAATCCACGGCGAGCCGCGCCCCCGCCGCGTGGGCGATCTCGGCCGCAGCGGCGATGTCGGTGACCGTCCAGAGCGGGTTGCCGGGGGTCTCGATCCAGACGAGCTTGGTCCGGCCGGGCTCGATCGCGGCGCGCAGGGCGTCCGGATCGTCCGTGTCCACGAAGGTCAGCGTGAGGCCGCGCCGGGGCGCCTCCTCGCGCAGCCAGCGCTTCAGCGCCCAGTACATGACCGTTCCGGCGACCACGTGGTCGCCGGGCTCCAGCGCGCCGAACACCGCGGTCGCCGCAGCCATCCCGGAGCCGAACAGCAGCGCGCCGGCGCCGGCCCCCTCCAGCATCGCCAGGACCGACTCGGCCTCGCGCACCGTGGCGTTGTCGGGCCGCGCGTAGCTGTAGCCGGAGCTGTAGCCGTTGTCGGGATCGCGGATGAAGGTGGTGGCGACGTGGAGCGGCATCACCACGGCCCGCGTCTCGGGCTCGATCCGGCCCATGGCCTGGGCAGCGAGGCTCCGGCGCGCGAATCCCGGCTCGGCGTCGCCCCGGCTATCCGACGGACCCTGCGGCGCGTTAGGCTGTGACATCTGGCGATTCTCGGCGGATGGAGACGGGCGCGTGCCACGGCGCGTGGGCCCCGGCAAGCCGCGCCACGAGCCGCGCCCGCAAGGACCGACGATCATGACCGCCGCCACACAGGTCCCCGAGGGATCGCCCCTGCCGCGCTGGCTGCGCCTCGCCGCCGCGATCCTGCCGGTTGCGGCCACCGCGGCCGTCGGCTCGGTATCGACCCAGGCGGAGATCCCGGGCTGGTACGCGAGCCTGAACAAGCCGGTCTTCAACCCGCCGAACTGGGTGTTCCCGGTCGCCTGGACGATCCTCTACACGATGATCGCGGTCGCGCTCTGGCGGCTGCTCGGCGCGATGCCGCGCACCGGGCCGAGCCGCGAGGGCTGGTGGCTCGCCCTCGCGGCGTTCCTCGTGCAGATCGCCCTCAACGCCGCGTGGACGCCGGTCTTCTTCACCGCCCACGCGATCGGCGCCGGTCTGATCGTCGTCGCGATGCTGCTGGTGATGGTGCTCTGGACGATCCGGCTGACCTGGCGGTTCGACCGGCTCGCGGCGTGGCTCCTCGTCCCCTACGCGGCCTGGGTCGCCTTCGCGACGCTGCTCAACGCCGCGATCCTGCGGATGAACTGATCGCCCGTCCCGTCGCACGCCCGGCCGTGATCGCGGGCGGTGCAAGTCCCAGGGCGCGTGTCGCGCCGGGAGGCCGCGCCGCTGTCAGGACGCGTGCTCGGGCTTCTCCTCGCCCGCGGGCCTGCCGTCATCGCGGGCCCGGTGGAGCAGGAAGATCGCGAAGACCATCGTGAGGATCAGCCCCGCCAGCACGCCCAGCTCGATCATCGAGGCCTGGAACAGCGCCTGCTTCTCCGGCGACCAGTCCTTGGCGTGCATGATCTCCGACGATTGCAGGGTGATCACCAGCACGCGCCGGATCGACGCGATCAGCCCGACGATCAGGAACGGCTCGCAGGTCAGCGTCCCCGACCGCATCGAGACCCGGACCGTGTGCAGGATCTCGATCAGCATCAGCAGGAAGAGGAGCCGGTCGATCACCTCCAGGATCTGCTGCGCGCCGCCGAGCGCCCGGATCGCCTCCCAGGTCATGCCGGTGGCCTCGACCAGCGCCACGAGCGCGGTGAGCGCCAGCAGGATGCCGAGGGCCGCGTAGATGGCGTGCTCGGTGTGCAGGAAGATCGCGCTGGCGATCTTCGTCAGGCGACCCTGGTCTTCTGAGTGTTCCGACATCATTCCCCCCTGGAATGTGCCGAGACGATCAGCTTCCGAACCGCGCGTCCAGTCCGGCGAAGCTCCGGCTCAACCGATCGGGATCAGGGGTGGCGTTACGTCGCTGCCGGTGGCCGGGGCCGATCAGTGGAAGAACGGCAGGGCGTGCGGCGCGAGGTAGCCGAAGCCGAGTAGCGCGGCCCCGGCGAGGCCCAGGAAGCCGCCGGCGAAGACCAGCAGGCTGATCCCGGTGATCACCTCGGCCGACGCCAGGACGATGCCGATCTGGAAGGCCGCCGAGGCCAACTCGTAATGGTGGTAGCGCAGCAGCGCGAGGTCGCGCCGGCCCTCGGACGCCCGGGCCTTCTCGGAAAGCTCCTTGCGGCCCTCGCCGGTCGCCGGCTCCGAATCCCAGCGCGCCAGGGTCTTGGACCACTCGGCGCGCTTGGCGGCGATCGCGTCCTGATTCGGCCCCGGCGGGAGCAGCGCCAGGGCCTCGTCGGCGGTCTTGAGCACCGTCGCGCGGATCGTCCGGGCCTGGAAATAGGCCCACTGGTTCGCGGCCTCGACGTTCGCGCCGATCGAATCCGTCTGGGACGCCTTGCCCAGCGTCTCGCTGAACGCCAGGAACAGCGCCAGCACCGAGATCAGCAGCGCCACGCGCTTGTTCGACCCCTCGACCGCCCCGTGACCACCCGACATCGCTTCCTACGTCTCCGTTGATTCGGCGGGCCGAGTCACAGCCCATCGCGGCGCGCGACGCAATGCGCGCCGCCGATCTGCGAGGCCTCGAACCCGGGCGTCCGGTTCCCTGGCGGCCCTACTCCGCGGCGATCCGTGGCGGCGGGTGCCCGTCATTCGCTGGACGGGCCGGATCGAAGGCGGCCTCGTCCTCCGGGTCGTCGCGCTCGCCCACGAACCGGCCGAACAGCCGCGTCAGCAGGCGGGACAGGTCGTCCATCAGCACGAAGATCGCCGGCACGAAGACGAGCGACAGCACGGTCGAGACGATCAGGCCGCCGATCACCGCCACCGCCATCGGCGAGCGGAACTCGCCGCCGATGCCGTAGGCCATCGCGGACGGGACCATGCCGGCCGCCATGGCGATGGTGGTCATGACGATCGGCCGGGCGCGCTTGCGGCCGGCATCGACGATCGCGACGTTCCGATCGACGCCGGCGCGGATCTGCTCCACGGCGAAATCCACCAGCATGATGGCGTTCTTGGTCACGACGCCCATCAGCATCAGGATGCCGATCACCACCGGCATCGAGATCGGCATGTGGCAGATCAGCAGCGCCAGGATCGCGCCGCCGATGGACAGGGGCAGCGAGAACAGGATGGTCAGCGGCTGCAGGAAGTTGCCGAACAGCAGGATCAGCACGCCGAACACCATCATCAGGCCGGCGCCCATGGCCAGCGCGAAGCCCTCGAAGACCTCGCCCATCACCTCCGCGTCGCCGGTCTGGCTGATCGTGACGCCGGGCGGCAGGTTCCTGGCGGTCGGCAGATTCATCACCTGGCCGATCAGCTCGGCGAGGGCGTCGGTGCCCTGCATGTCGCCCTCGAGCGCGACGCGCACGGCGCGGTCGTAGCGGTCGATTCCGGTCGGGCCCTGGCCCAGGCTGATGTCGGCGACGGTCGCGAGCGGCACGGCCGTCCCGCCCTTCACCGGAACCTTCAGGGTCTCGAGGTCGGAGAGCCGGCCGCGCACGCTCTCGGGAAGCTGCACGCGGATCGGGATCTGCCGGTCGGTGGCGTTGAACTTGGCGAGGTTCATGCCGATGTCGCCGATCGTCCCGACGCGCACGGTCTCGGCGATGGTGTCGGTGCTCACGCCGAGATCGGCCGCCACGGCGGGCTTCGGCCGGATCCGGACCTCGGTCCGGTCGAGGGGCGCCGTCGACATGACGTTGACGAGGTGCGGGACCTGCTGGGCCTCGCGCTGGAGCTTGGCGGCGACCTCTGCCACCACGGCCTTGTCGGGGCCCGCGATGATCAGCGCGAGGTCGCGCTGGCCACCCTCGCGCAGGGCCCAGAAACGCAGGTCCGGCTCCTCCCGCAGGATCGCCGCGACCTCCGCGTCGACCTGCTTCTGGGTCTTGTGACGGGCGTTCTTCGGGGTCAGGTTGATGGTGAGGCTCGCGAGCCGCACCTCCTTCTTGGCCGGCAGCTGGCGGCCACCGTCCACGAACACGCTCTTCACCTCGGGCAGCGCGCGGATCTTCTCCTCGATGCGGTCGGTGACCCGGACCGTGTCCTGGAGCCGGGCGCCCGGCGGCAGTTCGACCACGAACAGGGTGCGGGCCTGGTCCTCCGCCGGCAGGAAGCCCGCGGGCAGGAGCCCCGTGGAGGCGATGGAGCCGGCGAAGCACGCGATGCCGAGCACGAGCGTGATGAACTTGTGCCGGACCGACCAGGCGACGAGGCGGGTGTAGCCGCGCATGACGACGCCGTCGCGCTCGTGGTCCGGCCCGTGGTCGCGCAGGAAGTAGGCGGCGAGCAGCGGCGTGATCAGGCGCGCCACGAGGAGCGACATGAACACCGCCGCCGCGATGGTCAGGCCGAACTGCTTGAAGTACTGGCCGGCGATGCCACCCATGAACGACACCGGCGAGAAGATCGCGATGATCGTCGCCGTGATGGCGATGACCGCGAGGCCGATCTCGTCCGCGGCCTCCAGGGCGGCGCGGTAGGGCGATTTCCCCATCCGCATGTGCCGGACGATGTTCTCGATCTCCACGATCGCGTCGTCCACCAGGATGCCGGTGACCAGCGTGATCGCCAGGAGGCTGACGGCGTTGAGCGAGAAGCCCAGCGCGCTCATCACCCAGAAGGTCGGCAGCACCGAGAGGGGCAGCGCCACCGCGGCGATCAGGGTCGCGCGCCAGTCGCGCAGGAACAGCAGCACCACCACGACGGCGAGGACGGCGCCCTCGATCAGGCCCATCATGGCCGAGTGGTAGTTGCCGATCGTGTTCACGACGCTGGTGTCGATGAGGTCGAACCGGACGTCGGGATTGGCCGCGTGCAGCGCCGCGATCTTTTTGGCGACACCCACCGACACGTCGGCGTCGCTGGCGCCGCTGGCCCGGGAGATCGCGAAGGCGACCACCGGCTCGCCGTTGAAGCGCGCGAAGGTGCGGGGCTCCTCGGCGGTGTCCGACAGGGTCGCGAGCTCGTCGAGGCGCACCTTGCGGTTGCCCGGCACCACGATGGACGTCTTGGCCAGCGTGTCGAGGCTCGCCGAGGCGGCGAGCGCCCGGATCGACTGCTCCTGGCCGCCGACCTCGGCCCGGCCGCCGGCCATGTCGGCCGAGGTCAGGCGCAGCTGCCGGTTCACGTCCGCGGCGGTGATGCCCAGCGCCAGCAGGCGGTCGGGTTTCAGGGTGACGCGGATCTCGCGGGCGACGCCGCCGAGGCGCTCGACGCCGCCGACGCCCTTCACGCTCTGCAGGCCCCGGGCGACGACGTCGTCCACGAACCACGACAGGTCCTCGGGCGTCATGGCCGGCGCGGAGGCGCCGTAGATCATGATCGGCAGGCCGGCGATCTCCACGCGCGAGACGATCGGCTCGTCGATCGTCCGCGGCAGGTTCTGCCGGATCTTGGCGATGGCGTCCTTGACGTCGTTGGTCGCCCGGTCCTGGTTCACCTCGAGGCGGAACTCGATCGTCGTCGTCGAGGTGCCCTCCGTGATCGTCGAGAGGATGTGCTTGACGCCCTTCACGCCGGCGACCGAATCCTCGACCCACTTGGTGACCTGGGTCTGAAGCTCCGCGGGCGCCGCGCCCGACTGGGTGATCGTCACCGAGACGATCGGGATGTCGATGTTGGGGAACCGGGTGATCGGCAGCGCGCGGAAGCTCACCAGCCCGAGGATCATCAGGACCAGGAACAGGACCACCGACGGCAGCGGCTTGCGGATCGCCCAGGCGGAGACGTTGAGGCGCATGGCCGGTTCCTTCGACTGGTCCTACCGCGGGGCCGCGTCGGCGATCGGCGTGCTGGCGGGGGCCGCGACGGGACGCACCCGGTCGCCGTCGCGCAGGAAGCTCCCGGCGCGGGCCACGACGCTCTCGCCGGCGGCGACGCCGGAGCGGAGTTCCGTGAAGCCCTCGGCGGAGAGCCCCGTGGTCACGGGCCGCGCCTCGACGCGCCCGTCCTTCACAACGAGCACGCTGGCGCGGCCGTCGGCCGCGTAGAGCAGGCTGGAGACCGGGACGGCGACGCCGGTGCGGCGCGCGATCTCCACGTTGCCGCGCGCGAAGGCGCCGATGCGCAGGGCCGGATCGTCGCCGAGGCGGATGCGCACCTTGCCGAGCCGCGTCGCCCGGTCGACCTCCGGGTAGACCCGGCGCACCTTGCCGGCGAGGCGGCGGCCGTCGTCGAGGTCCAGGCTCGCCGGGTTGCCGACGTGGATGCGCGCCAGCGACGTCTCGGGCACCTCGCCCTCCAGCTCGATCTCGCCCCGGGCGATCAGCCGGAACAGCGGCTCGGCCGCCGCGGTGGCGGTGGCGCCGATCCGCGCGGTGCGGCGGTTGATGATCCCGGCCTCGGGGGCGCGGATGTCGGTGCGGGCGCGCCGCAGGGCGATCTCGGCGCCGGCGGCCCGTGCCGTGGCGAGGTCGGCCTGGGCCGATTGCAGTCCGCCCCTGGCGGCGGCGAGGCGGCCCTCGGCTCCCTGCGCCGCCGAGACGCGCTGCTCCAGCACGGCCGCGGTGCCGTTGCCGGTCTTGGCGAGCGCCTGGGCGCGCTCGAGCGCCTGCTTGGCCTCCAGGTTGGCGGCCTCCGCCTGGACGATCTGGCTCTGGGCCTGGACGATGGCCGCCTCGGCGCGGGCGACCGCCGCCGCGTTCGAGGCCTCCTGGGTGACGATCATCTCCAGCGACAGCTTGGCGAGGACCTGTCCCTTTGTGACGCGGTCGCCCTCCTCGACGAGGAGATCGGTGATGCGCAGGCCCTCGATCTCGGGGGAGACGAGGATCTCGTCGCGGGGGACCAGCGTCCCGGTGACGACGGCCCGCTCGACGATCTCGCGGCTCTCGGCCGGCACGACGGTGACCGCGGGTGCGATGGCGGCGGCGTCGGGAACCGCGGCGGTCTCGACGGCCCGGGCCGGCGCCCCGGCGAGGATCGCGAGCCCGCACAGGAGACTGAGGCGGGACGCGCGCCTACGGACGGAGTTCACGACGGGGGCCTCGCAATCGGCGCTGGACTGGTATTGCCACTCCCTCGCTTTGCAGGTCGGCGTTTTCATGGCGAGCCACTCCACCGGAGGCCGAGCATAGCGCCATCCGGCCGGGCCGTCGCCGGGCCTCGCGCCGCAGGTAATCGGCGCGGTCGGAGCGCGGCCGTTCACGGCGCTCGACCTGCAACCAGCGATGAATAGCGACGTTAATAGGCCGATGGTCTTCTCGAGACCGGGGAGGGGTCGATGAGCATTTTCCAGATCAGGCAGACGAAGAGCGGCGCGGTGCTCTGGACGGGAGCGGCCGACGACGAGCAGACGGCCCTCGACGCCATGGCGCGCGAGGCGGGCTACCGCGATTTCTCGTCCCTGCCGGATACGATCCGCGCCGACGGGATCGAGGCGGCGAAGCTCGACCTGATCTCCTGATCTCGGACCGAACCGCCTGCGCCGGAGTGGACCCCGCTTCGGCGTCGCTCCGTGGCGGAGCGTCGCGGTCCGGCCGCTCAGAGGTCCCGGACCAGGGCGTCGATCGTCGCGGCGCAGGTCCGGATCGCGTCCGGATCGTGCAGGCCGCCGATCACCGCGGGGTCGAGGGCGAGGCCCGCCGCGACTAGGCTCGGCCACGCCGCGGGCGTGGGCCAGCCGGGATGCACGATCGCGGCCCCGAGCCGCGCGAGCGCCTCGGCCTTCTCGGTCTGCTCGCCGTAGGGCCGATCCTCCGGCAAGCAGACGAAGCGCTTCCCCTGCGCGGCGGCCAGGGCGACGACGCCGTCGCCGCCGCCCCCCACCAGCAACGCCGCCCGCGCGACCCGCGCCTCGACGTCGGGGACCCATCCGTGCAGGTGCAGGTTGTCGGGCGCGGGTCCCGCGCCGGAGACCGGACCCAGGACGTGCCACGGCCGGTCCGGGACCGCCCGCGCCGCCGCGGCGAGTTCGGCGAGGCTTCCGCCCGCGCCGCCCCGGCCGAACACCACCACGATCTCGCGTCCCGCCTCGGTCGGGGCCTGCGCCGGCGCGCCGAGGAAGCCCGCGTAGAGGGTCTTGGACCGGACCCAGTCCGGGACGGCCGCGCCGTCGAGCGCGGCGGGGAAGGGGGCGAGCAGCCGCGTCGCGCCGCGGAAGGCCTCCAGGTGCGGCCGGTCCGTCCGTGTCCCCGCCAGCCGCACCACCAGGGTCGGCACCGACAGGAGCCGCGCCAGGAGCGCCACCTCCACCGAGACGTCGACGACCAGGAGCGCCGGCTCGGCCCGCTCTACCCAGGCCGCGATGCGCGCCATCCGCGCGCGGACCCCCGGATGGTTGAGCGGCGCGTAGTGCAGGGCCTCGGGCCGCTCGGCCGCGCCGTCCCGGCCGTCGAAGGCCGCGTCGCCGAGGGGGCGGTCGTCGGGCAGGTCGACGGTGTCGAGGCCGGCGGTGTCGAACCCGGCGAGGGTCCCGAGGATCGTGCAGGGCCGGTCCAGCGCTCCCGCGACGGCCCGGGCCCGCTGGAGGTGGCCGGCGCCCTGGTGATGGACGTACCAGCCGATGCCGCGGGTCACGCGGCGTCCCTCGGGGACAGGGCGAGGGCGTCGAGATCGGCGACCGCCTGGTCGAGGGCGCAGTCCCGCGCCGGCGGGCTGCGCGATTCGAGGATCCGGTCGGCGCGCTCCACGAAGGCGATGTCGTTCGGGCAGGCCCCGACGGCCGCGAGGTCGTCCGCGTCGAGGCCGAGCCGCGCGCAGGCGGCCGCGCGGGCCTCCGGATCGAGGTGGAAGGCCCGGCGCAGGGCCGCGCGGCGCAGGATCAGCGCCTGCCAGTGCGCGGCCTCCGGCAGCAGGTAGGCCTCCCCGTCGAGGACGCGGGTCCGGCGGAGCATCTCGGTGGCCATGCCACCCGAGACCCGCCCCTGGTGGCGGGACGAGACCAGCACCTGCACGTCCGGGCAGTGGCGCAGGCGCGCACCGTTGGCGCGCAGAAGCCCGACCAGGGCGTTGTCCTCGCCGCAGGGCAGAGCCGGCAGCCCCCCGACCGCCCGGTACAGGACGGCCGGGACGGCGAGGCTCGCGCCGGTATGGTCACCGTGGCGGGGCGCGGGGTCGTAGGGCGGCGGGTCGAGCAGGTCCTCCAGGCGCCGGACGCCGGACCAGTAGCGCTCGATGCGCGCGTGCAGGTCCGTGAGGGCGGGGTCCGGAGCGCCGTCGTCGTCGATCACCAGCCGGCCGCCGACGATGTCCGCGGCCTCCAGCGCGCGGAGATTGGCCGCCACCCACTCGGCCGGCAGGCGGGCATCCGCGTCGGTGGTGAGGAGGATGCCGTCCGGCTCCCCGTCGGCCTCCAGCCAGTCGGCGCCGGCGTCGAGCGCCATGCGCCGCGCCGTGCCGACATGGGCGTCCGCGCCGCCGAGCTCGACCGCGATCAGCCGCAGCGTCAGCGTCGCGAGGATGCCCGAGGCCTCGACGTCCCGCACCGCCTGGACGGTCCCGTCCGTGCAGTTGTTGGCCAGCACCACGACGCGCAGGGGCGCCCGCGCCGAGACGCCGTTCTGCGCGGCCAGGGAAGCGAGCAGGCGCGGCAGGCGCTCGGCCTCGTTCCGGGCGGGGATGCAGACGACGCAGGGTGGCGGTGCCGGGTGGTCGGCGTCCGTGGTCATGGCAGGTCTCCCGTGGCACCCTCGTGCGCCGCGGAGGTCGGGGGCGGCCCGTCGTGCCGCCGGGCTCCGGGCTCGGGTGCGGATTGCGGCGCGCGGATCCGCGCCGTTCAGCCGCGTCCTCCGGCGACGCGCAGGGCCGGCTGCGCCCGCTCGGCGCAGCGCGCGATCACGGCATCGTAGGCTTCCAGGTAGCGCCCGGTCATGGCGGCGGCGTCGTAGAGTGCCTCGGCGCGGTCGCGGCAGGCCCGGCGCGACAGGCCGGCGGCGTCCCGGATCGCCACGGAGAGATCCTGCGGATCGTCCGGGCGGGCGAGGCGGCCGCAGGACGCGTCGAGGATGTCGGGCATGGCGCCGCGCCGGAAGGCCGCCACCGGGGTCCCGCAGGCGAGCGCCTCCGCCACGACGAGACCGAAGGGCTCCTCCCAGCGCGGCGAGACGATCGCCACGCGGGCCCGGCCGAGATGGTGGGCGAGATCCCGGTGGGAGAGATGGCCGAGATGCGTCAGGTCCGGCCCGAGACGCGGGGCGATCTCGGCGGCCCAGTAGCCGGGATTGAGCTTGGGACCCGCGAAGGTCAGCGGCAGACCGGCGGCGCGGGCCGCGTCGATCGCCAGGTGCAGCCCCTTCTCGGGCACGATCCGGCCCGACCAGAAGGCGAAGGGCGGATCGTCGGCAGCCTCCGAATACGCGAAGGTCGAGAGGTCCACGCCGTTGTCGACCACCTGGGCGCCGGGCACGAGATGCGCCCATTCCTGCGCGAGCGACGGCGACACTGCCAGGAAGGCCATGTCGGGGTCGGCCTGGACCACGCCGCCGACCAGGGATTCGAAGGGCGGCGTGTGCAGCACCGTCACCCAGGGCAGGCCGATGCGCGTGCTCTCGCACAGCGGCAGGGCGTGCAGCGAATTGTTGTGGACGAGATCGAAGCCGCCGGCAGCGACCATCTCCATCATGCGCCGGTACGCATCGTGCTCGGTCCGGTCGATCGCCTCCTCGCGCTCCGGATCATGGAGCGCGTCCCCGGTCGGATCGCACAGCATCACCGGGTCGAGCGCCGGGTCGGACCCGCGGCTGGCGAACAGAGTAACGTCGTGCCCGTGCCGCTTCAGCGCGACGGTCAGGAGATGCGTGTGCATCTCCAGGCCGCCGGCGTAGGGCTGGCCGATCGGGTATTTCAGATGTGCGAGGACAGCGATCTTCACGCGCGCACCGAGTCCGGTTGGGTGGGGATTTCTGCCGCCCGCAGCGGCGCGAAAGGACTTCTTTCCGCGGCGAGGGTGGCGGGGATCATGCCGAATGTTTCTTCAACAAGCGTTGCGTTGACGGGGTCTGGAGCGACGACGAACGCGACGCTTGCCGGCTTCCTAAGCGCGGCGGCCTGAACCATTGATGATCGAGATGCGCGGGTGGCCGTTCACGCCGCGGCGCGGCACGCCCCGGGGGCCCCCGGGCCCGCGGTCGCGGAGCCCCGGGCGGCCTGTTAGGCTACGCGGCCGCGCCGGCCGTGGCGTCGGCAGGGGAGGGGTGTCGATGGGGCTTCCGTTCGGGCTGAGCGTCTTCGCCGTGGGTGTCGCGGTGCTGGCGATCATCACCCTGGCCGCCGGCGTGAAGATCGTGCCCCAGGGTTACGTCTACACGGTGGAGCGCTTCGGCCGCTACGCCCGCAGCCTCGACGCCGGCCTCGGCCTGATCACGCCGTTCGTCGAGCGCGTCGGCCGCAAGGTCAACGTGATGGAGCAGGTCATCGACGTGCCAAGCCAGCAGGCCTTCACCCGCGACAATGCCGGCGTCACCATCGACGCGGTGGTGTTCTACCAAGTGCTCGACGCGGCGCGCGCCTCCTACGAGGTCTCGAGCCTCGACCTCGCCGCCACGACCCTGACCATGACCAACATCCGCACCGTGGTCGGCTCGATGGATCTCGACCAGCTCCTCGCCCACCGCGACGAAATCAACGAGCGCCTGCTCCGGGTGATGGACGCGGCGGCCTCGCCCTGGGGTGTCAAGATCAACCGGATCGAGATCAAGGACATCGTGCTCCCGGCCGATCTCGCGGGGGCGATGGCCCGGCAGATGAAGGCCGAGCGCGAGAAGCGCGCCTCGATCCTGGAGGCTGAGGGGCAGCGCGCCGCCGAGATCCTGCGGGCGGAGGGGCGCAAGCAGTCGGCGATCCTGGAGGCGGAGGGCCGGCGCGAGGCCGCCTTCCGCGACGCGGAGGCGCGGGAGCGCTCCGCCGAGGCCGAGGCGGCGGCGACCGGGGTGGTCAGCCGGGCGATCGCCGAGGGCGACATCGCGGCGGCGAATTTCCTCGTGGCCGAGAAGTACGTCGACGCCGTGCGGGCGATCGCCACCGCGCCGAACCAGCGGGTCGTGGTAGTGCCGATCGAGGCGGCGGCGCTCGCCGGCACCCTCGGCGGCATCGGCGAGCTTACCCGTTCGGTCTTCGGCGACGGCGCCGCCGCGCCCCGGCGCACCGGGACCCCGCCGAACGTCGCGGCGCCGCGGGCCTGACGCCGGTGACGCTCGATTCCCTCGCCGGAACCCTCGGGGGCCTCGGGGCGGCCTGGAGCTGGGTGATCGCCGGCCTCGTGCTGGCCGGTGCCGAGATCCTGCTGCCCGGCGTGTTCCTGATCTGGCTCGGCCTCGCCGCCGTCGCGACCGGCCTCGCGGCCGCGGCGCTGCCCATGCCCTGGCAGGGCCAGACCCTGCTGTTCGCCGGTCTCGCCGTCGCCCTGGTGGCGCTCGCGGCGCGCCTCCAGCGCCGCGGCAGGCGGTCTGGGCCGGACCTGAACCGCGCCGACCGCGGCCTGATCGGGCGCGAGGCCGTGCTCGACGAGCCGATCGTGCAGGGGGCGGGGCGCATCCGCTTCGACGACACGCTCTGGCGGATCCAAGGGCCGGATCTGCCAGTCGGCGGGCGCGTGCGGGTGGTGGGGCTGTCGGGGACGGTGTTGCGGGTAGAGGCGGTTTGAGGAGCGCTCGGCGCTGCTGGGCAGGGGGCGCTTCCGACGGACGCCGTCTGGAAGCGCGGGCGAGTCCTGATATCGGGGACCGTCTCTCCGTGGACTGGACGTTCGGGCCGGCCGGATGGCTGCGTCGACGCCAGTGGGATCTTCCTTCCGGCACCGAACAGGGGGCTGGGCGATGTTGTCCGATGCGTTCCGCGCTTCTTCATGGCCGCGACCCGACCCATACGCCCACCTCCGGTCGTGCGGACCCCGAAGACGGTCCAATGTCTCGCTGCGACGAAGGCGGTGATGCGCCCATCCCGGTCATTCAGATGGCTGTGGCAACGGTCCGGAAGGGACGCTGAAGTTTGCGTTTCGCCATTCGCGTGAGGGCCGGTTGCGGAACGTCTCGAGACCGGCGAACGCTGCTCCTGCCCCGATCCGGTGATCCGGCTAACTCGGACACGACGCCGAAAGCGGACGTCGCCGGCTGCACGGGTTGCTTCTAGCCTGCCGGTACTCCCGCGGGCTCATGCCGCAGCGATCCTTGAAGCGGCGGGCGAAATGCGCTTGGCTGCTGAATCCGCAGCCGTAGGCCAGCATGCCGACGGAGAGGTGTGCGCAGGCAGGGTCGGCCAACCGTGCGGCGGCTGTCGAGAGGCGCCGCTCCCAGATGTAGTCCGAGATGTGCTGGCCACGCTCGTGGAACAGCTCTTGAAGTCGGCGAAGCGACACACCCGTGGCGGCGGCGAGCTTCAGGGGATCGAGGGTCGGGTCGGCGAGGTTGGCCTCAACGTAGGCCTTGGCGCGCTGGACCACCAGGGTGCCGTGGACGGGCCAGGGTGCCTGCTGGGCAATCCGCTCGGCAAGGCTGGCGACGATCAGGTCAACGCCGATCAACGACATCCGCTCGGCGACCTCGGGACTGAGCGACGCGCCGACCTCGCTCAACTGCCGGAAGAACGATGTCGTCAGGCTGGCGGAGGCTGAACCCTGGCCGACCGTGACGGCGGTGTACAAGCGGCTCGGCCCCAGCATCCGCTCCAGGCGCTCACGGGGTACGTTGACCACCAAGTGAGTGCTTTCCTCCGTCACAACCGTAGCCGATCGCTGAGCGGTCACGGTGAAGTCCCCGGTCTGGCTCAGCGCTTCCCGGTCGTCATGCTGCAACCATGATCGGCCTTCGAGATTGAAGATCACTTGGAGCACGTCCTCAGCACCGCGATACCGGCTCGAGGACTTCGAGGAGACGCAGCCATGGAAGATCCGTCCGACAGTCAAGATGCCGTATTCGGCCTGATCTAGACGGGCCACAAAGGGTCGATCATTCAGTCTTTCCAGTTCCAGGTCTGGGATCTGATCGCACAGGAATTCGCGCCAGCGCTGAAATCTGGCCTGCGGGCGAATGTCCTGGCTGGAAAATACCGGTTGCATCTCAGCGTGCACCGCTAGGCAGCGCTGCGCCGCCGATGGATCCGCATGCGGCTTATTATATATTGTCTACAATCTCAAGAACTCGGAGCGTCACATTTAGGGATGTGCGTGACAGCGCGCACGCTTGTCGGTCATTCGTCATTTTGTATGCAATATCCGAAAGAGGAGCGTTGTCCCGAAGGCCGCGCTTCCTGCATGTCGGAACCGCCGAAAAGACTGCAACCCTTTCAGCGAACCGTGGGGATTCTGCGCGGGTCGGCGAAACATATCTCAGAGACCGGGAGCGATAGTGCCGCAGTGTCCGGTTCGCGGCATCCCGCAATCGAAGGTGGACTGACTGCTCACGCTCAGATCCTGGCGAAGGCTGGGCGTCCGTTTTCATTGGCCGTCGCCGAGCAGAAGACACGGGAAACAAACAGTCGGGAACCTGCACGCGGCGGCCTTCGAACCAGTCCGACGGCGCATGGCACATGGCTTGGTCAGAAACCCCGCGTGTCTCCGATGAACTGCCCAAGTCGACGATCGTCGGTCGAGCCCCGGCGCTAGGCCTTCGCGCGCCCGGACCTACCCGAACGCCCCGACCTCGTGCTGGATCATTCCCGAGATCTCCCGCACCTGATCGAACATCCGGCGGATCGGCTGGAACAGGTTGGCGTGCTCCGCCTCGTAGGTGCCGACGTCCCGCGGGCCGGCCGGTTCGCCGAAATTGAGGCCCAGCGTCGGGTCCGGCGTGACCGGGAAGATCGCGTCGAGGAGTTTCAGGCAGCCGTCGATGTCCAGCCGCAGGAAGCGCTCCAGCAGCTGCTCGCGGGAGATGCCCGCCTGCGGCCGGAAGCCCGGGATGTGCACCGCCAGGAACCAGATCCGGTGGATCAGCGCGAGGCGCAGGGCGTGGAGCAGCGTCAGCCGGGCCGACATGGCGGGCAGGTCGGGCGCGGCCGCGCTCAGGGCGAGCCAGTCCCGGGTCAGGCGTCCGAACAGGTTGCGCAGCGCGGGGGCGAGGTCGAGGCGCTCCAGGGCGCCCGAGATCACCACGAGCTCGTCCCGGCGGAAATCCTTCTGGGTGCGACGCGCCCGCTCCAGCCACACGGCCGGGTCGAGGGTGTCGATATAGGCCCGCAGCACGTCGAGGTCGCCCACCGAGGCGGCGTGCTGGACCAGCCGGAAGGCCCGGGAGAAGCGCACCGAGTCGCGCCGCATGTCGCGGAACAGGTCCGGGCCGCGCTGGGCGGCCCGGCCGATCCCGTGGAGCGAGTTCGCCAGGAAGCCGAGCTGGTGCAGGATCGCGTTGTTGGGGATCGCCCGCATCTGGCGCGGATGGGTGATCCGCGCCGGGCCGCCGTTGTCGGTCTGGCGCGCCACCGGCCGCGACCCGGTCCGGTCGATCAGGCTCGGGCCGAAGGTGCCGAGGAGCGCCGCGTAGCCCGGATCGTCGACCAGCGCCTCCATGTCCTGGCGGGCGGCGGTGAAGAACTCGAGGGCGAAATCCGGCTCGGCGTAGATCGGATCGACCTTGCCGTCGGAGGCTTTCGGGTGGTCGTTCAGGGCGTAGTCCGGGAACGAGTCCTCCTCCGTCACGTCGAGCGCGTAGACGTGCTCGGCGATGCGGGCGACGCTCGCGCGCGCCAGCGCCTCGGTGCCGTACAGCAGGTAGCCGTCGGTGCCCTGGAAGCTCGATTCGAGCCGGACCCGGATGCCGGCCTTGCGGGCCCGGTCGCGCGCGTCCTCGGGGGCGAGGTAGGCGAGGCGGTCGCGCAGGGAGGTCGGATGGGCGCCGCGCCCGATCGACTCGCCGTGCGTGTCGAAGATCGCGAGCTCGACGTCGGACAGGCCGTTCTGGACCAGCATCTCGGTGATGCGCAGCCGCAGCCGCTCGATCCAGAAGGTCGCCGCCAGCTGGCCGACGTAACGGCCCGAATCGGAGTAGCCGAACTGCACGGTGAGCCGGCCGATGCGCTTCAGGTACTGCCGCCAGTGCGGGTTGCGCAGGGCGTCGTCGAGCACCCGGATACCCTGCTCGAGGGCGCTCGCCGTCTCGAACAGCGGCGTGATCTCGAGCTTGTCGGCGATGCCGTAGTGGCGCGCGAGCCAGAGGGCGGCGAGCAGGGTGTAGCCGGTCTCGGTCTCGGCGATGAGGAAGCGCACCGGATGGGTGCCGTCCACGTGCTTGAGGATCTGGGCGATCGTCATCATCAGCCGCGCCGCCGAGGCGCGCTCGGCCGCGAGCGCCCCGAAATCGACCGCCACCGGGCGGACGTCGTTCAGCAGCGTGTGGATCGTCGCGAGGTGCGAGCGGCGTCGGGCCGCGTCGGTGGGCTCGCCCTCCAGGTCGATCACCCGCCGCACCGCGTTGTGGATCTGGCTGGCGTTCAGCCGGAAATGCGGCAGGGCGTTCGACAGGCCGTGCGTCGCGACCCCCGCGCGCAGGACGGCGATCCGGCGCTGGTCGCCGGCGTCGTCGGCGGCCTCCAGGGCCTTGGTGAGCCCGGAAACGAGGGCGCCGGCGTCGGACTGGGCGCGCTCGCGCTCGATGATCAGAGCCAGGGCGAAGCGGTGCACCGCCTCCAGGGACGGCTGGTCGCCGAGGCGCGGCGCCACCGTGAGCTGGCGGTTCACCGCCGCCAGGGCGTTCTCGGCGAGCGCCCGGACCTCGCGGCAGGCGGGGATCTCGGGCAGGTCGCGCATCACCCGGTCGAACTGCATCCGCTTCGAGATCAGCCGGTAGCGCAGGGTGTCCCACCAGCCGATATCGGTCCGGCCATCGGTGTCGCAGCCGACCCAGCTGGCGATGGCGAAGGGGCGCGGCGTCAGCTCGGTCCAGCGGTCGGGCCAGCGGGCGCGGGCGGCATCGAGCAGGGCGCCGTTGAAGGCGTCGAGGGCGAGCCGGCCGTTGTTGGCCGCCGCGCAGGCCTGCTCGAACTCGACGTCCAGTGTGATCGGCGCGTCGGGCCGGGTCGACAGGGCCGCGGCGCGCGCGACCAGCCCGGCGCGATCCTTGGCGTCGGGCAGGCTCGCGGCCTCGGCGAGGAGGCCGGCGACGGCCCGCGGCATGCCGAAGGTGGGGTGGGCCGTGAACACCACCGCGAAGGCGGTGCGGTGGATCAGGGCCGCGAAGGCCTCGACGCTGTCTGGGCGATCGGGGGCCGCCGCCACGAGCCGGGCGGGGATACCCGCCTGCGGATCCTCCGGGTCGGCATCGAGACCGACATAGGCCCGCAGCCGTTCCGCCCGCGCCGCCAGGGCGGCGGCGCGCAGGCGCACGAACAGCCCGTCGAGGTCGCCGGTCGAGATCTCGTTCCGGTCGAAGCGCCGGGTGATCGCCAGCGTCACGGCCAGGACGGGGTTGCGGAACGGGTCCTCCCGGGCTTGGTCCCGGGCGGCCTCGATCAGTCCGAGGAGGTGCGCCTCCAGTTCCTCGGGCTCGCGGCTCGGCTCGTGCTGCATCGGTCGGTCCCGGCTCCGGTCTGCCCGCATCTACCCGGTCCGGCAGCCCACGCAAGGAGCGTTCCGCGCGGGCTCGGGGGCACGGCCGTGACGCGGCGCGGAGATAACGACGGCTCGATGGGGTGGCGGTGGCCTGTACAGCGGGTTAGAGCTGGCCTCCTGATGGAGCGCCTGTTCATCATCTTGGCTGTTCTGGTCTTCGCCGCCGCCATCGTCGCCGTGGCCGCGATGGCGGCGCGCGGCCGGCGCGAGCCCCTGCGCATGGGATCCGAACTCGACGTCGAGGACGAGGACCTGCTCATCGGCTCGGTCGGGCCGCGCAAGAGCCCGATCGACCGCAGCGCGCAGGTGCTCGACCCGCGGGTGCTCGATCTGGACGCGATCGAATTGGAGCCGATCCGGGCCCTCGACCGGACGCGGCGCGACGAGCCGCTCCGTGGAAACCCTCCGGGAGCCGCGCGATGAGGCCAGCTGCGCGCGGGGTGGCCGGGCTGCTGCTCGCCGGTCCCCTCTGCCTGTCGATGATGCAGGGCGTTCCGGCGGCGCCGGCCGGTCGGGCGCCCGCCGCGGCGGCTCCGGCGCAGGCCGCGCCTGCGCAGCCGGCACCGGCTCCGGTCGCGCCCGTCCCGGCCGCACCCGCCGCGACGGCACCTGTCGGACCCGGCCAAGCCGTCCCGCAGGCCGACCCTCAGGCGGCGAGCCCCGCACCGGCCGCCGGTCCGACCCTCGAGCAGCCCTGCGGGACGCAGGCGGCCCGGTTCGAGAGCGCCAAGGGATTCAAGATGGTGATCACCCGGGCCGGCCAGGTCCGCACAACGAACCCGCTCAGGCCGCTGACGCCCGAGGTGAACGAGGTTCTCCAGGTCGTGATCGCCGGCAAGGTCGCCACCGCCTACGGTCCGGACTTCACGACGCTGCGGCGCGGCGGCGCCGCGTCGGGCATCGAGGCGATGCTCGGCAGCCCGATCCACTGGGAACAGGCGCTGCCGACCTTCCCCGATCCGATCGCGATCGTGACCGAAGAGGGGACACCCCTGGCGCAGCTGACGTTCCGCGCCTGCGAGGCGCCGCCCGCCGTCAAGGCGCCGAAGGTGCCGAAGGCCGAGGCCCGCAAGAAGGCGCCCCGGCACGCCGCGCCGAAGGCCGCCGCGGCCCCGAAGACGCCCCCCGGCTTCTCCATGCCTCAGGGGGCGATCGCCGAGTAGCGGCTACTTCTGCTTGGCGATGATCTTGTCCTTGATGCCGTCGTAGACGTTCTTCGGGATGATCTTCTTGGAGACGAGATCGTCCTTGCCGCGATACGGCCGCCCCTTGATGATCGCGGCCGCGCGCGCCGCGCCGATGCCCGGCAGCGCGTCGAGCTCCTCGCTGCTGGCGCTGTTGAGGTCGATGAGGGCGCCCTTCGCCGCGTTCGGCGAGCCGGCCACCGGCGCGCTCGGGGCCGCGGGCTTCGCGGGGGCCGTGGGCGCCGCGGTGGTCGGCGCCTGGGGCGCCTGCGCCAGGGCGGGGGCCGCGACGAGGCTCGACAGGAGGGCGAGGAGGGCGAGGGTCTTGATGGAGGAAGCCATGGCGTTCTCCCGAGGGGCGCGGCCCGCTCAGCGGTGCCGTCCCGCCAGATCTGCGCCGTCCCGCTTGAACCCGCGCTTAACGCCCGCGCTCGACGGTTGTGGTCCGGTACCCCTAGCCACGGGCCGGCGCCGGAGCTATAAGCCCGCCCTCATCCGTATCCCGCGGTGTGCGTGGCGATCCTCGATCGAGGAGCCGCCCGCGCGCCGCTTTGTCCGCGGCGTCACGAAGGATCCAGCCATGGCCGTTCCGAAGCGAAAGACCTCCCCCTCCCGCCGCGGCATGCGCCGCTCGGCCGACGCCCTCAAGGCGCCGACCTACGTCGAGGACAAGGATTCGGGCGAGCTGCGCCGTCCGCACCACATCGATCTGAAGACCGGCATGTACCGCGGCCGTCAGGTCCTGAAGGTGAAGTCCGCCGAGGCCTGAGCCTCGCGAGGGCGGCGCCTCAGGCGAGGCGCCGCGCGGCCTCCGCGTAGCGCGCGGCGGCCATCCGGGTCCGTTCCAGGCGCGACGGTAGCAGCGCCGGGTCATCGGCCGCCAGCAACTGCGCGATGAAGCCGGCGCGGGGCCTCCCCGCGGCCGGGCGCTCTGCTGCCCGGGGCCCGGGCGGCTCATCGGGACGTCCCCCGTCGATCAGGGCGAGCGCGTTAGCCTCCGTCCGCGCTGCCTCGGGAGACCCGTCCGCGTCCGGGACCGGCGCGCGCCGGGCGGAGCGGACCTGTGTCGGGCCGAGACGGCTGACTGTTCCGATACGCACCATGCGCACACTCTCCGCACGTTTCCGTGCCCGTGTCGCAAAGGTGGGGCCGACGTTTACCGATCGTCAACCCTTCGTCCAGTCGGCCCGGCCGAATTACTTTTTCGCGAGCGCTTCGAGGCGCTGCTGCATCTCCAGCATCTGGCGCTTGAGGTCGTCCAGCTCGCCGCCCGCGTAGGGCGCGGGCTGAGTCGCGGCCGGCGCCGTCGGCTGGGCTCCCGGCGCGGGCGGCGCGAAGCCCGTGAACATCTTCATGGCGTCGCCGAAGAAGTTCATGTTGGTGCGGACCTGCTGCTCGATCGCGTTCTGGAACGCCGAGGGGCCGAAGCTCTGGGCGAACTTCTCGCGCAGGCCGTCCTGGTCCTTGGCGAAATTCGCCATCGAGAATTCGAGGAAGCTCGGCACCATCGTGCGCATGCTGTCGCCGTAGAAGCGGATCAGCTGGCGCAGGAACGCCACCGGCAGCAGGTTCTCGGCGCCGGCCTTGTTCTCCTGCTCGAAGATGATCTGCGTGAGGACCGAGCGGGTGATGTCGTCGCCCGTGCGCGCGTCGTAGACGACGAAATCCTCGCCGTTCTGCACCATCGTGGCGAGGTCCTCCAGCGTCACGTAGGTCGAGGTGCCGGTGTGATAGAGGCGCCGGTTGGCGTACTTCTTGATGACGGTCTGGGTGGCCTTGACGGTATCCGCCATCGGGAACGGCCTTTCTGGACTCGGGACCGGGGGGCGTTGCAGACGCGCGGTGCTGTCTGACGGGGGCTGTCTTCGCGCCCGCAGCACGATCCTTAAAGCCTTCCCCGGGCGCAGAAAACAGCAAACTGCAGCTCTTCAACGCAGAATAATGCAGAGCGGTCCGGGTCGGCGCGCCATTTCAGTCTCGCGGTCGCGTCATCGGCGCGTTCGGCGCAGCGATGCACAACCTTGACTTCGCCGACCCCAAGCCCTTCATCCCAGGGCCGGCACAGAGCGCGCCCCGGGACGTGGAAGGCGCGCCGGCTCGCGAGAGGAGAACGTTCACATGGCAGGCAGCGAAGAGATCGTGATCGTCGGGGCCGCGCGCACGCCGGTCGGCTCGTTCGGCGGCGCCTTCGGGGCGGTGCCGGCCCACGAGCTCGGCGCGACGGCGATCAAGGCCGCCCTGGAGCGGGCCAAGGTCTCGCCCGATGAGGTGGACGAGGTGATCTTCGGCCAGGTCCTCACCGCGGGCGCCGGCCAGAACCCCGCCCGTCAGGCGGCCATCAAGGCCGGCATCCCCGAGAAGGCGACCGCCTGGGGTCTCAACCAGGTCTGCGGCTCGGGCCTGCGCACGGTCGCGATCGGCATGCAGCAGATCGCCAACGGCGACGCCAAGGTCATCGTGGCCGGCGGTCAGGAATCGATGTCCCTGTCGCCGCACGCGCAGTACCTGCGCGGCGGCCAGAAGATGGGCGACGTGAAGCTCGTCGACACCATGATCAAGGACGGGCTCTGGGACGCATTCAACGGCTACCACATGGGCCAGACCGCCGAGAACGTCGCCCAGGCCTTCCAGCTCACCCGCGAGCAGCAGGACCAGTTCGCGACCCGCTCGCAGAACAAGGCCGAGGCCGCCCGCAAAGAGGGCCGCTTCAAGGACGAGATCGTCCCGGTCACGGTGCCGGGCAAGAAGGGCGACACGGTCGTCGACACCGACGAGTACATCCGCGACGGCGCCACCATGGAGGCGATGGCCAAGCTGAAGCCGGCCTTCACCAAGGACGGTACCGTCACGGCCGCCAACGCCTCCGGCCTCAACGACGGGGCCGCCGCCCTCGTGCTGATGTCGGCCTCGGAGGCCGAGCGCCGCGGCCTGACCCCGCTCGCCCGGATCAAGTCCTGGGCGACCGCGGGCGTCGACCCGAAGGTGATGGGTACCGGCCCGATCCCCGCCTCGCGCAAGGCCCTCGAGAAGGCCGGCTGGAAGCCGTCCGATCTCGACCTGATCGAGGCCAACGAGGCCTTCGCGGCCCAGGCGCTGGCCGTGAACAAGGACATGGGCTGGGACGACGCGAAGGTGAACGTCAACGGCGGCGCCATCGCCATCGGCCACCCGATCGGCGCCTCGGGCGCCCGCGTCCTCGTCACCCTGCTGCACGAGATGAAGCGCCGCGACGCCAAGAAGGGCCTCGCCACGCTCTGCATCGGCGGCGGCATGGGTGTGGCGATGTGCGTCGAGCGGACCTGATCGGTCTGTCACGACAGTATCGGCCCACAACATAGACTTAAGGCCGAAGTCAGAAAAAATCGCGTGCGGACGCCATCCGCACGCGGCATCAAGTGATGCGAACAGGAGGAAACAATGGCTCAAGGACGCGTCGCCCTCGTGACGGGCGGCACCCGCGGCATCGGCGCGGCGATCTCGAAGCGGCTCAAGGACAAGGGCTACAAGGTCGCCGCCAACTACGCCGGCAACGACGAGGCGGCCAACGCCTTCAAGGCCGAGACCGGCATCCCGGTCTTCAAGTTCGACGTGGGTGATCTCGCGAGCTGCGAGGCCGGGATCAAGGCGATCGAGGCCGAGCTCGGCCCGGTCGACATCCTGGTGAACAACGCCGGCATCACCCGGGACGGCGCCTTCCACAAGATGACGTTCGACAAGTGGCAGGCGGTCATCAAGACCAACCTCGACTCGATGTTCACCTGCACCCGTCCGCTGATCGAGGGCATGCGCAGCCGCAACTTCGGCCGCATCATCATCATCTCGTCGATCAACGGCCAGAAGGGCCAGGCCGGCCAGACCAACTACTCGGCCGCCAAGGCCGGCGTGATCGGCTTCGCCAAGGCGCTGGCGCAGGAGAGCGCCGCGAAGGGCATCACGGTCAACGTGGTGGCGCCGGGCTACATCGCCACCGAGATGGTGATGGCGGTGCCCGAGGACATCCGCAACAAGATCATCTCGACCATCCCGACCGGCCGCCTCGGCGAGTCCGACGAGATCGCCCACGCGGTCGAGTATCTCGCCAGCGACGAGGCCGGCTTCGTGAACGGCTCGACGCTGACCATCAACGGCGGCCAGCACTTCGTCTGATCGCCCGCGGGCGCGCCGGACCGACCCGGCGCGCCCGCCTCAGCAGGCCGGGGCTGCAGGGGCCGCGCCGTGACGGCGGGCCGTCCGACGATGCCGGCCGCGCACCGCTCCCTCCGATGATCGTCGCGGCGGCGCAGGACGGCGGCGCAGGACGGCGGTGACCGCCGATCCGCCCCGCGCGGACCCCGCATGTCGGCGTCCGAGAGAATGCCGGGCGCCGCCCGCCGCGGTCGCCGGCTCGGACAGTCCGACCCAGCAAGCGTGACGAAAGTCCTTCCCCGCGTGCAAAAACGCGCGTCGAGCGGGATAACGGGCATTGCGGGCAGCGATCGGCGCGATGGCCCGCGTGTCCTGAGACACGAACAATTCGAGCGGCCTCGTATAGATCTCCTTCCATCGGCTCACGGATGGTCCCGCCGATAGAAATCGAGGTCTCGAGGATCATGAACAACTGGTTTCACGGTAAATTCGGCGTTCAGTTTAACGGCGAGAGCCAGGATTGTTCTTCCCGCACGACCGCGATGCGTGACGACCGCTCCGCCGCCCGGCGCCGCCCCGCGCTGCCCGCGGTCGCGAAGCTCGGCCTCGCGGCGGCCTGTGCCCTGGGGCTGGCGGCCTGCGTCACCCCGCAGGAGCGCCACGCGCTGGATCAGAACCAGTGCTACGCGTTCGGCTTCGAGCCCGGC
This sequence comes from Methylobacterium sp. C33D, assembly GCF_053345825.1. Taxonomy (NCBI): domain Bacteria; kingdom Pseudomonadati; phylum Pseudomonadota; class Alphaproteobacteria; order Hyphomicrobiales; family Methylobacteriaceae; genus Methylobacterium; species Methylobacterium sp. C33D. The sequence continues at coordinate 67,947 of NZ_JBKFAV010000027.1, forward strand.
ACCGACGGCTTCGCCGAGTGCATGATGGGCCTCCACCAGCAGCGCGCCGTCGCCCAGTCCAACAGCAACCTGTACTGGCAGGCGCAGCTCGCCGAGCAGAACCGCCGCCGCGAGGCCCAGCAGGACCTCTACAAGGTGATGAGCCTCCAGCGCACCGGCGACCCGCGCTTCCCCGTCTGCGGCGCCTCCTCGGACGGCGGCATGGATCGCCGGACCATGACTTGGTACGGCCCGAACTGCCGCGCCCGCTGATCCGGATCGAGGGAGGTCCCCATGTCTGACATGACGACGCGCGGCCCGCGCAACCCGAGCCGGATCATCTTCGTGGCGGTGGCCCTGTTCGGCATCGCCGTCGGGTTCGCGACCGCCAGCCTGGCCTGGTTCACGCTCGCGGTCCTCGGCTCCGCCGCGCTGACCTGCGCGGGCTACGGCCTGATCCGGCGGCGGCTCGGCTGGAAGCCGCTGAGCGGCGAGTACCTGTCCAACCTCGTCTACGTGCTGATCCCGTACTAGGCGGACACCGCGCACGCCCCGCGGACGCGCCGCGGGGAATATTGGCGGGCGGCGCAGGTCCACGAAGGCCTGGCCGCGCCGCGCCCCCATCCTCCAGACCGCTCCGCCTCCGAGGCCACCATGACGCTCGCCCTCATCATCACCGGCTTCCTGATCGTGAACTTCGCGATGGCCGGCTTCTTCTCCCTCGTGGCCCTCTGGGCCGACTGAGCGGCGGCGCTACCGCGCGCCGACGCAGTTGGCGTAGAAGGTCGTGGTCGCGGGCCAGTCGGAGAAGACCCCCAGCACGCCGACCTGCTCGTGCAGGACGTCGAGCAGCCGCAGGATGTCGCCGTCGCCGGTGACCACCGGCTTGATCGACTGGTAATAGTACCCGCCGCCGCCCTTCAGCGGGCCCGAGCGCTCCAGCGACCACGCGATCAGCCCCAGCCCGGCCGCCCTGGCCTCCCGGGCGTAGGTCGAGGGCTCGATCGATCCGTCCGGGCCCGGCCGGACCAGCATCCACAGCGGCGGCGCCAGGATCTTGACGCCCTTCCGGGCGAGTTCGGCCATGCCGGGCTGCCACGTGGCGGGCTTCTCCGGGTCGAAGCCCTTCGCGGTCTCGTCCCGGTCGTCGAGGAAGATCGCCTGGCGGCCGAATTCCGGATCCTTCTCCAGCCAGTAGAGGATGTCGCGGAGCTGGAAGCTCTGCGGGTAGACGTCGGCGGCCGGGACTCCGGCCTCCTTGTACTCGTCGATCAGCTGCTGGGCGTACATGTCCTGCGTGTAGGTGCCCTGGAACGGCATCGGGACCTGGGGCGCCTTGAGCTCGGGGGTGAATTTCCGACCCATCCCCTTCACCAGCGCGATGTACTCCCTGTGCGACATCAGCGTGCCGGTGCCGGCGTAGAGGTCGGTGCGCCAGCGCGGCGTCGCGTTCATGTAGGCCGCCACCGTGGTGGCGTCCGGGTCGGACGCGTCCATCTTCCCGTTCAGCGCCTTGAACTCGTCCAGCGTCAGGTCGCTGGTGCAGCATTTGGCCGAGGCCTTCCGCCCGGTGGCCGGATCGGCCGGCGTGAAGCCCTGGGTGCACTTCGCCGCGAGTTCCGGCCGGGCCAGGATGTCGGTGGTCGTGTGCAGGTCGCACTGGCTGTGGCGGCAGACGAGCTGGCGGTCCTTGGTGAAGGCCACGTCGCACTCGATGATCCCGGCGCCCATCCGGTACGCGGCGAGCAGGCCCTCCCGGGTGTGTTCCGGGAACATCAGCGGCGCGCCGCGGTGTGAGATCGAGAAGGTCCGGGGCGTGTAGGTCCGGTCGACGCCGCAGGCGGCGAGCCTCTCCTTGAGCGGGCCGGGCTTCAGCTGGTCGACGAGGTAGAAGGGCCGGGGCCCGAGCTGGGCGGCCTCGCCGGCGAGGGCCGCGGTCGCCCCCAGAAGCAGCCCCAGCCCCAACATGATCCCACGCATCGCGAACCTCCCGTTCCAGGCCGCCGGTAGAGGGGGACGGTGACAGGGGCGTGACCCCCGACCTCGCCGACTCGGATGAACGCATGGTAGCGAACGGCGATGACCGCGCGTCCAGGAATCGTAACCCGTCCGAAGGCCCGCTCCGCCGCGACGATCGCGGGTGTCGGCGCGATCGCGCTCTGGTCGCTGCTCGCCCTCTTCACCGCCGCGTCGGGCGCGATGCCGCCTTTCCAGCTCGCTGCCACGACCTTCCTGATCGGAGGGCTCTGCGGATGCGTCGCCTGGATCATCCGGCCCGCCCGCGCCCGCGCGCTGATCCAGCCCTGGCGGGTCTGGATCCTCGGCGTCGGCGGCCTGTTCGGCTACCACGCCCTCTACTTCAGCGCCCTGCGCCTCGCGCCGCCGGCTGAGGCCGGGCTGATCAGCTATCTGTGGCCCCTGCTCATCGTCCTGTTCTCGGCGCGCCTGCCCGAGGCCGGCGGCCTGCGCCCGGGTCACCTGATCGGCGCGCTCCTCGGCCTCGCCGGGATCTCGGTGCTGTTCGCCGGTCGGGGCGATCTCGGGTTCGCCGCGGGGGCGCTGCCGGGCTACGCCGTCGCCCTGGCGGCGGCCTTCGTCTGGGCCGGCTACTCGGTCCTCTCCGCCCGCGTCGGGCAGGTGCCGACCGATGCCGTCGCGGGCTTCTGCCTGGTCACGGCGGCGCTGAGCCTCGCCTGCCACCTGGCTTTCGAGACGACGGTCTGGCCGGCCGACGCCGAGCAGTGGGGCGCCGTGCTGATGCTCGGCCTGGGGCCGGTCGGCGCAGCCTTCTATCTCTGGGATATCGGCTGCAAGCACGGCGACGTCCGGCTGCTCGGCGTCATCGCCTACGCGGCGCCGGTCCTCTCGACGCTGATCCTGGTCGTGGCCGGATACGCCAGCCCCGGACCGGGCCTCGCGCTCGCCTGCCTGCTGATCGTGGCGGGCGCGCTGACGGCGGTGCGAGCCTCGCGGGCGTCGGTGACACCGGCCTAGCCCCGCGGCGTCGGCCGCCAGTCGGGCGGCGCCATCTCGAAGCCGGCGAAGTCGAAGCCCGGCGAGACCGTGCAGCCGACGAGGGTCCACGCGCCCAGGCTGGTGGCGGTCTGCCAGTGGCCGGCCGGCACGACGCATTGCGGGCGCTGCCCGGCGGCGAGGTCCGGTCCGAGATGCCGGGCCTCGGCGTCGTGCCCGTTCGGGCTCGTGGTGATCACCAGCGGCGCGCCGGCGTGCCAGTGCCAGATCTCGGTGGCGTCGACCCGGTGCCACGCCGAGACCTCGCCGAGGTCGAGCAGGAAGTAGATCGCGGTGCCGACCGAGCGCCCGTCGACGGTGCGGGGATCGCGGAACGTCTCGCGGTAATGGCCGCCCTCGGGATGGGGCTTCAACCCCAGGGTCGCGATCACCTCGGCTGCCGTCATGTCCAGCTCCCTGTCGGTCCGGGCCGCGCGCATCGTCGGCGGCTTGCCGGCACTTGGCACCGATGCTACCGGCCGAAAACCCCGCAAGGTCCGAGAACGATGCCGAGCCCGACCGTACGTCTTCACCGCGGCGACCTGCCCACCAGCTACGACGCGGGCCGGGCGGTGGCGATCGACACCGAGACGCTCGGTCTCAATCCGCATCGGGACCGCCTCTGCGTGGTGCAGCTCTCCACCGGCGACGGTACCGCCGACGTGGTCCAGATCCCGCAGGACGGGCCGGAGCCGGTCGTGCTCAAGCGGGTCCTGGCCGATCCCGGGATCCTGAAGATCTTCCACTTCGCGCGGTTCGACGTGGCGGTCCTCTACAGGGCCCTCGGGGTCATGCCGAGCCCGGTCTACTGCACCAAGATCGCCTCGAAGCTCGCCCGCACCTACACGGATCGCCACGGGCTGAAGGACGTGGTCCGCGAGCTGGTCGGCGTCGACCTGTCGAAGCAGCAGCAATCCTCCGACTGGGGCGCCGAGACCCTGTCGCAGGCGCAGCTCGACTACGCCGCCTCCGACGTCCTCCATCTGCACGCGGCCCGGGAGCGGCTCGACGCCATGCTGGCTCGGGAAGGCCGCACCGACCTCGCGGCCGCCTGTTTCGGCTTCCTGCCGACGCGGGCCCGCCTCGACCTCGACGGCTGGCCCGAGACCGACATCTTCGCGCACACCTGAGGGCGCGGAGGATCCTGCACACTTCCTGTGCGCGTGAGACTTTCCTGTCACCGCACCGCGATGTGTCGCTGGTAGGTTGTGGCTGCCTGGGCTCCCGAGTCCCGGCCAGGCCCTCCTCGCCGGTCGCCCACCCGATCAGGCCGGCGAGGAGGGTCCGTCGCCCTCAGGTCAGGGTCCGCGGTCCCGACGGGGTGTTGATCCGGGCAGTCCAGCGCGGGCCCGGGCCGGATACAACCTGCGGTGGAGAGGCGAGACCCAGCACCGCGTGTAGCCCCGCGACGGCGTCGGGATCCGGATGCGTCAGGACGAGCGCCTCCAGACCGGCGCCGAGATCCGGCATCGTCGCGGCGGGATTGCCGCGCGGTCCCCAATCCATCGCGCAGGGCGCGGCCCCGTCCGCCGGCCACGCCCCGCCCGGCGGCACCGCGAAGCGCCAGGACAGGTCGCCCCGGGTCATCGTCGCCGCGGCCCCGAGGAGCGCGCCGTGCGCGGCGAGGAGGCCGTCGAGATCGTCCGCGCGGGCGACGAGACCGCGCAGCCGCCGGCCCGAATCCCAGTCGGCCCGCACCCGCGCCGCGTCGCCGAGGCCGAACCAGCGGGCGCCCGACGGCGCCGCCGCCTCCGGATCGACGGCGATGACCTCCAGGAACAGGGTGTCGCCGAGGCGCAGCAGGTGGTTGCGGGTTCCCATCTCGCGGTGGCGGCCGCCCTCCGGCATGGCGAGGCCGAGGCAATCCCGGACATGCGCCACGCCCTCCGCGAGATCGGGGGCGACGACGACGAGGTGGTCGAGGGTGAGCATCGGGCGGGCTCCGTGCGACCGCCGGCGCCCGTGCGGCCGCCGGGCATGACCCGGCCGCCGCGCCGACGGGCGCCCTCGGATCGGGATTCGATCGCGACGCCGGAGCGTCCCCAAGCAAAAGGCCGGGACCCCGCGAGAGGCCCCGGCCCAGGAGAGGGTGGAGGGCCGGGCATCGCGCCCGGCCCTCGCTCACCTCACAGCGAGTAGTACTGCACGAACTCGATCGGGTGCGGGGTCATCTCGTAGCGCAGCACCTCGGTCATCTTCAGCTCGATGAACGAGTCGATCTGGTCGTCCGAGAACACGCCGCCTTCCTTGAGGAAGGCCCGGTCCTTGTCGAGGCTGGTCAGGGCCTCGCGGAGCGAGCCGCACACGGTCGGGATCTTCTTCAGCTCCCGCGGCGGCAGCTCGTACAGGTCCTTGTCCATGGCCGGGCCCGGATCGATCTTGTTGCGGATGCCGTCGAGGCCGGCCATCAGCAGCGCCGAGAAGGCGAGGTAGGGGTTGGCCATCGGGTCGGGGAAGCGGACCTCGACGCGCTTGGCCTTCGGGCTCTTCGTCCACGGGATGCGGCAGGAGGCCGAGCGGTTGCGGGCCGAGTAGGCCAGCAGCACCGGCGCCTCGTAGCCCGGCACCAGGCGCTTGTACGAGTTGGTCGACGGGTTCGTGAAGGCGTTCAGCGCCTTGGCGTGCTTGATGATGCCGCCGATGTACCAGAGGCATTCCTGGGACAGGCCGGCATACTTGTCGCCCGCGAAGACCGGCTTGCCGTCCTTCCAGATCGACTGGTGGACGTGCATCCCTGAGCCGTTGTCGCCGTAGACGGGCTTGGGCATGAAGGTCGCCGACTTGCCGTAGCTCTGCGCGACGTTGTGGATGCAGTACTTGTAGATCTGCATGTGGTCGGCGAGCAGGGTCAGCGTGTCGAACTTCATGCCGAGCTCGTGCTGGGCCGAGGCGACCTCGTGGTGGTGCTTCTCGACCTTCACGCCCATGGACTGCATGGCGGCCAGCATCTCGCCGCGCATGTCCTGCGCCGAGTCCTGCGGCGGGACCGGGAAGTAGCCGCCCTTGGTCTGCACCCGGTGGCCGAGGTTGCCGCCCTCGTAGTCGGTGAAGCCGTTGGTCGGCAGCTCGGTGGAATCGAGCTCGAAGCCGGTGCGGTACGGGTCGGCGCCGAACTTCACGTCGTCGAACACGAAGAACTCGGCCTCGGGGCCGACATAGATCGTGTCGCCGATGCCGGTCTGCTGCAGGTAGGCCTCGGCGCGCTTGGCGGTGCCGCGCGGGTCACGGCCGTAGGGCTCGCCGGTGGCCGGCTCCAGCACGTCGCAGACGATCGACATGGTCGCGGCCGAGAAGAACGGGTCCAGCGTGGCGGTGACCGGGTCCGGCATCAGCAGCATGTCGGACTCGTTGATCGCCTTCCAGCCGGCGATCGAGGAGCCGTCGAACATGGTGCCCTCGTCGAAGATCTCCTCGTCGATGAGCGACACGTCGAACGTGACGTGCTGCCACTTGCCGCGCGGGTCGGTGAACCGGAAGTCCACGTAACGCACGTCGTTGTCCCGGATCGTCTTCAGCACCTCGGCCGCAGTGGTCATCGTGGGCATCCTCCAGGGATCTCTGAATCGTCTCGTGGCGCACCCGCACGCGGTCGCGCGCGCCGGCAAGCGGCGCTTGATATCCGGCGCGAGCGTGCCTTGCCACCCGCCGGACAGCGGAATCGGCTGCCGGATGGAACGATCGGCCCGTTCGCGCACCCGATCTCGCAACCGTGATCGGCAGCTCGGTTTCTAGGGCGCCGTTGTGCTCCGGCAATGGCCTTCCTGGCACGATCCATGCGAAGGCGGCCGCAGCCGTCGACGAGGCGGCAAGCCGTTCGCGTCGTCCCGGGTTGCCCAGGTCGCGCATCGATACGGACGAGAGAACCGGAATGACCAAATATAAGCTCGAGTACATATGGCTCGACGGGTACACGCCGACCCCGAACCTCCGCGGTAAGACGCAGATCAAGGAATTCGACAGCTTCCCGACCCTCGAGCAGCTCCCGATGTGGGGCTTCGACGGCTCGTCCACCAAGCAGGCCGAGGGCGGCAGCTCCGACTGCATGCTGAAGCCCGTGCGCCACTTCCCCGACCCGGCCCGCAAGAACGGCGTGCTGGTGATGTGCGAGGTGATGATGCCGGACGGCACGACCCCGCACGAGTCCAACAAGCGCGCCACCATCCTCGACGATGCCGGCGCCTGGTTCGGCTTCGAGCAGGAGTACTTCCTGTACAAGGACGGCCGCCCGCTCGGCTTCCCGACCTCCGGCTATCCGGCGCCGCAGGGCCCGTACTACACCGGCGTCGGCTACTCGAACGTCGGCGACGTCGCCCGCAAGATCGTCGAGGAGCACCTCGACCTCTGCCTCGACGCCGGCATCAACCACGAGGGCATCAACGCCGAGGTGGCCAAGGGCCAGTGGGAGTTCCAGATCTTCGGCAAGGGCTCCAAGAAGGCCGCCGACGAGATGTGGATGGCCCGCTACCTCCTGCAGCGCCTCTGCGAGAAGTACGGCATCGACGTCGAGTACCACTGCAAGCCGCTCGGCGACACCGACTGGAACGGGTCGGGCATGCACTGCAACTTCTCGACCGCGTTCATGCGCGAGCACGGCGGCAAGGCCTATTTCGAGAAGCTCATGGAGGCGTTCAAGAACGCCCGCGAGGAGCACATCGCCGTTTACGGTCCGGACAACCACATGCGCCTGACCGGCAAGCACGAGACCGCCTCGATCCACGAGTTCTCGTACGGCGTGGCCGACCGCGGCGCCTCGATCCGCGTGCCGCACTCCTTCGTGAACAACGGCTACAAGGGCTACCTGGAGGACCGCCGTCCGAACTCGCAGGGCGACCCCTACCAGATCGCCTCGCAGGTGCTGAAGACGATCGCTTCCGTGCCGACCGAGGCCGCCGCAGCCGCGTAAGACGCGGCGCTGCGACAGACGATACGGAGCCGGGCCCTCGGGTCCGGCTTCGCCGTTTCCGGGCGACGGGCACCCGATCTGATCCCCGTCCCGAGGGGCCTGAACCCGGCGCAGGCCTCGACGGAGGCCTCTGGGGATCGCGCGGACAGCCTGAGGCCTCTCGAGGCCCGCGGCCGCGGGTAGCTCAGGATGAGTGGGTTTGGGTGAGTGGGCCCGCCGGGCCTGCTCGACGGCCGTAAACGGGTGCCGGCGCTCCCGATGCCTCCGCCTCAGGACCGCCGCGGGCGCTCGTCCTCGCGGATGGCGGCCTCGTGGTACCACGCGCCCCCGCCGAAGCTCGGCACGGCCGCGGGCTTCGCCTCCGGGGCCGCCCGGGCGGTCTCGCGCGCGCGTCGGAACGCGGACAGATCGTAGATCTTGGCGGTCTCGCGCGGGTCCGTGACGGCCATCGCACTTCCTCCTGCACCAGTTCGAGCGGCCGATCGGGCCGGCCGTTCCCGATGATGTGGGGTGCGGAGGACGGCGCTCCAGGGCCGGAGGCGCCGATGCCGGACATTCGCGCAGTGCGAAATCTTAGGCAGATGTCGCGCTGGGCGCGGCCGCCGGCGGGGCCGGGACCGCGGGCGGGCGGCGGTTCAGATCGCGTCCGTGCCGGTCTCGCCGGTGCGGATGCGGATCGCCTCCTCGATCGTCGAGACGAAGATCTTGCCGTCGCCGATGCGCCCGGTCTGGGCCGACTTGCGGATCGCCTCCACGGCGCCCTCGACCAGGGCGTCGGACAGGACGATCTCGAGCTTCACCTTGGGCAGGAAATCGACCACGTACTCGGCGCCCCGGTAGAGCTCCGTGTGGCCCTTCTGACGGCCGAAACCCTTCGCCTCGATGACGGTGATGCCCTGGAGGCCGACCTCCTGGAGCGCCTCCTTCACCTCGTCGAGCTTGAAAGGCTTGATGATCGCTTCGATCTTCTTCATGCCGCTCGGGCCTGCGCTGCGGTGCCTGGCATTTCTAACATCCTCGTGACGCCTTCGCCACGCCGTTTTCGCGGCGTGTCCGACCATAGTGCCTATTTGATGTGCGTTGCACGCACATCCTTAGTGCGCTTCACCGGAATCTGGCGCGATTTTAGTCAGGGCTGATCGGTGCACGGGCAGAGGCGGAGACGGACATGCGGGTGCTGACGGTCGCGGCGATGAGGCGGGTCGATGCGGCGGCCATCGACGGCGGCGTGGCGGGCCTGACCCTGATGGAGGCGGCCGGAGCGGCCGTCGCGGAACGCGCCCGGGCCAGGCTGCCGGCTGGCGGCCGCGTCGTCGTCCTGTGCGGGCCGGGCAACAACGGCGGCGACGGCTACGTGGCCGCGCGCCTGCTGGCCGAAGCCGGCTACGCCGTCGACCTCCTCTGCCTCGGCGCGGTCTCGGCGCTGACGGGGGACGCCGCGCTCGCGGCCGCGGCCTGGACGGGGCCGGTGCGCCCGGCCGAGGGCGGCGCGCTGCCGACCGGCGACCTCGTGATCGACGCGCTGTTCGGGGCCGGCCTGTCGCGCGACCTCGACGGCGCCGCCCGCGCGCTCGTGGAGGCGGTGAACGAGAGCGGGGTGCCGGTGCTCGCCGTCGACGTGCCGAGCGGGGTCGACGGCGATACCGGCGCGGTGCGCGGCGCCGCCGTCCGGGCGGTGGAGACCGTGACCTTCGTGACCTTCAAGCCGGGGCACCTGCTCCAGCCCGGACGGGACCTCTGCGGGCAGCTCAGCCTCGCCGATATCGGGACCGGCCCTGCGGCGCTGGAGGCCGGCCTCGCCGCCGGCGCCCCCCTTCACCGGAACGGGCCCGACCTGTGGGGCCGGGACTTCCCGCACCTCACCGGCGCGAGCCACAAGTACACCCGGGGCCACGCCCTGGTCCTGTCCGGGCCCGCCACCAAGACCGGCGCCGCCCGGCTCGCCGCCCGCGGCGCCCTGCGGGTCGGCGCCGGGCTCGTCACCGTCGCGTCGCCGGTCGCCGCGCTGCCCGAGAACGCCGCCCACCTCACGGCGATCATGCTGCGGCCCTGCGAGAGCGCCGACGATCTCGACGACCTGCTCACCGACGAGCGGCTGAACGTCATCCTGGCCGGACCAGGGCTCGGCACCGGCGAGCCGACCCGGGAGCGCGTCGCCGTGGCGGCGGCGGCCGGGCGCGGCCTCGTCCTCGACGCCGACGCGCTGACGAGCTTCGCCGGGAAGGCGCCCCTGCTCGCCGCCCATCTCGCCGACGGGGAGGCGCGGGCCGTGCTGACTCCGCATGCCGGCGAGTTCGCGCGGCTCTTCGACGGGACGGACGCGACGGCGGAGGGGGCCGACAAGCTCGCCCGTACCCGCGCGGCGGCCGCGCTCACCGGCGCCGTTGTGGTGTTCAAGGGCGCCGACACGGTGATCGCGGCCCCCGACGGGCGCGCGGCCATCAACGACCACGGCAGCCCCTATCTCGGGACGGCCGGGTCCGGGGACGTGCTCGGCGGCCTGATCGCCGGCCTGCTGGCGCAGGGCATGGAGCCCTTCGCGGCCGCCGCGGCCGGCGTCTGGCTCCACGGGGATGCCGGCCTGCGCCACGGGCCGGGCCTGATCGCCGAGGACATCCCCGAATTGATGCCGGCGGTGCTGCGCGATCTCGTCGCGTCGACCGGGGGCTGACCGCTCAGGTCACCTCGAACGCCGTCCAGAGGCCGGTGTCGAACCGCTCCAGCACCGTGGCGCTGATCAGCCAGCGCCCCGGATTGTCCGCCAGGAATCCGATCCGGGCGGTCCGTCCCTCCAGGAGCTGGAACGTGTCGAGCCAGTAGGGCTCCCAGCCGTCGTCCAGGGGGTGGAGCAGGCGGAAGCAGTGGCCGTGCAGGTGCAGCGCCTGCGGGAAGGCGGTCTCGTTGCGCAGGGCCAGCACCACCACCTGGCCGCGCTTCACCGAGAAGATCGGCGCGAGGCCGGCGGTGCCGCTCGCGCCGTTCACCGACCAGATCTTCTGCGGGTCGCCCGTGTAGACCGGGTCGGGCGCGGGGCCGTCCTTGGCCCCGTCCTTCCCTTTCGGCACGAAGGCGCCGCCGGTGATCACCACGTCGCGGCGCAGGGCGTTCTGGAGCTTGATCTCGGCGGGCAGACGCTTGTTCTCGCCGATCGGCCCGATCGGAGGCCGCTTCTCGGTGATCCGGGCGCCCTTGGTGACGACGCTCGCCAGGACGAGGCCCTTGCCGACCAGCGCGTGGATCTCGCAGGTGGCGCCCTCCTGCTCCGGCAGGTCGACGAGCAGGTCGTAGCGGGTGCCGGGCGGGAAGGGCAGGGTGGCCCGCAGGGGCTCGAACGTGTCGGTCGGCTGGCCGTCGACCGCCGCCACGTAGACCTTCACGCCCTCGAACTTGATGCGCGTCGCCCGGGCGTTGCAGGCGTTGCCGAGGCGCAGGCGGACCCGGGAGCCGGGCCTCGCCTCGAAGGCGCCCGGCACCGGCTTGCCGTTGACGGTCACGAGGTTGCCGAGGCGTCCGTGCGCGGCCGCGAGCGCCGTCTGCCCGAACGGCATGAGGGTGCCGTCGTCCTGGAGCCGCCAGTCCTGCAGCACGACGCTGACGTCGGCGTCGACCGCGGGCGGGTTCGTCTCCTCGACGATCAGCATGCCGGCGAGACCGCGGCCCGACGGCTCGCTCGCGCCGCCGACGACCAGGGGCCGGATCAGGTAGGAGCCGGCATCCGGCGGCGTGAAAGTGTAGAGGAAGTCGCCGCCCGGCGGGATCGGCGCCTGGGTCACGCCGCCGACGCCGTCCATGGCGTTGACGTTGCGCACCCCGTGCCAGTGCAGCGACAGCGGCTTGTCGGTCCGGTTCTCGACCTTGAGGCGCACCGCCTGCCCGAGCTTCACCCGGACGACGGGCGGCAGCGCCTTGCCGTCGAAGCACCAGACCGGCGTCTCGGGCGCGGGGTCCGGCCTGAACCGGGTCTTGCCGGGCGCAGCCGGCAGGGCCGTCGGCGCGGAAGCGGGCTCCGGCTGGCCGGGCGCGGATGTCCCCGGCGAGGCGGCCGGCGCCTGCGCCCGCGCCGCCTCCGGAGCGAGCCCGAAGGCCGCCGCGGCGGCGAGCAGGGTCCGGCGCGACGGCGTGCCGGCGCGCGAATCGGTCGGCGGCACGGTGCGGGATGACGGCATGGGATCTCGGCTGCGGCTCGCGACGGGTCCGCTCCTTAGCGGCGCGCGGGCTCCCGCGCCACAGGGGCAAGTTTTTTGCTGCGGGCTCGCCGGCCCATGCTATAGGGCCCGCTTCCGGCGGCCGGCGATGCGCCGGATGTCGGCGCGCGCGGGCGTGGCGGAACTGGTAGACGCGCTGGATTTAGGTTCCAGTGTCGCAAGACGTGGGGGTTCGAGCCCCTCCGCCCGCACCAGGACCTCTGCTGAGGTTGCGGTCCCCTCGGGACCCTCCGCCCCGTACCCGACATCTCGGCATCCCGGTCCGCGCGAGCACGACGCCGGCCCGGCCGGCGAACCCAGGTTTCTTTGAAGAGCGACGACGACGATGCAGGTGACCGAGATCAACGCCCAGGGGCTGAAGCGCGAGTTTCAGGTTCTGCTGGCCGCCCAGGAACTCGAGGAGCGCCTGACCAACGAGCTGTCCGGCATGAAGGACAAGGTGCAGCTCAAGGGCTTCCGTCCCGGCAAGGTGCCGGTCGCGCACCTGCGCAAGGTCTACGGCCGCTCCGTGATGGCCGAGGTCGTGCAGAACGCCGTCAACGAGGCGAACCGCCAGATCGTGACCGATAACGGCCTCAAGCTCGCCCTGGAGCCGCAGGTCGAGTTCCCGACCGACCAGGCCGAGGTCGAGAAGGCGCTGGACGCCAAGGGCGACCTCGCCTTCAAGGTCGCCCTCGAGGTGATGCCGAGCTTCGAGCTCGCCGACCTGTCCGACGTCAGCCTGACCAAGCTCGTCGCCAAGCCCTCCGACGCGGAGATCGACGAGGCCCTCGACCGCATGGCTGGCCAGAGCCGTCCGTTCACCGAGCGCGAGGAGGGCGCCGAGGCCCAGACCGGCGACCGCGTCACCATCGACTTCGTCGGCCGCATCGACGGCGAGGAGTTCCAGGGCGGCAAGGGCGAGGGCATCGACCTGGAGCTCGGCTCCGGCTCGTTCATCCCGGGCTTCGAGGAGCAGCTCGTCGGCGCCAAGGTCGGCGACAAGCGCCTCGTGAAGGTCACGTTCCCGGCCGAGTACGGGGCCGAGCACCTCGCCGGCAAGGACGCCGAGTTCGACGTGACCGTCACGAAGATCCAGGCGCCGGGCGAGGCGAAGGTCGACGACGAGTTCGCCAAGTCCATGGGCATGGAGTCGCTGGAGAAGCTCCGCGAGGCCGTGTCGGAGGCGATCGGTCGCGACTTCGAGACCGCCTCGCGCCGCCGGCTCAAGAAGGAGCTCCTCGACGCACTGGACGGCAAGTACGCCTTCGAGCTGCCCCCGTCGCTGGTGGCGCAGGAATTCGCCGCCGTGTGGGCCCAGGTCGAGCAGGACCTCAAGACCCGCGGCAAGACCTTCGAGGACGAGGACACCACCGAGGAGAAGGCCCAGGCCGAGTACCGGAAGATCGCGGAACGGCGCGTCCGTCTCGGTCTCGTGCTTGCGCAGGTCGGCGAGAGCGCCGATATCAAGGTCTCGGACGAGGAGGTGAACCAGGCCCTCATCGCCCGGGTCCGGCAGTTCCCGGGCCAGGAGCAGCAGGTCTGGGACTTCTACCGGAAGAATGCGCAGGCGCTCGCGGAACTCCGCGCGCCCCTGTTCGAGGAGAAGGTCGTCGACCACGTCCTCGGGCAGGTCAAGCTCGTCGAGGAGCCCGTCTCGAAAGAGGCGCTTTTCGCGGACGAAGATGACGACGACACGACCGGCGGCAAGCCGGCAGACAAGGCCGAGGCCAAGGGCGAGTCCAAGACCGACGCCAAGACCGAAGCCAAGGCCGACTGAGTCCCGCTCTGTCCCAGGACGGCGGGCAAGGGTTAGGCGATGGTTAAGCATCGCCGGTGTTCGCTGACATGCCCGGGGCTGCCCTGATTCGCGGCAGCCCCGGGCCTCACTCCGGGGCAGGACGAGATGAGAGATCCGATCGACGTCTACAACAACGCGCTCGTGCCGATGGTCGTCGAGCAGTCGAGCCGCGGCGAGCGCGCCTTCGACATCTACTCCCGCCTGCTCCGCGAGCGCATCATCTTCCTCACCGGCCCCGTGGAGGATTACGGCGCGTCGCTGATCGTGGCGCAGCTGCTGTTCCTCGAGGCGGAGAACCCGAAGAAGGAGATCTCCTTCTACATCAACTCCCCCGGCGGCGTGGTCACCTCGGGCCTGTCGATCTACGACACGATGCAGTTCATCCGCTGCCCGGTGACGACCCTCTGCGTCGGCCAGGCCGCCTCGATGGGCTCCCTGCTGCTCACCGCCGGCGAGCCGGGCCACCGCTTCGCCCTGCCGAATGCCCGGATCATGGTCCACCAGCCGTCCGGCGGCTTCCAGGGCCAGGCGACCGACATCCTGATCCACGCCCGCGAGATCGAGGCGCTGAAGCGGCGCCTGAACGAGATCTACGTGAAGCATACCGGCCGCGACTACGACACGATCCACACGGCGCTGGAGCGCGACAACTTCATGACCGCCGACGCGGCCAAGGAGTTCGGGCTCATCGACGAGGTGATCGAGAAGCGCCCCGAGCCGGCGGCCGCCTGACCGGCCCGCGTCGCCTGACCGCCGCGGCGCGGCCTTGATCCCGCCGCGGCAGCGTGTTTGCATCGAGGTTCGGGCCCTTCGGTCAAAGGCGCGCAGCACACTGTTTCTTTAAACGGGCCCCCTACATTCATGCGATGCGCGTCCGCCCCTTGCCGGCTGCGGATGCGAGGAATCGGAGACCGATATGAGCAAGACTGGCGGCAACGACTCGAAGAGCACGCTGTATTGCTCGTTCTGCGGCAAGAGCCAGCACGAGGTCCGCAAGCTGATCGCCGGCCCCACGGTGTTCATCTGCGACGAGTGCGTCGAGCTGTGCATGGACATCATCCGCGAGGAGTCGAAATCCTCGCTGGTGAAGAGCCGCGACGGCGTGCCGACCCCCAAGGAGATCCGCCGCGTCCTCGACGATTACGTCATCGGCCAGGACTTCGCGAAGAAGGTCCTCTCGGTCGCGGTGCACAACCACTACAAGCGGCTCGCCCACGCGACGAAGCACAACGACGTCGAGCTGGCCAAGTCCAACATCATGCTGATCGGGCCGACCGGCTCGGGCAAGACGCTGCTCGCGCAGACGCTCGCCCGCATCCTGGACGTGCCGTTCACCATGGCGGACGCCACGACGCTGACCGAGGCCGGCTACGTCGGTGAGGACGTCGAGAACATCATCCTCAAGCTGCTCCAGGCCTCGGACTACAACGTCGAGCGGGCGCAGCGGGGCATCGTCTACATCGACGAGATCGACAAGATCTCCCGCAAGTCCGACAACCCGTCGATCACCCGCGACGTGTCGGGCGAGGGCGTTCAGCAGGCGCTCCTGAAGATCATGGAGGGCACGGTCGCCTCCGTCCCGCCCCAGGGTGGCCGGAAGCACCCGCAGCAGGAATTCCTGCAGGTCGACACCACCAACATCCTGTTCATCTGCGGCGGCGCCTTCGCGGGGCTGGAGCGGATCATCTCCCAGCGCGGCAAGGGCACCTCGATCGGCTTCGGCGCGACCGTGCAGGCCCCGGACGACCGCCGCACCGGCGAGATCTTCCGCTCGGTCGAGCCGGAGGATCTGCTGAAGTTCGGCCTCATCCCCGAGTTCGTCGGCCGCCTGCCGGTCCTGGCGACGCTGGAGGACCTCGACGAGGCCGCGCTGAAGAAGATCCTGCAGGAGCCGAAGAACGCCCTGGTCAAGCAGTACCAGCGGCTGTTCGAGATGGAGAACGTCGACCTGACCTTCCAGGACGAGGCGCTGTCGCTCGTGGCCCGCAAGGCGATCGAGCGGAAGACCGGCGCCCGCGGCCTGCGCTCCATCCTGGAGACGATCCTGCTCGACACGATGTACGACCTGCCGGGCCTCGAGTCCGTGGAGCAGGTGGTCATCGGCCCGGAGGTGGTGGAGGGCAAGTCGCGCCCCCTCTACATCCACGGCGACCGCAGCAAGGACGCGCCCGCCAGCGTCAGCGCGTAAGCGCTTGGAAGGGTTGCACTAAGCGCCCGGCTCACGGCCGGGCGCGCTGCGGGGACCGTCTTGAAAACGGTCTCCCCCGCAGCCACCTCAGGCTCAGCGCGGTGGCCGCACGCTCCTTCGAGGTTCGGTCCGCGTTACCAGCCGCAAAGTCCCAGAAAGCCCCGACCCTCGCGGCCCGGTCGGCCCCTGGCTGTAGGCGCGCTCCGTGCATGGAGGCGGCGAACCCGGGCGTCCCTGAGAGGAAGTCAGCATGTCACAGTCGAAATCGCGCCAGCCGGTGGTCCCGGGCTCGACGGGCTCCTACGCCGTCCTCCCCCTGCGCGACATCGTCGTCTTCCCGCACATGATCGTGCCCCTGTTCGTGGGCCGCGAGAAGTCGATCCGCGCCCTCGAGGAGGCGGTGCGCACCGACCGCCACATCCTGCTCGCCACCCAGATCAACGCGGGCGACGACGACCCGGCGACCGACGCGATCTACAAGATCGGCACCCTCGCCTCCGTGCTCCAGCTGCTGAAGCTGCCCGACGGCACCGTGAAGGTGCTGGTCGAGGGCGTCGGCCGCGCGAAGGTCGTGGATTTCACTCGCTCGGACGAGTTCTACGAGGCGACCGCCGAGGCGCTCCACGACGAGCTCGGCGACCGCGTCGAGGCCGAGGCGCTCGCGCGCTCCGTGCTCTCGGAGTTCGAGAACTACGTCAAGCTGAACAAGAAGATCTCGCCCGAGGTCGTCTCCGCCGTGACCCAGATCGACGAGCCGTCCAAGCTCGCCGACACGATCGGCTCGCACCTGCTCGTCAAGATCTCCGACAAGCAGGGCATCCTCGAGACCCCCACGGTGGCGCAGCGCCTCGAGCGCGTGCTGTCTCTGATGGAGAGCGAGATCTCCGTGCTCCAGGTGGAGAAGCGCATCCGGACCCGCGTCAAGCGGCAGATGGAGAAGACCCAGCGCGAGTACTACCTGAACGAGCAGATGAAGGCGATCCAGAAGGAGCTGGGCGACTCCGAGGACGGCCGCGACGAGCTGGCCGAGCTCGAGGAGAAGATCGAGAAGACCAAGCTCTCCAAGGAGGCCCGCGACAAGGCGACGGCCGAGCTGAAGAAGCTGCGCCAGATGTCGCCGATGTCGGCGGAGGCGACCGTCGTGCGCAACTACCTCGACTGGATGCTCGGCATCCCGTGGGGCAAGCGCTCGAAGATCAAGAAGGACCTGCTCGGCGCCCAGGCGCTGCTCGACGAGGACCATTTCGGCCTCGACAAGGTCAAGGAGCGGATCGTCGAGTACCTCGCCGTGCAGCAGCGGGCGAACAAGCTCACCGGCCCGATCCTGTGCCTCGTCGGTCCTCCCGGCGTCGGCAAGACCTCGCTCGGCAAGTCGATCGCGAAGGCGACGGGGCGCGAATTCGTCCGGATGTCGCTCGGCGGCGTGCGCGACGAGGCCGAGATCCGCGGTCACCGCCGGACCTATATCGGCTCGATGCCCGGCAAGATCGTGCAGTCGATGCGCAAGGCCAAGACCTCGAACCCGCTCATCCTGCTCGACGAGATCGACAAGATGGGCATGGACTTCCGCGGCGATCCGTCGGCGGCGCTCCTCGAGGTGCTCGACCCTGAGCAGAACAGCACCTTCAACGACCACTACCTGGAGGTTGATTACGACCTCTCGAACGTGATGTTCGTGACCACGGCCAACACCCTCAACATCCCGGGCCCGCTCATGGACCGGATGGAGGTGATCCGCATCGCCGGATACACCGAGGAGGAGAAGGTCGAGATCGCGCGCAAGCACCTGATCCCGAACGCCTTGAAGAAGCACGGCCTCGGGACGCACGAGTGGTCGATCGACGACGACGGCCTGATGATGCTGGTCCGCCGCTACACGCGCGAGGCTGGCGTCCGCAACTTGGAGCGCGAGCTGTCCAACCTGATCCGCAAGGCGGTGAAGGAGATCCTGATCACCAAGACCAAGTCGGTCGCGGTGAACGTGGAGACCCTTCCGGTCTTCCTCGGCCCGCCGAAGTTCCGCTACGGCGAGATCGACGCGGACGATCAGGTCGGCGTGGTGACGGGTCTGGCCTGGACCGAGGTCGGCGGCGAGCTGCTGACGATCGAGGGCGTCATGATGCCTGGCAAGGGCAAGATGACGGTCACCGGCAACCTGAAGGACGTGATGAAGGAGTCGATCTCGGCGGCGGCGAGCTACGTCCGCTCCCGGGCGATCGATTTCGGGATCGAGCCGCCGCTGTTCGACCGGCGCGACATCCACGTCCACGTGCCGGAAGGGGCGACCCCGAAGGACGGTCCGTCGGCCGGCATCGCCATGGCCACCGCGATCATCTCGACGCTGACCGGGATCCCGGTCCGCCGCGACGTCGCGATGACCGGCGAGGTGACGCTCCGCGGCCGGGTCCTGCCGATCGGCGGCCTCAAGGAGAAGCTGCTCGCCGCGCTCCGCGGCGGCATCAAGACGGTGCTGATCCCCGAGGAGAACGCCAAGGACATCGCCGAGGTGCCCGACAGCGTGAAGAACGGGCTGGAGATCATCCCGGTCTCGCGGATGGACCAGGTGCTGGAGAAGGCGCTGGTCCGCCAGCCGGTCGCGATCGAGTGGGAGGAGCCGCTGCCCGTGGCCAAGCCCGCCCGGACCGACGAGGACGGCGCGGCCTTCGTGGCCCACTGAACCGCCTGACGGATCGAGACGAGCCCCCGGCGCCCCGCGCGCCGGGGGCTTTTTCGTGGGCGCATACGGGCGCGGAGACGCGGATGCGCGTCCTGCTGATCAACCTGAACACCAGCGCGCACGGCACCGACCTCGTTGCCGGCCATGTCCGCGGGCAGATCGGCGACCGGGCGGAGCTGCGCGCCGTCGCGGCCGGTTCGGCGCCCGGTGATCGGCATGCCGGAGGCGGCCTGCCGCGAGGCCGCCGCGGCCGGCCGATTCGGCATCGTCACCGGTGGCGCGGCCCGGGAGCCGATGCTGTGCAATTCGTGGCGGCGCTCGGCCTGTCCCACGCCCTCGCGGCGCGGCCCATCGACCCCTGACGCGGATCCGGGGCGGGGACCCTTGCACCGGACCGGCGCCATGCCGTAACGGTCGCCGGCCGGGCGGTTAGCTCAGTTGGTAGAGCGTCTCCTTTACACGGAGAGGGTCGGGGGTTCGAGTCCCTCACCGCCCACCAGCGCTCCGGCGTCGCCGCGGCTACCGGTAGCCGCCGTTCGGCAGCGGTCCGTGATACGGCGTGTTGCGGCAATGGCCCCACGGTCCGCGCCAGTAGCCGGGCGGGCAGCCGTTCCCCGCACGGACTTGGTACCAGCCGCCGGGCAGCGGCCCGACATAGGGTGTGCTGCGGCAGTGGCCCCAGGGGCCGCGCCAGGCGCCCGGCCCGCATCCCCCCGCCACCAGGGTGATCGGCGCCGCGAGGCCCGGATCGGCCGGGACCGGCATCGCCTGCGCGCCCGAGACCGGCAGGGCCGCCAGGGTCGCGGCCGCGGCAGCTTTCGTTAAAATATTCATGATTTTTCTCCGAGTAATCGGACCGTAATGATCGCTTCGATCGCGGAATGAACTCGCCAATACGTCCAAGAGCTGCATTAAATATCGGCCATGAAAGAAAAGGGTTTCGGACATGCGATCAATGCGATGCATCGGCGCGGCGCGGTGCTCCCGCACCGGGCGTCTCGCGTCAGCGGGATCGACGTCGGCGGCCAACACCCGCGCTCGGCCCTGGTAAGAGCTGTCCCCGACGATCTCAACTGGAGGTGGTGTGAGGCGAAGCTGAATCCGAATGCCTGAAGCCGGAATGACTAGGTGTACCTAAGAATAGGTACTGTAAGCCCTGAAATAAACGTGGGCATCGTGACGTGATCATTTCGAAGCGGAGGGTGCGATGCCGGTCACGATTCCAGATCGCCTGGGGCTCGACGTCGCCGAGGCCGGAAACGGCCTCTCCGCCCGCGTGGCCGCGGCGCGGTCGCGGCTCGTCGGCTGGATCGTGGGACACCGGGCGGCGGCGCGCACCCCGACGCGGCTCCTGAGCGACGACGAGATCGCCGCGTTCCGGCGCGACGGGTTCGTCACCGTCCCGGCGATCACCACTGCCGAGGAACTCGACACGCTGCGCGGCGCCTATGACCGCCTGTTCGAGGAGGCGCGGGGCTGGAAGGACGGGAGCCTGTTCGACCTCGTCGACGTCGACCGCGGCGCCAGCGAGGCGCGCTCGCCCCAGCTCCTCAATCCGTCCCGGTTCGAGCCGCTTCTCCGGGACATCCTGTTCCGGGCCAACGCCCTGGCCATGGCGCGCCAGCTCCTGGGGGGCCGCGCGGCCCTGGTCTTCGAGCACGCGATCCGCAAGCCGCCGAAGATCGGCGCGGCGACCGCGTGGCACCAGGACGAGGCGTTCTACGCCGCCTACACCAATTACCGGGCGATCACGGTCTGGATGCCCCTGCAGGACGTGTCGCCGGAGAACGGCTGCATGCTCTACGTCCCGGGAAGCCACCGGGAGCCGCTCCTCCCCCATCGCAGCATCGGCGGCGATCCGCGGATCCACGGGCTCGAGGCCCTCGGGGTTCCGGTGGAGCGCGCGGTCCCCTGTCCGCTGCCGGCCGGCGGCGCCACCTTCCACGATTGCCGGACCCTGCACTGCGCCGGGCCGAATCTCAGCGCCGGACCGCGGCGCGCCTACGCCCTCGGCTTCGGCGTCCGCGCGCCGGAGCACACCCTCCGGCACGAGCATCCCTGGAACGCCGAGAAGCGCACGCTGCGGCAGGAGCGCGAGCGGCAGGCCCGCGGCGGCCTCGCCCGTCTGAAGGCGGGCGCCAAGCAGCAGATCAAGGCGCTCATCCGCTGACGATGGCCCCGCTCGCGGGGCGTCAGGCGGCCGAGCGGACGGCCAGCGCCGCGCGCACGACCGCGTCGGTCTGACGATGATGCAGCATGTGGCCGGCCCCCGCCAGGCGCTCGAACTGCGCCCCGGGGATCAGGCTGGCCGCCCGCCGGCCGTGCAGGTCGGTGTTCACGACCAGGTCGGCGCCGCCGCCCAGGATGCGCGTGGGCCGGCGCAGGGCCGGGTAGCCGAGGACGCTGCGCGCCAGCCCCGGCCAGAGCCAGCCCGCATCCTCACCCTCGGCGGTGATCTGCGCCGGGCGGCCCGCGAGGGCGAAGGGGAAGTCCCGCGCGAAGCGCGGCGGCATCGCCTCGGGGAAGAACATCGCGTTCCACAGGAGCGGGAGCAGCGCCCGGTCGCTGCTCGCGCCCAGGAGCGCCGAGAGCGCTTCGCCGCCGAACGGCAGCGCCCGCGGCCCGAACAGCACCTGCTCCAGCCGCGGCTCGGGGAAGCAGATCGGCGCGAGGGCGACGATGCCGGCCACCTCGTCCGGATGGAGCATGCCGTAGGCGAGGGCGACGGCGGCGCCGAAGGAGTGGCCCAGGATGACCGGGCGCTCCAGGCCGAGGCGCCGCACGGCCTCCCGGATGGAGGCCGCCTGATCCCAGATGTCGGCCGCGCCGCCGCGCGGGCGCCGGCTGAAGCCGTGGCCCGGGCGGTCGACCGCGAGCACGCGGAAATGCGCGGTCAGCGCCGGCACGGGGCCGAGCCAGACGTCCTCCAGGCACATCAGCGTGCCGTGGATCGCCACGAGGTCCGGCCCGGCGCCGGTCTGCGCGTAGGCGATCGTCCGGTCGTCGGCCAGGGACACGACCCGGCGCGGCACGATCCGGGGATCGGCCTCGGCGCCGGTCCCATCCTCCCGCGCAGGCCGGGCGGGCCCGGGCAGGGGCTCCGTCGCGACGGCCACTAGAGCCGCCGCCGCCGTCCGGTCGAGGTGCCGAGCACCGCGAAGGCCGTGGCCGCGCCGACGCCGAGGAGGCCGGCCGCCGCCGCGAGGGGGTGCAGGGTCGCGCGGGTATAGGCGCTGGTCCGCATGACCGGGACGGGCGGGTCGCCCCGCGTCTCGCCCGCCGCCACCGGCGCGTGCAGGGCGCCGTCAGGGTTGCGCGGCGCGCTCCCGCGCTTCTGCAGCGCGATGATCGCCGGGCCGAGGTAGTCGTAGGCGCCGGGGGCGAACTCCTTGCCGGCCACGAAGGCCTTGCCGGCCCCGCCCACGAAGATGTCGCGCTGCGGGTGCACCGCCGCGTGCAGGATGGCGTTCGCCACCTCCTCCGGCGGGTAGATCGGCGGCGGCAGGCTCGGCTCGCGGTCCATGTAGTTGCGCGCCCGCTGGGGCAGGGGCGTGTCGATCGAGGCCGGCTTGATCAGCGTCACCGAGATCGGCGCGTTCTCGTCCATCAGCTCCATGCGCAGGGCGTCGGTGAAGCCCTTCACGGCGTGTTTCGAGGCCGCGTACATGCCCTGGAACGGGAAGGCGAGGTCGGACGCGATGCTGCCGACATTGATGAGGGCGCCCCCGTGCCGGCGCAGGTGCTCGGTCGCCACCAGGGAGCCGTAGACCGTTCCCCAGAAGTTCGTCTGGATCAGGCGCTCGTGATCGGCATCGCTGATCTCGCGCAGCCGGCCGTAGATCGAGCCGCCCGCCACGTTCACCCAGGTGTCGAAGCCGCCGAAGGTGGCCTCGGCCCGGTCGGCGACCGCCTGCACGTCGGCCCGCCGGCCGACATCGGCGACGACGTCGATCGCCTTGCCGCCGACGCCCTCGATCTCGGCCCGGATGCGCGCCAGGGCGTCGCCGCTGCGCGCCGCCAGCACCACCCGGGCGCCGCGCTCGGCCGCCATCCGGGCGGTGGCGAGGCCGATGCCCGACGAGGCGCCGGTGATCACGACGACCTGCTCGCGGAGCGGCTTGTGCTTCATGCGGTGTCCCCGACGCTGCGGCGCGGCCGCACGGGAGCGGCCACACGCTGGGCTATCGATCGGGGCGGCCGCATGTTCCTGGCGGCCCGCGGGCGATCGGGTCGCAGGCTGCCCGGCCCGGGCTCAGCGCCCGTAGATGTCCTCGACGCGGATGATGTCGTCCTCGCCGGTGTAGGAGCCGACCTGGACCTCGATCAGCTCCAGGGGGATCTTGCCGGGGTTGGCCAGCCTGTGCATCGAGCCGATCGGCAGGTAGACCGCCTCGTTCTCGTGGACGAGCACCACCCGCTCGTCGATCGTGACCTCGGCGGTGCCGCGCACCACCACCCAGTGCTCGGCCCGGTGGTAGTGCTTCTGCAGCGACAGCCGCCCGCCCGGC